>JAZNTS010000187.1:0-4137 GCA_045591905.1 Oscillospiraceae bacterium | reverse complement strand
TTTTATTTACAAACTCTTTAATTTTGCCTCTAAGCACTCCTTGATTGACTTGGGAGTTGCTTTTCCCTGGAGGCCTCTGTTTGCCTGACCCATAAAGAAGCCGAACACCTTCTGATCGCCGTTCTTGTACTGCTCAACGGGCTTGGGGTTGTTCGCGATTATCTCGTCAACCACCTTTGCAAGCAGGTCGTTATCTTCCTTTATCCAGAGATCCTTTTCATCTGCAATAGCCTTGGGATCGCCGCCGTTTTCAGCCATTTCGCCGAGAACTACCTTAGCGTTAGCCTGTGAAAGCTTGTCGCCGTAAAGGTACTCAACAAGCTGAGCAAACTGCTTGCCGCTGAACTTGATGTTGTCGAGGTCAAGCTCACCAAGATTTACGCGGCGCATGAACTCGCCGACAAGGTAATTTGCGACAGCCTTGGGATTGGAGCTGTCCTGCGCAGCCTCGTCAAAGAAGTCGCAAACACGCTTGTCACCAACAATAGTGTCAGCGTCCTTTACGTTTACGCCGTACTTCTCAACATAGCGCGCAACGCGCTGCTCGGGCATTTCGGGAAGAGATGCGCGGATATCGTCAAGCTCCTCCTCGGTGAAGATGATGGGAGGAATATCGGGGTCGGGGAAATAACGATAGTCGTGTGCGTCCTCCTTGGAGCGCATCGCAACAGTTTCACCTGCAGCCTCGTTAAAACGGCGCGTTTGCTGGATAACCTTTTCGCCGTTGTCGAGAAGCTCCTCCTGACGGTCGATCTCGATCTCGATAGCCTTTGCGATAGCCTTGAGAGAGTTGAGGTTTTTAAGCTCGGTACGAGTTCCAAGCTCATTACTTCCTTTAGGCGCGATTGAGATGTTAACGTCGCAGCGGATACTTCCCTGCTCCATCTTACAATCGCAGATACCAGCGTACTGAAGCAACAGCTTTATCTTCTCAAAGAATGCAATAACTTCATCAGCGCTGTGGAAATCAGGCTCTGTTACTATCTCAATAAGCGGAATACCGCAGCGGTTGTAGTCTGCAAGGGAAATTCTGTTCACATCATCGTGAACGAGCTTACCTGCGTCCTCCTCAAGATGGATACGGTTGATACGAATTACCTTATCCTCACCGTTCACCTTGATGTCAACATGACCGTCAAGGCAGACGGGGCGCGGCATCTGGGAAATCTGATAAGCCTTGGGCAGATCGGGGTAGAAATAGTTCTTTCTGTCCCACTTTGTAAAGCGGCTGATATCGCAGTTCATGACATAGCCCGCCTTTATAATGTACTCAACAGCGCGTCTGTTGAGTACGGGAAGCGTTCCCGGAAGACCGCTGCAAACGGGACAGCAGCGCGAGTTAGGCTCGCCGCCGAACTCAGCGGAGCAGGTGCAGAACACCTTGGAATTTGTCAGAAGCTCAGCATGGATCTCAAGACCCATCGTAGGAAAATATGCACTCATTCCGACACCTCCTATTAAAGCTTGGGCGCAGTGGGAGCAAAGGTCTGCTCAAACGCGTCTGCGCACTGTAAGATCGTCTGCTCATCAAAGCGCTTGCCGATCACCGACATTCCGATAGGCATTCCCTCGCCTGTGTAGCCGCAGGTCGTGTTTATGCCGGGAAGTCCCGCGATATTTACTGTAACCGTGCAGATATCCGCAAGATACATCTTAACGGGGTCGTTGTCCTGTGCGCCTATCTTGTAAGCAACAGAGGGCGCTGTGGGAGTGAGGATAACATCGGCGATATCGAATACCTCGTTATATTCCTTGATAATCTCCTGCTTAAGCGCAAGAGCCTTTTTGTAATATGCGTCATAGTAGCCGCTGGAAAGCGCATAGTTTCCGAGCAGGATACGGCGCTTAACTTCCTCGCCGAAGCCCTTGGAGCGGCTGTCGCGGATAAGATCCTCAAAGGTTCTTCCCTCGCCGCGGTAGCCGTACTTGATACCGTCAAAGCGCGAGAGGTTTGAAGCAGCCTCGGCACAGGCGATGAGATAGTAAGCGGGGATAGCGTATTTAAGTCCGGGAATGGAGCAGTCTATAAGCTGCGCGCCCTGAGCCTCTAAGGTCTTTGCCGCTGCAACAACGGAGGACTTCACCTCATCATCGATATCATCGGAATAGAACTCCTTGGGCATAGCTATCTTCATGCCCTTAACGGACTGACCGAGCTTTGCGGTAAAATCGGGGATATCGACCCTTGCGCTGGTAGCGTCATGTGCGTCCTGAGAGCAGATTGCATTAAGCATGATTGCGCAGTCGTGTGCGTCATTACAGATAGGGCCAATCTGGTCGAGGGAGCTTGCGAATGCAACAAGTCCGTAACGTGAAACTCTGCCGTATGTGGGCTTTATACCCGTAACGCCGCAGAAAGAAGCAGGCTGACGGATAGAACCGCCCGTATCCGAGCCGAGCGCACAAGGAGCAAGCGAAGCCGATACAGCCGCCGCACTGCCGCCCGAAGAACCGCCCGGAACTCTTTCGAGATCGTAAGGGTTCTTGGTCTTTGCGAAAGCGGAGGTCTGGTTTGAGCCGCCCATCGCAAACTCGTCCATAGAAGTTTTACCGAGCAGCACATAGCCCTCGTTCTTTAAGTTCTCGATAACTGTCGCGTCATAGGGCGGCACGAAGTTCTCCAGCATCTTACTGGAGCAGGTAGTCTTAACGCCGTCGGTGCAGATGTTATCCTTAATTGCTATCGGGATACCCGTAAGCATGGAGGCTTCGCCCGCGTCAATCTTCTTCTGTGCGTCAGCCGCCATCTCCATAGCCTTGTCCTTGGTTACTGTGATATAGGACAAAAGCTTGTCATCGGAAGCCTCAATCTTCTTGAAATACTCGCCGCAAAGCTCTGCCGCGCCTATCTCCTTTGTGTCAAGCGCCTTTCTGAGGTCGCGTATTTTTGCTCTTGTTAAATCCATACCCGTACCTCCTATCACTCAACTACCTTGGGCACAACATAGCAGTTGTCGGTGTTTTCCGCATTACTGAGCAGCTTTTCTGTCGGGAACGAGGGCTTGGCAACGTCCTCGCGTGTTTCGCAGAATTTGATGCTGTTGTTGTCCTTTGTATCATCATAAGTAAGGTCAAAGCTCTTGATGGTGTCCATAAGCTCGATGATATCGGTCATTTCGGACATAACCTTTTCAAGCGCCTCGTCCTCATAATTGAGCTTGCTCAGCTCGCACAGGTGCTGTATGGTCTTGAGTTCCATAAGGTGAGTTCCTTTCAATATAGTTTGGGAGCGACAACACTCCTCCAATTTACATACTATATTATTATATACGATTTTGACGAAATTTTCAAGTACTAAAACCTAAATTTATTAAATTAGCGGCAACAAACGCAAAAGGCGGCTTTTCAGCCGCCTCTTAACTTTTATATCATAACATATTTCAGTATAAACAGCGCCGCAAGGACATACATCAGAGGAGATATCTTCTTGTGCTTACCTGTTACGAGGTTGATTATCACATAGGAGATAACGCCGAGTGCTATTCCCTCGGAAATACTGTACATGAAAGGCATAGCCATTATTGCGATAAACGCGGGTACAGCCTCAGTGTAGTCGCTGAAATCTATCTTTGCAACGGACGTCATCATGAGGAAGCCTACCATAACCAGCGCAGGCGCAGTTGCAAACGAGGGTATCGCAAGGAATATCGGCGAAAGCACAAGCGAAACCGCAAAAAGCAGTGCGGAGACTGCAGCGGTAAGTCCTGTTTTGCCGCCCTCCGCAACGCCCGAAGCGCTCTCAACGAATGTGGTAACTGTGGAAGTACCCATCATAGCGCCCGCGGTAGTAGCAATAGCGTCGGCAAGGAGCGCGCCCTTGATACGCGGGAGCTTGCCGTCCTTGTCAAGCAGGTCAGCCTTGGAAGCTACGCCCATCAGTGTTCCGAGGGTGTCAAACAGGTCAACGAACAAGAATGCAAATACTACAACAACAAAATCAATGCTGAGTATCTGACTGAAATCCATTTTGAAGAAGATCGGCTCAAGCGAGGGAACGGAAATACCGTTACTGAAATCGGGGAACAGACTTCCGTTCACGCTCGGGTCGTAAAGTCCCGTGAGCTGACAGATCATGCCGAGCACCCATGTTCCGAGTATTCCCCAAAGAATACCGCCCTTTACTTTTTTAACCATAAG
>JAZNTS010000186.1:0-7006 GCA_045591905.1 Oscillospiraceae bacterium | reverse complement strand
GGTGTTCCTCGTGCTTATCATGCTTATCCAGTTCAACTTCATTCTATATATGATTCCTGCAACGGATTTCTGGGGTTTTGCGTTTTTCTTTGTTATCCTCACATCGTTCTTCCTCGATTTCGAGATGGTAGCGGTTGCCTCTGCTGAAATTGCGGGTTCGCTGGTGGTTGCATGGTTCCTTTATGGGGAGATACACCTGCCTGCTGAGGGCGAGCACTTTATGGTGAATTTCCTTGATAGAATAATCTGCGTTGCTCTGTCGCTGCCGACCGTTGTGTTGCTTACATACCTTATCGGCAGATTTCTTGTCAATGCAAAGAAGGACGAATTGGAACGCAACACAGAGAGAACTCAGAGTGTACTTAACTCTGTACAGGAGCTTTCCGGAAAGCTGGCTGCTGCAAGCGCTACCCTATCGGAGATTGCTGTAAACGAGGGAGAATCCGCCGAAAAGCTAACAGATACAAGTGCACAGCTAATGCAGAACAGTAATATGCTCAGCCGTAAGACTGAGGAGAGCCTTTCAAACCTTGACGAACTGAACAGATGGGAGGCGGAGGTTTCTGATAATGTAGAAAAGGTCGAAACGGCATCAGTTAGATTGCTGGAGAAATCCAAGGACAACGAGGTGCTGCTTGGCAATCTCCAGACAGTAAACGGCGAGGTAACACAGGCAATGGAAGAAACCAATGCGGTTGCCGACAAGCTATCTGCTGCCGTGAAGGAAATAGGAATCACCCTAAAGCTTATCGATGATATCTCAACAAATACGCATATTCTTTCGATAAACGCTTCTATTGAAGCTGCACGAGTAGGTCAGGCTGGCAAAGGCTTTGCCATTGTTGCACAGGAGGTAGGATCTCTTGCGCAAAAAACCAAAAATACGCTCTGTCAGGTTGAAAGAGCGATAAATAGGGTACAGAATAATGTGAACGAAATAACAATGCACGTTCAGAACAACTCGCGAAAGTTGTCGCAACAGAACGAGTATTTCTCCGATGTTTTCTGCGGAATGCAGGAAATGAGCACGCTGCTGAATACTTCCTCCGAGGCTGTTGGTCAGATGGGCAATGCCTACGCAAAGCAGAACGAGATCGTTAGGAATACAGTACAGATAAATCAGGATATTGCGGGTAGCATACGCACGGAAAACGAACAGTTTGTATCTATTACCGCTATGGCTGAGAGCAACGCAAACGATATTGATCGCATGACAGAGCAGATAACCTCCATAAACGATATGGTAGAGGAAATAAATAATATACTGTCTGTATAAGCACACAATAACTAAATGTATTAAATCGTTTGACTAAAAGCCAAAACTTGAGTGACGATTTCACTTTTTAAAATGAACACGCACAAAAATATATGTCAAAAAGTTCAGCTATCAACCCAAATAACAAAACCACCTGATTCTTTAACAAAAGAAAAAGGTGGTTCTTTTTTTAGAAAAAAGACATAGGTGTGGTTAGATATATTTAACGCATTTTAATCTTGTCTATGAAACATTGCTCTATCTTGCAATGAAAAATCTCATATATTCCGTAGTAAAAAGCACAGGGTGATGTGCTTCTCTAAGTCGAGGCCAATAAATAATGCCGTATATCTCCGTTGCCTAACCCTCCATCGGAGTTAGGTTGTGAAACATCAGTGCTTCTTCTTTGACGTTGATTATGTAACACCGTGCACTGTACCGAAGAGAGCGTAAAGACCGCCGAGGAGAAGTGCGCCGATTACGACGGCAATGAGAATCTTGATGCCGCTGTCAACGAAGTTTTCTCCTCTCTTGGATGCGAGTAGCTGCTTTGCCTGAAGTGCCTTGAGTGTTACCTTTGTCATAAACTTGTTCATAGTGTTTTTTACCTCCATAAATGTGTTCTGAATGCAAAAAATCCGCAGATTTCTCTGCGGATTGCGTTTACTGATATTGTGTTTTTTAGATTTTCAGCGTGAATTCATGTGTAGGTTCTGCCTCAACAGAAAGTCCCTCATCAAGAGAAAGAAGAATGTCGTCGAGCCTTGTGAGCCTTTGCTGAACTGTGGCGAAAGCGAGTAAATCTTCATCTTGAAAAACATAAATTCTCTGCATTTGCTCAAAAGCCCTTTGAAGCTTCATATCCGAGCCTATTGCGCCGAACAGCTCAAACTCAGAAAAAGGTTTATCCGATAAGTCGCTGCCAATTCGTTCTCTTTCCTCAATACGCTTATATGAAAGCATTGTTATAAATTCATCGGGCTGTGACAGCATTTCCTTAATTCTAGGCATTTCCATCATTACCGATAAATCAAAGATGTGCTTTGCTGTATCAAAAAGCATATTTCGTGAGTAATAGAATTCTGCAGCAAGTATTTTATCTGCAAATATTCGTTCCAACTTTATCGTATTTACAATAAAGGGCTTTAGGTTATAATTACTTGCAAGAATTTTCTGCTGTTCGGGGGTTGCCTCGGAATAGATCAAGGCTGAAACCTCCAAAGACTCATACGGTTCGCTGATAGTGAACGATGTTGCCTCCACCTTTACTCTGCCAAAACGCTGCAGCTGATCCTGTGCGTCTATAACCGTCATAGGCTCATATACATACACACTTGTAATGCTGCCCTTGTTATTGATTTCAAGGGACTTGTCATCCGTTCTCGGCAGAAGCGAATACCCGTTTGCAGCTTTTTCAAGTCTGCGCTTTCCCTGATTGCGGGAGCAATCCCGTATTTCGACTGTAAGGTCTATATCCTCGGAAAATCTTATCATTCTTCCTATCGCCTTATATAAAGCTGTTCCGCCCTTAAAGTATGCAGGAAGCTCAGTCTGCTTATCTGCAAGCTGTGATAAAAGCAGTGTAAGATAGTAATCCTTTTCAATAATATCCTCGCGGATGTTCGAACGCTGACTTACCGATGAGATAAGCACCTTAAAGGCGTCCTTGTCCTCGTGAAGCATCATACACCGTCACCTCCCGTAATAATGTCTACCGTATCCAGCACAACAGCCTGCGGATAATATCTTCTTGCATATCCAAGCAGCTTTATGGGATCAAGCAGTCTGCTTTGGATAGTCCTGTTTACTAAAGCCTTTGGATTCGGAGAATCTATATGGAGCCGCCTCATATCCGAAACGGTATCCAGAATCTGCAGATACTGATAATTCTCATCGGTCACACGCACAATAGGCTTCTTTGCAATAACATGACAATTTGTGGGGAGCTTTTTGCGGTAGCCGTTGGAAATAATCTCAATATCCTTTGCTATAAGAGTGGACAGCCCGATTCTGTTAAGAAACGAAGCACCGCTTTCATAGCCTATAACTCCGTTTGTGTCCTGAGTCAACATCTGAACTGCATATCTGTCGTAATCGGGCGTTACCGTACCGAATACGGTTTCCTTTGTAAGATAATACACGCCTTTGCTTATGCGCTTTATCTGCTGCTCGTCTGCCATACGCTTCAGCTTGTTATTGGTGATGGTTTTGGCATTTTCCGAAGTAATACCGAATGCCGTTTCAAGAAGCTGTGCTATCTGCGTACTCTCAAACGGTTCTCCTGCGGGGATCGCCTTGATTTTTGTTTCAAGCCATTGGCTGTATATTCCGTTTCTCACAATGATCGCCCCTTTCTAATGATATTTTAATGATATAAAATGCACCTATTTTCTTACTTATATAATATCATATAATAATATATTTGTCAAGGGACGAATGAGATAATTACATCGACATTCCCATAGTCGGAGCAGGGCTGTCGTTACTCTGCTCCGTTTCCGCAAAAGGGGCGGACTGCTGATTCTGATTAAGGTGCTGTGCGAGGTACTGCTGATACGCCTCTATCACAGCATTGTTGAGCTGCTCTCTAAACTCCGCTGTGGTGGGGAAGCACACATCCGCATAGCTCTTGTCCTTCTTCTGATAGGTGGGCATAGAGACGAACAGCCCCTTTTTGCCGTCCACGAGCTTCAGCCCTCTGATGGCGAAGCAGTCATCAAGGGTAGCGGACGCATACGCACGAACTCCGTTATCTGCGGGTGCGATTTTCGTGATTTTAACATCTAACTTCATTGTTGTTCTCCATTTCCTGTGCCTGTGCAATTATGCCGATGGTTATAAACAGAATAATAAAAAAGATAATAATTTCCGCCGTATTATCCGTTTCTTCCTCGGCTTCGACGCAAGCAGATACTGAATATTGTGTTTCTGATAAGGTTTCGGCAGGAACAGCGCCCTGCGGCTTTGCAAGAAACAGAACCGCAAGGAGCATTACCAGCCACATACCGGCCTTGCTCATCAGCCTGCGAACTCGAACATTTCCTCAACCTTTTCTGTAAGGGTGGGGAGAATGGTGTCGCCGAAGAGAGCGTAAAGACCGCCGAGGAGAAGTGCACCGATTACGACAGCGATGAGAATCTTGATACCGCTGTCTACGAAATTCTCGCCTCTCTTGGAAGCAAGGAGCTGCTTTGCCTGAAGTGCCTTGAGTGTTGCCTTTGTGATGATCTTCTTCATAATGTTTTTCCTCCATAAATTAAAGTGATATATATGCAAAAAAGCCGTCCACATGGAACGGCTTTCACATATTGAGTTTTGGTGAATTGCTCTGCTCGTTACGAGCTTCGGTTATTTGTGTGAGCCTTTCCTGCGCCCACTCGGGGATATGCTCGGAAGAGATTATTCCCATAAAATCGTGGCGGTCGAAGCTGGTCTGCTCTCCGTCCAAGAGAAACTCTCCGAATACCTTTCTTCCGCTTGCCGAGGGTGAGCAGCCAAAGCCGCCCGTTGCATAGAAAAGCTGATTTTCGGGTGTGCGGTATTCCTCCTTCAGAACCTCCGCCCTTAATACGAGGAGCTTATCTGTATAGTCCTGCGGCTCGTCTGACTGCAATATATGCCGTCCGTCAAAGAGATTAAGCTCGGCATACATTCTCTGCACCTGTGCCGCAAGTCCGTCCACGATACAGCTATGCGATCTGAGGGAGAAGCTATAATTTGAGTCGCTTTTCGGAATGTAGAATGAATTTGCCCATTCCCGATTTTCACGATGGATTCTGCCGTCGCCCTCACGCTGTTTTATGCTATTGGCTATTACCCACATTGTGCGATCAAAGCCGAACTCCTTTATCGTAAGCTCCGCACACTCCGCGGGAAGTCTATATCCGTCAAATTTTTCGGAGACCTACTTGTCGAGGAACTCCTTACAGCGGATATTCTCTCTTTGGCTGTTCCGCCACACTTCGACCTCGTCGTTTCGCTTGGCTTCGGTAATGGAATATCTGTATAGCCTCTCCATTACTCCTCCTGTTCGCATACGGGCAGGATTCCTCTTTCCATAAGGAACTGATACAAGAACAGCCGCCCTGCCTGCGTCCAGCAGGTATGCTGTGCTGCCCTCTGTTGCCCGGCGTCCGTGCCGGGCTTTGGGGCAGCCTGCAAGCGTCCTGCTTGCATTACACTTTTCTCCTCGGTGATAGAATAGGTCTTGCTCTGCGTGTAGCCTTTGTTTGCGTAATCCGCATACAGCACCCAAGCCTTGCCTACGGGATACTGCACCTTGAATTCGTGCAGCATTTTGTTGAATGCAACCGCCGTCATACCATAGTCCAAAGGGACACGCTGAACATAGCGAAGCGTATCAAATTCAGCCCCGTGAGTTTCGGGTTTGAGCGGGGCGAATTTGATTTGTTCAGCGTTTCCCTGGGCGATCTGCGTTACGGGTACGGAATTTTTGCTGTTCAGAATTCTGTCGTAATATCCTGCCTTTACTGTAAGAAATGCGTTTTCTGTGGCAAGCTGACGATTTTTCTCCTGCTCGTCCGCAAGAGCGGCGAGGAGCTTCGCAAGCTCTCTCGGATCGCTCAATGTCTTATGCAGAGCCTCGGCTGTGAGGTATGCACCATGCTTTCGGATTGACGGAAGCACCTCCGAGGTCACCCAACGCTTGTATGCTCTCGCATTTGGCAGCTTGCTTGAAAGAATAAGGCTGTACAGACCGCTTTCGTTAATAAGCCAAACTCCCGACTGTCTGCTGAGTTTTAACGTTTCGTTAAAACTCATATCTTCTTTGTCAACATGGTCATTAAGCGCTTTTGTTGGATTTGTATATCCTAATGTCAATGCCACATCCTTGCTGACGAACCAAGGCTCACCGTTAATTTCAAGCGTGCGAATCTCACCGAACTCCTCATGCCTGAACAGCACGATATCGGTATTATTCATCCCCGTCCGCCTCCTGCACTATCACAATACCGTTATCTGCATAAATCTCGAGATTGCTGTCAGCGTCGAGACCTGCGGTGTCGAGTATCTCCTGCGGAATACGGATACCATCGCCGTAAACGCTTACCCTGACTGTATCGCCCGCGGTAACGCCGAGGATTTCCTGTGCCTGTTTTGTGAGCTTCAGATTACCGTTCTTTGTAACCCTGCAATCAAATGTTAACATCGCTTTCTCCTTCAAAATCGAATAGGGAGAGCTGTCTGCTTGTATTGAGACGCTCTCCCATGTCATAGTTCGCTATGAGCAGCTCGCCGAACATACTGCCGCCGTCAAATCTCTGACGAATATTATTGATGCGCTCGTATGAGTACATCTCGTATCCCTCATAAAGACTGCGTATCTCGGGGCAGTCGTTGTAGGATACCATAAATTTTCCCGTTATCCCCGTAAGGATATTTCGGAGGCGTTCGTGGTCGGCGGTTGTAAACCCTACATTTTCATAATAGCTTTCCGTATTGAAGTACGGCGGATCGCAATAGAAAAAGCTCACCTCGCTGTCCTGCTGCGTGATGAGCTTCTCAAAGTCCTTGTTTTCTATTACAACCTTTTGCAATCTGCGGCAGGCCTGTTCAATAAGGGGGAAGTTTCCCCACATGGAATGAGGCTTTCCGCCGAAGCTGTCGCAGCCGCTTGCGTAGCTATAACGGATAAGCTGATAGAATTCCGCTGCTCTTTTTACATCTCCTATCTCCGCCTTTTCGCTTACGATGTGCTTTATTCTGTCGAAGTCCTCTCGGCTGTTAAGC
>JAZNTS010000185.1:0-4981 GCA_045591905.1 Oscillospiraceae bacterium | reverse complement strand
ACATGGCTACGATCCGACTTAGGTACGGTACATTTCATACCATACCTACAATGGCGTTCTATAGCCTTGTGTGGCTGGTCGTAGCCAAGCGCCTTTGCGACATCAGAGCCGCAAAACAGCACCTTGCCGTTCTCGTCGATTGTTCTGACCTGACCGAAATTCGGATTGTTAAATACCTGTAACTTGTTCATAAATGTACCTCCTATTATGCCTGTTCTTCTTTTTCTGCCTGCTTGATTTTTTCGATTGCCGCCCTGATCTGTTCTACCTCTTTATCGGTAAAGTCGTATCTTAGCTTGCGTGAGAGGTAGTTATCGGTAATGCCCAATGCATCAGCAACTTTCCAAAGTCTGATACCCTCGCCGATTATCATCGCTCTGACTTCTGAGCCTTTCATTGTGTTCACCTCGCTTTCTATTGATTGCCTTATATTCATTATAGCACAGATTTTTCTTTGAAAACTGTAAACTTTCGTCCGAAAACTGTAATCTTTTAAAAGGGACTTGACTAGTCAGTTTGTTATGTTTGTACAAAAAGAAAACCCCGCTTTTGTGCGGAGTGTAGAATATTTGAAAATCTCTTGACTTCTGCACGGGCAAATGTTATTATATATGCACGGGCAGAAATAAAGGAGGTGTGAATATGTCCCCGAAAGGCAGACCGACAACCAACAAAAAAACCGAGCGTTTAGAAATTCGCCTTGCGCCAAACGAATTGGCTCTCCTGCAGGAATGTGCCGACGAGCTGAAAGTAAGCAAGACTGATGTTATAAACAAAGGTGTAAAAATGGTCAAGGCTGAACTCGACAAGCAAAAAAAATAACGGTAACCCGCCGACCAAAGCCATGTTACCGTTATCAACCACAACCCTCGCGGATTGCTAAATTTATTATAGCATATCCTCCGAGGGAAATCAAGACTTTTAGGAGGATATTTTATTATGGAACTCGCAACAGTAAACAATCAGACAATGGCTATCAAGGAGTATAAGGGACAGAGAGTGCTGACATTCAAGGATATTGATACAGCACATAATCGCCCTAACGGAACAGCAAGCAGAGCATTTCGTGCGAACAGAAAGCATTTTATTGAGAATGTTGATTATTACCGCATAAAATCAGCGGATTTCCAACCCGACGAAATTCGTCGCTTTGGAATAAATAGCCCTAATGGTGCGATTGTTATTACCGAAAGCGGCTACCTCATGCTTGCAAAGTCATTCACTGACGAGTTGGCATGGACGGTACAGCGCGAACTTGTGAACTGCTATTTCCGCAACAAGCCGCAGACAGCCGTTCCCACTAAAGGCGAACAACTCACCCTTGAAACCTCGGAATACTTTTATTTCGACAAGAAGTATAACGGCAAGCCCGTCCTGTCGGCGGCTGATGTGGAGCATTTCACAGGCATAAAGTTGCATAAAATAAGGCAATGTCTCAAAACATTCTGCGAAAAGCACATTGACTATATCCTGTTAGAGGGTCCGTGGCTGGCGCAGTACAAGGCGCAGAATCCGAATGTAAGCAAACTCGCTTCTGCGGAGCTCGTTGTGACAAAATCGGGCTTTGTAAAGCTTATGAAATTTTGCGACTGTAAGGTAGATACCCCGAAATGCTTTATTGAAGAGAAAAAGCCTGTTATAGCAACAGAAACATCAATACCCGCGCCGCAAAGGGTAAATTCAGACGAGTGTATCATAGCGCTGAATGTACTGCGGTATCTGAAATCAAGATACGAGAACATGCTGGACAAAAGCAAATCCAACGGCGAGAAATGTATGATTGAGCATTACAATAACGATATAGCTTCCATCAAGGCCACGATGAAAAGTGTTGGCGTTCTTGTCGGGGCGGGCTACTAAACTTAATAATCAGCACTTCATTCAGGGGACTTTCTTTTTCGGCAAAGTTTACAGTTTCCTATTGCAAAAATATGCTATAATAAAAACAGAATAACCAAGAGCCTTTGAGCCATGCGACCGATATAATCGGCTGTGTGGCTCTTTTTGTTTTCGGAGGGTACATGGCAAATATCACATATCTTAAAATTGACGGAGTTACCATGCCGACTCCGAGTAAATACACGCCTGTTTATTCCGATTTCGACAGTGACGATAGTGTGCGAAATGAAGTCGGTATTCTTAACCGCAACTGTATCAGAACAGGGCAGGTAGCACCTAAATTCAAGTGGCAGAATATAACAACAGAAGCACTCGGAACTATATTGACCGCTATTGATGGCAAAGTGTCAATGGAAGTAACCTTTTTCGACCCTTTGTATTATGTAAAGAACAACGGTGCAATGCACACATTCACAGGCTATGCGCAAGCTACCCGACAGCCAGAAATGACATTGCAAAGCGAACGTCCCGAGGATATAAGATGGACGATAGAGCTTTCCTTTATCGAATTTTAAGGGGGTATATATGTACAGCGTATCAGCAGAATATATCGCCGCGTTGCGTAAGCCTTACCGCATCGACAAAATCGAGGGCACTATAACACTTAACGGCGGCACTGTTATAGCAATAACTGATGATGTTATCGTCAGAAATAAGCTCTCTATCACGCGTAAAGTTTGCGGCTCGTCCTTTGATGTAGGTACTTTCAATGCGGCGGAGCTTGCTATAACCATCAAAGACAGCTCCGCTTATGAGCATAATTACCATCGCGCACGCGTGAGCCTTACTTATTCGATAAGAACGGCTGTTGCAGAAGATGGCGGCGAAGTTTGGGAGAGTGTACCGTTGGGCGTTTTCTGGGTGGACGGGCAGCAGACCACAAGAGTGAAAGATGTTGTCTATCTCAGAGCTTATGACCGCACATTAAATTTTGATATTGAATTTACGCCATACAGTACCGTCACAACGCTTTGGGGGGTTTTAAGCCAAGCTTGTGCGCGAGCAAAAGGCACACAACTCGGAATAACCGAGGAGGAGTTTTTGCAGCTTCCTAATTCCTCAATAACCCCTGACATCACAAGTGAGCAGATACAATCCTGCCGCGACCTTGTAATGTGGATAGCGCAGACCACAAACAGCTATGCATATATAGACCGTAATGACACTTTGGTGCTGAAACGCTATTACTATAAAGGCGGCGGTATGTCTGAAAGCGACGGCGATAGGATAATACGCGCTGAGGAGAGAAAAAGCATTGAATTTACCGATGTGCGCACATACTTGTCGTATTTAACATCTTACAGCGGCGGAAGCCCGAAGCTTTATCATAAAGAGCGCGAGTTTGATGATCCCACGGGGGATTATTTTGCTTCGGGAACACTGGCATTGCCGAAAAACCCGTTGCTTCAATCGCTCACCGCAACTGAGCAAGATACGATAAATAGCGCATATTTGAGCAGTTCGAGCTATCCAACAAGATATATAAAAATGACAGGTTGGGTAGACCCATCTATTGATTTGCTTGACCCTTTGGGCTTTAAAGGCGGCAATATTGACCTTGAAAGCGGAATTATTTCGGTTGTTACTGAGATACGTTGGAAGTATCGAAGTGTCGGCACGCTGATATGTAATAATTTCCAAGAATATAACGACAACGAATCGCAAAGTGCAATCGCTACTTTGAGCGACGATGGTACCGAAAGCGAAGCGCCGTTATCATCTCAAGTAAAATCCCAAACCGAAAAGCGCATGGACGGACTGGAGGCAAAGCTTGGCAGCGGTACAGCAACAAAGCTTCAGAGCACCGACAGCGCTTTGGCGGTGACGACAAATGCATACAAAGGAGTGAATTTCACCAATGCAGACGGTACGACCGAGGGAGACCTCACATTTGATGTCGGCGATGCCGATGGTTTTCAGCTTGCAAGCCAATACTGCGCTTTAAGGGTAACGCGCCCCGAAATATGGCTGTATAATCAGCTTTATAACATTAAGTTTTCTGTAGGCAGCGGAAGTGGAATAACCCATATTGAGGTCGACGATACCACGATCGTTTTTCGCGGCGGCACGGGCAGAACACTCCGTATCGACTTGGAAGCAGGCGAAATAGTAATAAACGAAAGCTACACCGACAAAAACTGTACACTCAGCTTCAAAAACGGCGAGCTGTATGTTGGCGGCAAGCGTGTGCTTACCGAGGAATAACAGTATATTACACAGTTTTCTGTGCTAATCTCACACTGAAAAGGAGGTCATAATTATGGCATACAAAACGATCGCGCTTACGGGCGCGGAAATTGAAGTGGATATCAGCGGTCAGAACTGCGATATCAGAAACGACGGCACGGGCGTGGTCTACGCCTCGGCTACGGCGGGAATCACCGCGGGCGCAGACGAAGTTCTTTCCATACCTGCAGGCGGAGCGGCGAAGCTTCTTGACAGCAACGGCACAGTGCACCTGCTAGGAGCGGGAAGCGTACTGCTTTGCGGTAATGATTATGCAGAACTGGTTTTTAAGACAGCCGCCTCGGCTTCGGGTGGGGGCGGCACAGGCGGCGTATCTCAGACCTATGTTGACAATGGCGACAGTAATACGTTTGAAGCGGCTAAAGCTTACGCCGACAACGCTGTACAGCCTGTTGCGGACGCGGTGGACGTGCTCAACGGCACAGGTGACGGAAGTGTTTCAAAGACGGTCGCGGACGGTATCGCGCAGATAATTGCTGACGCTCCTGAGGACTTGGACACATTGAAAGAAATATCCGACTGGATCTCCGCGCACCCCGATGACGCGGCGGCAATGAACGCGGCTATCATGCAGAATACATCGGATATCACGGAAAATGCTGCGGCTATAGCTAAGATAAACAGCGCGGACAGCGGTATTCTTGCGCAGGCAAAGGAATACGCAGACAACAAGAGCGATGAAACCCTCGCAGCAGCTAAAGAATACGCTGATAGCCTTTCGGGAGGAATTACCGTTGACAGTGAGCTTTCAGCAGACAGTGAAAATCCCGTGCAGAACAAGGCAATTACTGCGGCGCTTGCGGAAAAAGCGAACACCGCAGATATACCACTGCTT
>JAZNTS010000184.1:0-4499 GCA_045591905.1 Oscillospiraceae bacterium | reverse complement strand
CGCTACGCACCTGTTCAGGCTTCTTGCCGAGCATATACAGTGCGGCGACTTTAAGCTGACCTGCGGATTTGCAGGGCTTGTAATTTACATTCACATTTCCGAAGGGCATCAGCTTTCCTCCTCAATGCTCACGCTGGGTTTATCAAGAAAACTGCTGACCTTATCGAAAATATTAAAGTACGCCGTCCTCATTCGGAGTATTTCTCCTTCGGCTTCCGTGTGCCTGCCGATATTGACGAGGTAGGCAATCTGATTGAGATTTACACCGATTTTGCGAAGCTCATTGCAAAGGCACTTCACATCATCTGTGAAATGGTAAGCCGTAACCTTTGAGCCTTTCAGCAGCTTCACAAGAAAATCGGTTTTGCTTAGTCCGCTGGCGGCTTGCTTTTTGTTGAACAGGGCAAGCTCGCTGTCGGACAATCTCACCGCAAGCTGATGACTGCGGTTTCTGTTTGATGTTTTTGTCAAAAAATATCCTTTCTCCGCTTCAAGCGGTGGTCTTGCAAACCGTATTGGTTTGCTTCAATGGGGGTCTTGGGGGCAAAGCCCCTAAGCAGGTCGTACCGAAAGGAAAGTCATATTTCACCGTCAGTTGAAATGTGGCTAGCCGTCGGTACTACCTGCCTATGCGCAGAGCCTGCGCCCGCAGTTCCGCCTTTTGATAGCTTATCATAAATTTGCAGACAAGCAAAACGGCGGTTTCGTAAGAAGTGCGGGGGCTGGCTTGAAGCATTAACGCTCCCTGCGAGTAGGCTTTTGCAAAAATAGCAGTATCCGCCGCATTTGATATATGTGTAGTATCAATATACGGCGTTTTTGCTATCGCTGTTTTCGGCGGTGCGGTTTCGGTATCATTTCCGCTGTGTTCCGATAGCGGAATGATAGCATAAACGGTGTGTTTTATTATCCGCCGATAAAATCAAGGTCTACATCTGTGATTTCTTCCGCTTGCTTCGGTTGTTCGGGTTGCGGCACCTGAATACACGGCTGTGCAAGTCCAGTAAGACAGGCGGCGAGGAAGCTGGGCATTGCTTTTTCAACCGCCAAGCCGATTTGTGCAACCACTCTCTGCACAAATTCGTCCTCTTTCTCCCTTGTTTCAAAATACGGGTCGTCGCAGTTTTTGTAATACCGCTGAAAGTAGTCCGTTACCGCAATAACAACAGCGTTGCTGTAGGACTTGAATTTCTCCTTGTCCATATTCTGAAGCTGTTCCCAAGCCTCACGATGAAGTGGTTTATCCAGATTGAAGCGTAAGCAAATTGATTTTGTCATTTTAATCACCTTTCCTATGGAGGAAGTATTATTCCGAGAGGGTTTGCCGAGGAATAATACGACGGGTTCGAAAATCTTTGATTTTCGAAAAGTTAGCATACCTTCTTTCGTAAGGTCATATATGCGAGCTGTTCGTAGCCTTTGGCGGTTGCGCAAATGTCGTCGATAATTGTTACACGTTTGTCGTCGTACTCGCCGAAATTCTTGATAAGACAACCTCCGCCGCCTGTAACATAAAGCCGCATAAGGTCAGGATTGTACTCATACTTGCGGAGCGTTTCAAAAATCTCCGAGCAGTATTCACGGACAGCCTCGGTAATGCAGTTAAGATACTTTTCTGAAATATCCGCATTGCCGAAGCGTATAACCTGTTCAATGATGGTATCATCAATCTTCACACCCAGCTTGTCCATTACTGCATTTTTAGCAGCGATTACGCACTGGTTTACACCAAGCTTTTCGGTGTAGCACTTGCTTTCAACGGGCTTCTTGTTATTGATATACATAACGTTCATTGTGCCGTTGCCGATATCCGCAAGCATATTAACTCCCATCATTTCGTGAAGCCTGTCGATAACAGCGGTGTAGCCCTGAGGATAAACCGAACAGCCTACTATTTTAATATGGTACGGCTTATCTCTGTAAACAAAGCGTACATCATTGTTTCGTGTAATGTAGCTTCTGAAATCCTCACGCTGAGTTTTTACCCAAGTCAGAGGCAGACCTGCGGCGATATGGACCTCCGCTTCTGAAATGCCCTGCTGTGAAAGCTCACGGGCGATAGCCATAAGGGTAAAAAGGTAGAAGTCGTTGTCAGTAGACTTGTCCGCAACAAAAGACTTGTGCCCCTCTCCCATACGGTAGTACATCCCGTCATAGAAAAGAATGTTGCCTCCGAAGGTCGGCTCTATGGTGTAGGCTGTAATGCCTGTGGGGGTTACGGTGTTGGCGGTTTTGATATTGCCGTAGCCATGGTCGATACCGATAATCTTTATTCCGTTTCTTAATTCCTTCATGCTGATTCCTCCATTTTTTCTTCGTTTATCTTGTTTTCAAGCAGCTGTAAAATGAGCTGTTCGGGCTTCTTTTCTGCTGTGCTGTCCGCAAAGGAGCTTACGACAAAGGTGATTTTACCGACCTTTTCAGTATGCTCGCAAAGCGGTTCATATCTTTTATCTGTCAAACGCATTGTCCTTTCGATATACTTATTCGGCTCGCTTGCTATCGTTGTCGGCATGTTCGATAGCGTTTCGCCGTAATTCAAGTATACTCCTTTGGGGAGGAAAAGGCATTGTGTGGAAATTGAGCGGAAATTGAGTAAAAAGGTGAAAAATATGATTTTAAGTAGGGAATATATACAAAAATAGCCGATGAACTGTGATTTCTCACGTTCATCGGCTATTTCCCATATATTAGATTTTGTTTTATTCCTTATAATACTGTGCCTGTGCCGCAAACATTTCTGCATAAACACCACCGCTGAGTACAGCTAATTCGTCGTGTGTTCCGTACTCCTTTATTCTGCCTTCCGAGAATACAGCTATCCTGTCGCAGAATTTACAACTTGAAAGTCTGTGAGAAATGTAAATAGCGGTTTTTCCGCCCACAAGTGTATCAAACTGACGGTAAATATCGTATTCCGCTATTGGGTCAAGTGCCGCTGTCGGCTCGTCTAAAATAACCACAGGTGCTTTCTTGTAAAGCGCTCTTGCAATGGCGATTTTCTGCTGTTCACCACCCGAGGGTTCAATTCCATTTTCGTCAAAGGCCTTAAATAAATTTGTGGCAGTACCGTTTTCCAATGAAGCAATTTTTTCGGACAAACCGACTTGCTCAATAAGCTTATTAAGCTCATCATCGGAGCAATCCTCATTCAGTGCAATGTTTTCCTTTATCGTAAAGCTGAACAGCTTGAAGTCCTGAAAAACGGGAGAGAACAACGACATATATTCTGCGTAATCATATTCCTTTATGTTTACGCCGTCAAGCAGAATCACGCCCTCTGTCGGGTCATAAAGTCTGCACAGAAGCTTTATGAATGTGGTTTTGCCCGCACCGTTAAGTCCCACTACTGATAAATGCTCGCCCTGCTTTATGGTGATGTTTACATTTTCAAGCACCTTGACGTCAGTGTTCGGATATGTAAAGCCTACATTTCTGAATTCAATGGTGTGCGGTGTGTTCTGTGTGTGACGTTCACCCTTTTCAATAGCCGCAGGATAGTCCATAAACTTAATGTATTCATAAGCATAATTTGTACGCTTGATTATTTCCTGAACACAAATTATCAGCCCGTTCATACTGCTGTTAAAAGTCGCACTTGCCGACAGAAGCTGTGTAAAAGTGCCTATTGTAATTTTACCGAGGATAGCCAAAATGCCAAGATAGAAGTACGAGCCGAAATCACGTGCCGCACTTGCAACAACAGACAGCAGATTAAGGGGAAGATGCTTGTCAGCATTATTTTTCCAGTCTTTTATCTGTATGTTATTGTAGGTTTCCCATTTGTTTGCCATCATATCCGCTGCACCGTAAAGACGAATATCCTTGCCGTATCTGAAATCCGTAAGCTCCCAGCCGAGGTAACCGAAGATGCGGTTTGATTTGGCAAGCTCACTATAAAATTCGATATCTATCTTATTTTGCTTACTGCGTATCAGGCTATTAATTATCAGAAGCACAGCTGTAATTACAAACAGCAACGGCGCTTTAGTCAGAATAATTACCATTACTCCTATAATTATTACAACCTGTGTTACAGCAGTAAAAACCTGCTGAAAAATTCCCACAACGCCCCCCGAATACCAACTCATACCCTCACGGGCAAGATGTATCTGGTCGAGAGCCTTTTTGTCCTCCGTGTGCTGAAAGTCAAGCTCCATAACACGCCTGCTCATAAGCTCGGAAAAAAGGTTTTGGTATTTCTCGTCATATTTTTCAATTGTAATGCTGATAATTGCTGAAACAAGCATACCAAATGCCTCTGCAAGAACAATCGCTGCCGCATATAAAATAAGTTTTTGTATATCACGCTCGCCCATAAGTTCGTCAATAATCATAGGCGAAAGCATAATGCCCACAAATGGAGTAAGGGCAGTCACGATTACACCTAAAGCACCAAAGAAGAAAAATCCCTTGTGTGCTTTCCAAGCGATGGGAAAGAAATATTTTATGGTTGTTATTGCAATGGCAAAGGTGGTTTTCTTTTCAGCAGATTTCTT
>JAZNTS010000183.1:0-14315 GCA_045591905.1 Oscillospiraceae bacterium | reverse complement strand
CTACCGCACCAATGGTAAGCGTAAGCGCCGCCGCAACAGGGACGATCATCGCCTTTTTGTTAAGCTTCTTTCTCTCCATATTATCCGCCTTTCCCAAAACTGCTTTAAGCAGCTCGTCATCGCTCCTTTTCGGAGCGAGCTTGTCGAAAGCCTTTTTGTAATTCTCTCTCATATTGACCCCTCCTTCAGGAGCATCTCTTTCAGCTGCTCACGTCCGCGCTTCAGCCTTGTTGTGACGGCTGTCGCTGTTATGCCGAGAATATCCGCTATCTCCTTTACCGAGTACCCTTCATAGTAGTACAGATGAATTACGGCACGGTATTTCGGCGGCAGCGACATTACGCACTCGATAAGACCGAGGTCTTCTCTGTCAGCACAGGGAATATCATCGGAAAGCTCTCCTCGCTTTGTGAGCCAGCATGATCTCAGCAGGTTTTTCGACAGATTGACCGTAACTCTGAGCAGCCATGCCTTGCAGTTTTCATCAGCCAAAAACTCGCCATGAAATTTATACAGCCGCAAAAACGCCTCCTGTGTTATATCCTCGGCGTCCGCACTGTTTTCCACATAACTGTAGGCAAGGCGGTATACCGTGTTGTGATACAGCCCGATATATCGCTCCAGCATTTCACCGTTCACTCTGTCACCTCCTGCTCTGTTTAGGTTTTTAAAGACGTCTTTCACTTGTAAGACAATCGAAAGGGTCGTTTTGTCACATTTTTCGGAAAAATTTTCAACATTTCAACAATGAAAAACGGCGGTAAGCTGGTGCTTATCGCCGTTATTTTAAAAGTCAATCTGTTCGCCGCCGCCAAAATACATAAGCTTGTCGCCGAGCGTTTCGTCCATGACATCAAAGCCTCGGAAGCCCGTACAGTGACACGCGTATATCTTATCCGCGCCGCTCATTTTCAGCGCACGCGACTGCGCCGTTACATATTCAGCCGCACAGCTTAGTGTTTTCGGATTACTTCCTGTAAAATGAAAACCGCCTATTACAGCAAGTATAGGAACACCATGCCAGCGTTCTTTTACAGTTTCCATGATATTTGCCGCGCCGCAGTGGAAGCAGCCTCCCACGAGAACAAGCCCGTCCGCCTTGCGCCTTTTCGGGAATATCACCGCAAAGCTTTCATCATTGAAATTATGCGGCACTGCCTTTTTTCCGTCCATGACAAGATAGCTCTTGTCAGGATTTTCGTTCTTTTCCTCAAAGGTTTCGCATGAGGCAAGATAAAATCCCTCTGCGACCTCTGAAAAGCTGTTGAACAACACAAGATTATCCGCGTATTTCTTGAAAAAGCCCTTTCCCTCTCCTGCAGGATTTTTGAAAAAGCCGTTGCGCTTGAACACCTCTGACAGCGCGCCTGCACGCAGATATATCTTAGCCTCGGGGTTTAGTCGCATGACCGCGTCGATTCCGCCGATATGCGCGTCATGATTATGAGTGAGCACCACAGCGTCTATCTCGTTTACAGGCAGGCGCATTCGTCTTGCGTTCTCAATGGCTTTGCCCGTAAGACCTGTATCTATGAGATAATTCTTGCCGTTGTATTCAAGAAAAAGCGACATTCCGTCCTCATGAAAAAGCTTTTCGTCTACAGAAGTATTCTCGATAAGGCATATTATCTTCACGCAGTCTGCCCCCCTTTTGATTATTCTACAATGCCGCGCCGCATACAGCAGCACGGCATTTTTATCATTTTGAATTGTTTTGCACGAATTTTTTAATCGCCTCAAAGCTTTCGTTGCTTAAACAATGCTCGATATGGCAGGCGTCCTCCGCTGCAATATCCTCGGGCACACCCATTGAGGTGAGCCAATTCGTAAACAAAACATGGCGCTCATACACTCTCTCTGCAATAGCTCTGCCATCATCGGTGAGTGAGATAAATCCGTTTTTGTCCACTGTGATACAGCCGCGCTCGCGCAGGTTTTTCATCGCAACGCTGACGCTGGGCTTTGAATAGTCAAGCTCAGCCGCTATGTCAATGGAACGAACAGAGCCGTTTCTTTGCTGCAGCACAAGAATAGTTTCGAGGTAATCTTCACCCGACTCAAGAATTCTCTCTTTCATGTCTGACCGCCTTTCAACTGTATTATATAATAAATAATAACATAATCTGCCGATTTCGTCAAGTGTTACTCCACGGATTTGAGCGACTCGACCATGCTTATCTTTTTAAGAAGCCTTGTCATGATAAGATTTACAGCAAGCGAGAACGCCACGGTTATGACAAACGAGAATATGAATGTCGTGGGGTGTATCTCTCTGCCGAACATTACCTCGTCTATTTCCGCTGTCTGCACCACGAACTGAAGCAGAACTATTCCAAGCAGCAGTCCCGCGGCGCTTCCCATTACGGAAAGTATAATATTCTCACGGAACACATAGCTCGACACCTCTCTGTCGTAGAAACCGAGCACTTTTAGGGTCGCTATCTCGCGTATACGCTCTGTTATATTTACATTTGTAAGATTATACAGCACGACAAACGCCAACGCCCCCGCCGACACTATCAGCACGATGATTACCATGTCTATCATGCCCAGCATATCGCTGAAGCTGCTGGAGGATTTGGAGTTTAAAAGCACGCTGAGAACTCCGTCACACTCCATAATACGCTCGGAGAAAGCCTCCGCTTCTACCTCGTCGTCCGACATTCCGTTATCGAAATACACCATGTTATACTCGGGTAAATGCCCGAACATATCGCTGTACATCTCCTCTGTCATATAGAGATAATGGCTTGCGTAATGCTCGGTTATTCCGCTGATCTTGACTGTGCGTGTTTCCTTATCGTTTATCTGCACCGATATCTCGTCGCCCTCGGCAACGCCAAGCAGCTTAGCAAGCTTCTCCGTCACTATTGCACCGTTTGAAATAGAAAGCTTCTCCCTTGTTATGCGCTCATGAAGGTCTATCATTCCCTCAAGCTTTGCGCTGTCCTCTGCTACCGTAACATATGCCTGTACGTTAGTGCCGTTATACGACGTGGTGTACTGCTTTATAAGCGCGGGAGTATAGACAGTATCCGCGTTATATTCAAGCAGCTCGTCATAAAGTGCCTGAACGTCCTCGGGTGAGCGGTCGTCCTCTACCGCAATATAGCCGCTGTACTGATATATCTCGCCGTATTGCAGATTGATTATATCCGTAACAGAATCCTTTAAGCCAAAGCCCGCCATCATCAGCGCGGTACAGCCTGCAATTCCCACAACGGTCATGAACATTCTACGCTTATAGCGGAACAGATTTCTGCCCGATACCTTGCCGAAAAATCCGAGATTGTTCCAGATAAAGCCGATGCGCTCCAGAATAACTCGCTTTCCTGCCTTGGGAGCCTTGGGACGCATAAGCGCCGCGGGAGTTTCCGCAAGCACCTTTTTGCAGCTGAAAAATACCGTCAGAGCGATAGCCGCTATCATAGAGCCTGCGGATATCAGAATATTGTCCAGTGTAAACACACAGTATACTTCTGTGATAATATACATAATGGAATATGCGTAGATGATAACATTCGGGAACAGCAGCATTCCGCCGAATGCGCCTATAAGACTACCCACAGCCGCCGCTATCAGCGCATAGCACATATAATGCGCCATGATACGGCCGCTTGAGTAGCCGAGTGCTTTCAGCGTTCCTACATGAGTTCTGTTCTCCTCGACCATTCTTGACATTGTGGTAAGACAGACAAGCGCCGCAACGAGCAAGAAGAACACAGGGAATATCATCGCGATCTGGTCTATTCTCTCGGCGTTGCTCGCATACTCTGAGTAGCCCGAATTGTCATCGCGCGTGAAGATATACCACTTAGCCTCGCCCGCGTCCTCTATCTGCTTTCTTGCGTCTGCAAGCTTTTCATCGGCGTCTGCTATCTCTGTATTAAAGGTCGCCAGACCCTCCTCATACTCCTTTTTACCGTCAGCAAGCTGTTTTTTGGCGTCAGCAAGCTCGGCAAGACCGTCCTCATACTGCTTTACGCCGTCCTCGTATTCAAGGCGCTTTTCGTCAAGGGTCGCCACACCGTCCTCATACTGCTGCTCGGCTTCCTCAAGCTGTTTCAAGCCGTCGTTGTAAAGCTCAAGACCCTCAAGATAATCGTTATAGCCCTTGATATACTCCTGCTGTCCTTTCTGAAACTCCGCAAGACCTGCTTCATACTGGGCATAGCCCTCGTTATACTGCACCCAGCCATCGTCTATCTGCTGCTGTGCCGCCGCAAGCTGCGCCTCGCCCTCTGCAATTATCTGTTCATTTGCGGCTATTTCAGCCTTACCGCTGTCAAGCTGAGCTTTTGCCATATCAAGCTGTGTTTTTGTCTGAGCAAGCAGCGCTTCTGCGTTTTCTAACTCAACTTTCTGTTGAATTATTATAGGATTATTCTCACCGTATATCAAAATAGCCTGTTCAAGCTGCTTTTTTCCCTCGTTAAGCTGTGCGATACCCTGTTCATACTGAGCAAGTCCGGCGTTGTATTCCGCCTCACCCTGTGATATCTGAGCCTTTGCTGCTTCAAGCTCTGCTTTGCCCCTGTCAAGCTGTGATTTATTCTCATCTATCTCCGCTTGACCCGCTTCAAGCTGCGCCTTGCTTTCATCAAGGGTGTCCTTTGCCTGTTGAAGCTCCAGCTCGCCGTTTATTATTTCAAGCTTTGCGTCCTGAAGCTGCTGCTCTGCTTCAACAAGTGTGCCCTTGTTTGAAAGAAGCTCGTTCTTGCCCTTTTGAAGCTCAGCCTTTGCATCTTTAAGCTGCTGCTCGGCATCTGCAAGCTGCACTGCTCCGTCATCAAGCTCTATCTTCGCGTCAGCAAGCTCTTTTTCGCCGTCTGCTATCTGCTTTTCGGCGTCCTCGATCTCTGCTTTGGCGTCGGCAAGCTCCTGTTCGCCCTCGGCTTTTGCTTCTGCAAGCTCTTTTTCACCGTCCGCTATTTCTTGAAGAGCCTCTCCCACTACCTCGTCATATCGTATCTCGCTTCGGGACTTACCAAGCTCCTCAAGCTTGTCTGAGATATCCTCGCGAAGCTGCTCGTATTCGTCGGAATAGCTCTGCATATCAGTCAGCTTGTTTGATCTGATGTATATCTCTGTGTAAACATCTTGCGTGAAATTACTTTCGGTAATATACATAAACGCGTCCAGCGCACCGTCACCGATAGTAGTGCTTCCCTTTTGCGTCATGGAAATAAACATCGGCGTGTCAAAAACTCCGACGATAGTATATTCATCATGCGCGAGCGGAAACTCCTCTGCTTCGGTAAGGTCGACAAGCGATACCTTATCGCCTACCTTGAAGCCGTCCTGAAGTCTGTTTCCACTGATAAGGCACTCGTTTTCCGCCTCGGGAAAACGTCCCTCATGCAGAAGTATCTTATTGACCTCGTTGTTATTCCAAGAATAAACGCGCGTGAGGTATTCCTTTTCAGAATAGTGCACGGCAAGGTCGCTGTATTTCGATGTGTAGACCTCGGATACTCCGTCAACCTCTGCGATAGCCGCAGCGTCCTCCTCGGTAAGTCCGAATGTGGACAGCACACGCAGGTCGAAAAGCGCCTGCTCATCATAGAAGTTATCCGCGGATATCTTCATATCGTTCCCCGTGGCTTTTATTCCGCTGAAAAATCCCACACCTATCGCGCATATCAGCAATATCGACATAAAGCGACCCTTTGAATGTGATATCTCTCGGAATATGTTCTTGTTTATCGCTTTCACCGTCTACCCCCGCGTTACCATTCGATTTCTTCCACGGGAGTAGGATTTTCGTTAAGTATCACCTTACTCACCTTGCTGTTTTTAATCTTTATCACTCTGTCAGCCATGGGGGCTATCGCAGAGTTGTGCGTTACAAGTATAACGGTCATTCCCTCGTTGCGGCAGGTATCCTGCAAAAGCTTCAGTATCATCTTGCCCGTGTTGTAGTCGAGCGCGCCTGTCGGCTCGTCGCAAAGCAGAAGCTTCGGACGCTTGCTCAGCGCTCTCGCGATTGAAACTCGCTGCTGCTCGCCGCCCGAAAGCTGCGCGGGGAAATTATCAAGGCGCTCTCCAAGACCTACCTTTTCAAGAATTTCAGCTGCGGGAATGAAATCCTTTGTGGTCTGCACCGCAAGCTCTACATTCTCCTTTGCGGTGAGGTTTGGCAGAAGATTATAAAACTGAAATATAAATCCGATGTCATGGCGGCGGTATTCCGTAAGCTGCTTTCTGTTGTAGCCGTCTACCCTTGCGCCGTCAACGCTGATTATTCCATCGTCGCAGGTGTCCATTCCGCCAAGCATATTTAATACAGTTGTCTTGCCCGAGCCGCTTGGGCCAACGATTATAACAAACTCGCCCTTTTCTATGTCAAACGTCATTCCATCGGCGGCGTTTATCGTTACCTCACCCATGTGATAACGCTTATATACGCTGTCAAGTGTTACAAAAGCCATCTTTCCTCCTGAAAAAAGACAAGGTAAGACCGTGAATATAAGCCCTGCCCATATCATGTCTTACCCTGTCATATCTTTACCAATATAACAGCCCAAGCTGACTGTTATTTAACTTCTATCTTTGCCTTGCCGCCCATGTAAGGTCTGAGTACCTCGGGAATGTTTATGCTGCCGTCCTCGTTGAGGTTGTTCTCAAGGAACGCGATAAGCATTCTTGGAGGTGCAACTACGGTGTTGTTCAGTGTGTGAGCGAAATACTTTCTGCCGTCTGCGCACTTCACGCGGATACCAAGACGTCTTGCCTGTGCGTCACCGAGGTTGGAGCAGCTTCCTACCTCGAAATACTTCTTCTGACGCGGCGACCAAGCCTCAACGTCAAAGCTCTTTACCTTTAGGTCTGCAAGGTCACCCGAGCAGCACTCTATAGTTCTTACGGGGATATCCATAGAACGGAACAGATCAACTGTGTTCTGCCACAGCTTTGTGAACCACTCAGGGGATTCCTCGGGCTTGCAGACAACGATCATCTCCTGCTTTTCAAACTGGTGGATACGGTATACGCCGCGCTCCTCAATACCGTGCGCGCCCTTTTCCTTACGGAAGCAGGGAGAGTAGCTTGTGAGTGTGTGGGGCAGAGCCTCTTCGTCAATGATGGTGTCGATAAACTTACCTATCATAGAGTGCTCGGAAGTACCGATAAGGTACAGATCCTCGCCCTCTATCTTATACATCATAGCGTCCATTTCAGCAAAGCTCATAACGCCTGTTACAACGTTGCTTCTGATCATAAAGGGAGGAATGCAGTAGGTAAAGCCGCGGTCTATCATGAAATCTCTTGCGTAGGAGATAACTGCGGAGTGAAGTCTTGCGATATCACCCATGAGATAATAGAAGCCGTTGCCTGCAACCTTTCTTGCGCTGTCGAGATCGATACCGTTCAGCTTTTCCATGATATCGGAGTGATAAGGTACCTCGAAATCGGGCACAACAGGCTCTCCGTAACGCTGTATCTCAACGTTCTCGCTGTCGTCCTTACCGATCGGAACAGTGGGGTCGATGATGTTGGGAATAGTCATCATGATGGTCTTGATGCGCTCAGCCATCTCGGGAACGGTCTTGTCAAGCTGTGCAAGCTCCTCGGAATATTCCTTTACCTTAGCCTTTGCAGCCTCAGCCTCGTCCTTCATGCCCTTAGCCATGAAGCCGCCTATCTCCTTGGATACCTTGTTTTTGTCAGCCTGAAGCGACTCCTTGCGCTGAAGCTCCTTGCGGTACTTAGCGTCAAGCTCTATCACCTCGTCAACGAGGGGAAGCTTTGCGTCCTGAAACTTCTTCTTGATGTTTTCCTTAACTGCGTCGGGATTCTCTCTTAAAAATTTAATGTCTATCATGGTTGATTGCCTTCCTTTATGTGATTAATTATTAATAAGTGCTTTCATTATACCCTCAAGCTGTTCCTTGCTGTCAAAGCTTATCTGTAGGGTGTTGGTCTTTTTGCCCTCGGTGATCTTAACCTTGGTTGCAAGCAGCTCCGCAAGGCTCAACTCTACCTCGGTGTAATACGCAAGTCTGGGTTTTGCCTCGGGCTTTTCTTCGTTCTTCTTAGCCTCGCGTTTTGCGATATTCTCAATACTGCGCACCGTAAGCTCGCCGTCTGCGGCGCGAAGTGCTATTTCAGTCATGAGTGCGGGGTCTTTGATTGATTTGAGCGCCTTGCAATGACCCGCGGAAAGCTCGCCCTCGGCAAGCAGATCCTTTACCGTCTTTGGAAGCGTCAGCAGACCAAGGCTGTTTGCGATAGAGGAACGCGCCTTTCCAAGCGTTTTTGCAAGCTCGTCCTGCGTCATTTTGTAGTTGTCGATAAGCTCCTTGTAACCGAGCGCTTCCTCAATGGGGTTGAGGTTTTCACGCTGCAGATTTTCAATGAGCGCTATCTGCATGACCTGTTCTTCCGAAAGGTCGTCACGGATAACAACGGGAACCTCTGACAGACCCGCTATCTTTGAAGCGCGCCATCTGCGCTCACCGGCGATTATCTGATAATTACCCGTTGCAAGCGGTCTTACAAGAAGCGGCTGTAAAACGCCGTTCTCGCGTATTGAGGAAGCAAGCTGCTCCAGCGCCTCTTTATCGAAGTTCTTTCGCGGCTGATTTTTGTTAGGCTCTATCTCAGTGAGCCTTAAAGTGCCGATATTCTCGCTGTCCTCTGCCATTATATTATCGTCAAAAATACTGCTGAAATCACTCTTTATTCGTCTTTTAGCCATTTACTCTCTCCATTTCGCGGCATTTTTCAAGTATTTCCTTTGCAAGACGTTTGTATGCGTCGCCGCCCTTTGAATTTTTGTCGTAATAAAGTATCGGCTCGCCGTGGCTCTGCGCCTCGGAAATACGAACATTACGCGGTATTTCGGTTCTGAACACAACATCGGAATCGAATGTGCGCTTGATATCGCGCATTATCTCATTACTTGCAAGCAGACGCTTGTCCAGCATTGTGAATACGATACCCATAAGCTTAAGATCTTTGTTCGCCGCGCGCTTTACCTTTTTCACCGTCTGCATAAGCTGAGCAAGACCCTCAAGCGCAAAAGGCTCGCACACCATCGGAACGATTATTCTGTCTACTGCGACAAGTGCGTTTATTGCAAGCACGCCGAGCGAGGGCAGGCAATCGACGATAATGATATCATAATCGTCTTTCACCTGTAGTATCACCTTTCTGAGCTGGTGATTTCTCTGCTCAAAATCAGCAAGCTGAAGCTCAGCCTCGCAAAGCTGATTTGTCGCGGGAAGTATCTTTACGTTCTTGTATCTAGTCGGGATTATTGCCTCTTGCGGACGTTTTTCTCCCATTATCACTTCGTATGTAGTGGCTTCAAGTGTTCTCTTTTTAATTCCAAAGCCTGTTGTCGCGTTTCCCTGCGGGTCAAAGTCAATGATGAGAACCTTTTTGCCGAGCGCACCAAGACCTGCCGCCACATTTACTGATGTGGTAGTCTTGCCGACGCCGCCCTTTTGATTGACAACACCGATAACTATACCCATAAATTTTCCCCTTTCTCAAAGCATTTAATTACTTATATAGTATAGCACACTTCTGTCGAAAAATAAAGGGTTTTTGCAAAAAATTGTTCCACATGGAACAATTTTCGACATATTCAATCGAAATGTTCCATGTGGAACAACATTATTTGCACATATCAACGGTAACAGGTATCTTTATCGTGTATTCAAAATAGTCGCCGTTTCTGTTAGTTACGGTTTCACAATTAATATTTGCGCTTTTCATACGGCTGACAATGCGGTTTATGCTGTTGATGTAGACCTTGGGCACAGATATATCAAAGATAGACTTTTTCTTTTGCGGTGCTGCTTCTCTACCCTCAAGCACATCATTTACAAGCTGCTCTGTCTGCTCAAGATTCAGATCGCGGCGCACCACCTCATGCAAGGTCTTTATTCTTAGCGGTGTGTCCTCGATCCTTATCAACGCACGGGCTTGTCTTTCAGAAATGCTGCTGCCTGCAAGGATATTGCGTTCAACATCGGTAAATCTCAGCAACCTCAGCTTATTTGCAACCGTTGACTGTGCCTTGCCAAGTCTTTTCGCCGCCTCCTGCTGAGTTAGACCATAAACCGTGATGAGCTCGCTTATTGCCATAGCCTCCTCAAAAAAGCTGAGGTCGCTGCGCTGAATATTTTCGATAAGCGCCAAGACCGCGGACTTTTCATCATCAACCTCCATAACAATACACGGAACCTCTGAAAGTCCTGCAAGCTTTGCCGCCCTGCATCTGCGCTCACCGCTGATTATTTCATAGAGTACACCGTTTTTTCTTACGCACACGGGCTGAATAACGCCGTTTTCCTTTATACTTTGCGCAAGTGAATATATCGCGCTCTCGTCAAACCTCTTTCGCGGCTGCGCCTTGTTTGGCACTATATTTGGCAAAGGTATCGTCACAACGCGCTGCACCTGCTTTTCTTTCCCTGCGAATATCGTCCTCATCATATATGTAACTCCTTTCGGGTGTTGTCTTTACTCCATTGTAACATCAAAAGGAAATAATATCCACAAGAATTTATCGCATTTCCCGACGCCATCCGACCTCAGCCAACAAAAAAAGCCGCATTAAAGCGGCTTCTTTGCAATGTTTCCTGAATTTCTGGGGTATTTTGTCGCAGTTTGGTTTACTTTTTTTGTTATCACAAGCCGCCTGTCATCTCCATTTGGAAGCTTATAATCAGTAACCTCGGGCTTTGAGCCGCCCAGAAGCTTTGCTGCATTTTCAGCGCACTTCATATCCTCGTTTACGGATTTAAGCGCAATAAATCTGCCGCCAACCTTTACAAACGGCAGACAATATTCCATCAACACTGGCATAGCCGCAACTGCTCTTGCGGTAGAAAAATCAAATTCTTCGCGCCTTTTTCGTCCAAGCTCCTCGCTGCGCGCATGGATTATCTCAGCCTTTACAGATATCTCGGCGCAAGCCTTTTCAAGGTAAGTACAGCGCTTTGCAAGGCTGTCGCAGAGCGTGCCTTTGAGGTCGGGACGATATATAAGCAGCGGCAGCGACGGAAATCCCGCGCCCGTACCAACATCAATAAAGCTTGCTCCCTGCGGAAGTTCGACCATAGTGAACGGAAGAACGCTGTCAACAAAATGCTTCATCACCACGTCCTCAAAATCGGTTATCGCAGTGAGGTTGACATTTTTGTTATACTCGACCATAAAGTCGCACAGCTTAACATACTTTTCTGCCTGCTGCTCTGAAATTTCTATTTTAGCCGAGGCAAAGGTATCTATCACATACTTAATTCTCTCCATTATTGCCTCCCTTTCCCGCAAGCCAAATCAGCAGCACCGAAACATCTGCGGGATTAACGCCCGATATTCTTCCTGCCTGACCGACATTCAGCGGCTTGAATTTGTTCAGCTTCTCCTGTGCTTCAAGGCGAAGTCCCTTGATATCACGATAATCCACATCGGCGGGCAGCAGCTTTGCTTCCAATTTGCGCATTTTGTCTATCTGCTCCTGCTGAATTTTAATATATCCCGAATATTTCAGTTCGATCTCTATCTTATTTACTATAGAGTTTTTGAGTTTTGGACGCTCGCTGTCAAACGGCCGTAAATCCTCATAAGCTACCTGTGGACGCTTAAGCAGTTCGACCATGCGGATACCATTAGTTATCGGCGAAGTTCCTCGCTCGGAAAGCTGCTTATTAAGTTCTTCAGACGGGTGAACTGTTGTATTTCTGATACGTTCAAGTTCATCTTCAAGCTGTTTTTGATCAAGAAGATATTTGCCATAACGCTCGTCTGATACAAGACCTATCTCATGACCAAGCGGCATAAGTCGCTCAGCCGCGTTATCCTGTCTTAAAATAAGTCTGTATTCACTGCGCGATGTCATCATTCTGTAAGGCTCAGTACAACCCTTCGTCACAAGGTCATCAATAAGCGTTCCTATATAACTGGACGCACGGTCGAGTATCACAGGCTCATTACCTGTTATTTTTCTTGCTGCGTTAATTCCCGCAATTATACCCTGTGCCGCTGCCTCCTCATAACCGCTGGTGCAGTTGAACTGCCCTGCGCCGTACAGACCCGATATCTTCTTAAACTCTAACGTCGGCAAAAGCTCCAGCGGGTCGCAGCAGTCATATTCTATCGCATAGGCAGGTCGCATTATCTCCACATTCTCAAGACCCTTTATCGTGCGCATAAATTTAAGCTGCACGTCCTCGGGCAGCGAGCTGCTCATTCCCTGAACATAGTATTCATCAGTATCAAGCCCCATAGGCTCTAAAAATAGCTGATGGCGCTCCTTTTCCTTGAAGCGAACTATCTTATCCTCGATACTTGGACAATAGCGCGGGCCAACACCCTCTATTCTTCCCGAATACAGCGGCGAGCGGTGAAGATTATCAAGAATGACCTTGTGCGTTTCGGCATTTGTGTAGGAAACATAGCAGTCAACGATATTTTCAAGCTTTTCCTCATTATCAAAAGCGAACGGAATTATTTGCTCATCTCCTACCTGCTTTTCAAGCACATCAAAATTAATAGATCGCTTATGAACTCTCGCAGGAGTACCCGTCTTAAATCTGCGCATAGTACAGCCGAGATCTTTCAGACACTTTGTAAGCTCGGTAGACGGCAGAACGTTATCAGGGCCTGCCTCATAATTCAGCTCACCGATGTGTATTTTGCCGTTGAGATATGTTCCGGTCGTGATGATTGCCGCCTTGCAGGGGTGTATTGCACCAAGCTTTGTGTGAACAGCGGTAATCTTTCCGTCCTCAACATCAACAGAAGTCACCTCTGCCTGCTTTACATACAAATTTGGCGTGCTTTCAAGGCACTTTTTCATATACTGATGGTATTTCTCGCGGTCACTCTGCACGCGCAGACTATGCACAGCAGGGCCTTTTCCCCTGTTCAGCATACGTGACTGTATAAATGTAGCGTCTGCCGCCTTTTTCATCTCGCCGCCGAGAGAATCTATCTCGCAAACTATCTGTCCCTTAGCAGAGCCGCCTATACAAGGATTACATGGCATATTTGCGATACAATCCAGCGACAGGGTGAATATAGCGGTCTTCATTCCAAGTCGTGCCGCCGCAAGCGCAGCTTCACAGCCCGCATGACCTGCTCCGATCACCGCAACATCATACTCCTCAAGAGTATATCCCATAGTTATCTTCCTTTCGACATTATTGTTCCATGTGGAACAATTCACAAAACACGCCCGAACAAAAACTCGCTCGGGCGCATATATTCAATTATTCTTCATCATCGGCGGGAGCTTCTTCAGCTTCCTCACCGTCGTCCTCAGGCTCAACATCGGGTTCAACGACCTCGCTTGCCTCCTCAGACAGAGAAGCCGCAATCTCCTCGTCGGATACCTTTTCGATCTCGGCAGTTTCCTCGTTCTCGTCATGCGGAGTTCTTGTGAACGAAGCAACGATGCTATCGTCACCAAGCCGCATTACTCTTACACCCGAAGCGGGACGACCCATCGTTCTGAGGTCGTTCGCACGGAAACGAATGATAACGCCATCGGTGCTGATAAGGATAACATCATCATCGGGACCAAGCGTTCTTATACCGCAAACATAACCCTTTTCATCGCTTACAGGGTAGTTTTTCAGACCGAAGCCGCCTCTGTTCTGCTCACGATAGCTGCTGATAGCACAGCGGCGTCCCATACCCTTATCTGTAACAGTGAGGATAGTTGCCTCGTCATCAAATATCTTGGTTGCACCGACAACATAGTCGCCCTCGCGCAGCTTGATAGCACGCACACCTCTTGCGGTACGTCCGAGAGGTCTTGCCTTGGTTTCGTCAAAGCGTATCGCCATACCGTTTCTGGAAGCGATAAGCACTGTGCAGTCACCCTCTGTAAGGAACGCAGAAACTATCTCGTCGTCCTCAGCAACGGTTATCGCACGAAGTCCTCTCTTGCGGATATTCTTGTATTCAGAAAGCTTGGTGCGCTTAACGGTACCGTTCTTTGTAACGCAGATAAAATACTTATTTTCAGCGAAGTCAACAGTTGTCATCATCGCCGCAACGCGCTCGCCCTCGTTAAGCTGTAAAAGGTTCACGATGTTCATGCCGCGCGATTGTCTGCCGCCCTCGGGTATCTCGTAGCACTTTATACGGTGCATATTACCCTGATTTGTGATAAAGAGGATATTTTCATGACTGGAAGAAATAAACATATTTTCCACAAAATCCTCGTCACGCTGTTTCATACCCGAAACGCCGCGGCCGCCGCGCTTCTGGATATTGTAGATCTCCACGGGCTGACGCTTGATGTAGCCGATATTCGTATAAGTAAGTACGCTTTCTTCAACGGGAATAAGGTC
>JAZNTS010000182.1:0-21266 GCA_045591905.1 Oscillospiraceae bacterium | reverse complement strand
CCTCCGAAAGACACTCCACAAGCTCCCACGAAAATATATGCCAGAGAAGATTGCCGTAATCGTAGACATGCTTATCAAGCTTATCGCGCGGAACATCTCCCGCAAAAGCTTTAAGCCATTTTTCAGCTATCTGTTTACCGTCCGTAGCCCTCACTCCTTTTTCACATAAATATACTTATATATCATACCATATATCGCCGAAAATTGCAAGCAAAATGCGGCTTAAACACAAAAAAGCGCACCCGAAAAACAGGTACGCTTTGTTTCTTAAAATCCGCAGCTTAACGCATATATTCGCGCCAATCAAGGTCGCCGCGCTCGAGAGCGTGGATAAGTGCCTCCGCAGTAGCGATATTTGTCGCCACAGGAATATTATGTACATCGCACAGACGCAGGATATTTATATCGTTAGGCTCATGAGACTTTGCGTGCATAGGGTCGCGGAAGAATATCAGCAGGTCGATCTCGTTGCAGGAGATACTGGACGCAAGCTGCTGGTCGCCGCCCTGAGAGCCGCTCAAAAATCTCTGGATATGCAGACCTGTGGCCTCGGAAACAAGCTTGCCTGTTGTTCCTGTAGCACAGATGTTATGTCGGCTCAGAACGCCGCAGTACGCGATACAAAACTGAACCATAAGCTCCTTTTTTGAGTCGTGTGCAATAAGTGCAATATTCATACGGAGAAACCTCCCAAATCAGTTGATATTGATAGTCAGCGGGACATCATCGCCTACGATTCTTCTTGCAATAGCCGCATAAGCCTTAGCGCCACCGCAATTCGGAGGCAGAGGCTCGCCCTTGGCACCGCAGATCTTGATGTTCATATCCTCGGGAACAACGCCGATAAGCGGAATACCAACACTGTCCATAACCTCGTCAAGGTCGTAGAGGATATCCTCGTCCTTGAAATTGGGACTTACCTTGTTGATGATAAGACGCTGATTTGTACAGTTCTTTACATAAAGGAAGTCGGACAGGATAGCACCGTCACGCACGCACACAGTATCGGGCGTAGTAACCATCAGAATAAGCTCGGCCGCCTTGATAACGCTGAACACAGAGCTTCCGATACCTGCGGTATCCATGATGATATAGTCAAAGTGCTTGCGCATCTCCTCGCACACTTCCATGATCTTTTCGGGATTGATCTCGATAAACGGGTTACGGGTAGCGCAGACGAGATACAGATTGTCCACACGGTCAACCTTAGTTGTAGCTGTAAGTATATCAATTTTGCCTTCCAGATATTCGCCTATATCGTGCTTTACTTTGTCCTTGATACCCAGCATGATATCCTGACATCTAAGACCAAAGTCAAGCTCAACTACCAGAGTTTTTTTGCCAAGCGAAGCAAGAGCTGTTGCAACGTTTGCGGAGGTAGTGGATTTACCTGTACCGCCCTTTCCGGCAGTTACTGCAATAATCTGTGACATATTATTCCCCTCTCTACATCAGCAATTTCATGAACCGCCAAATTATGACACGTCATGAATATAGATTATATTATAAACACCTTATCATTATTCTATCACAAAAGAACAATAATGAAAAGGTCTTTTTGCAAAGATTGCAATTTTTTGTGAAATCTCCGTAATTACACAAGCGGCATTTTGTGCAACTTGCACACTAAAATCAAGCAAACTGCAGCGATTACAGCGGAAGCACTGCATTTCCTTCTTCATCATATTCGGGGTTGAACTCACCCGTGATGTAGGTCGATATGATATTTGCGGCAATATGACGGCTGAACTCACCGTTTTCAAGGTAAACGCTGAACGCTATCTCGGGTGCATCGGCAGGATAAAAGCCGACTATCGCGGAATTGTATTTTGTCAGCGCTACTACCTCGGGAGTACCTGTCTTTGTTGCGACCCTGCCGGGGATCTCCTTGTATTCATAAATATTCACCCATCTTTTTCCGACAAGGAAATTCGCATTATCAGATACTTTGGTCATGCCTTCTGTCACCGTGTTAAAAACATCTGCATATTCCGACATATCCTCTACCACAACAGGCTTGGTTTCGCTTATCAGCTCCGTGAAATCATGATTATACACAGCCTTTACGATATGCGGCTGATAACGCACGCCATCGTTAGCTATAGTCATAGCCTGTACCGCCAAATGCAAAGGCGTAAGCAGAGTTTCACTCTGTCCTATTCCCGCTTGAATAACATCACCGGGATTCCATTCAAGACCAAGCTTTTCGTACGTCTCGAGCGAAGTCATTCTGCCGTTTTCTCCGCCTATCTCAAGCCCCAGATCAGTTCCCACACCGAATCGGGTCGCCCAACCCGAAAGCTTATCTATACCGAGACGCCGCGCTGTTTCATAGAAAAATACGTTGCAGGAATGCTTAAGTCCATATTCAACGGTTACTGAGCCGTGATGTCCCGTACAAGTGGGTCTGTAAGGTGCAAAGTAATGATATACTCCGCCGCAGCTTATGGTTTCAACGGGAGTAATCGCATTTTCAATCAACCCCGCCGTAGCCGTGATCGTCTTAAAAGTAGAGCCGGGACGATACGCGCCGTCAAGCGCTCGATTGAACACGGGAGAATACTCCGCATTCAGCACCGACGCATAATCGTCAATGAGATCATTCAAGTCATACCCCGGAATACTCGCAACTGCAAGCACTCCGCCTGTTTTCACATCAAGCACCACAGCAGCGCCCGCATAGCATTCGCTACCTCTTTTTCTTGCGTCATGTGATGTGGTATAGTATGGCGAATGCATAAAATCAAGATGATACTGCACTATATCCTGCACCTGCTGCTGGAATTTGCTGTCTATCGTCAGCATAACGCTGTTTCCTGCGATAGGATCGGAAATGACCTCATCGGAAAGCTCGGTTCCGTCAGAGCTTCTAGTGATAACTCTTACGCCGCGTGTACCGCGAAGCTCGTCCTCAAGCGCCTTTTCAACACCTGAAATTCCAAGCACGTCATTAAGCGTATATCCCGCGCTCTTAAGCTGAGAATACTGCTCAGCGGAGATCGCGCCGACAGTGCCCCTCACATGAGGCGCGACCGCACCGTCAAGATAAACTCTGCTCCAGCCCTCGGTGATATCCACGCCGCCAAGCAGAGAACTAAGCTCCTTCAGCTCAACAACCGTTTCTTCAGATATCCCCGAAGCAAGCACAAACTGATTTCGATATGAAAAATCCTTAAGCTGCATCTCATAACGAACTCCTGCAATATATCTGCGCATTTGCTCGTCATATTTATCGGATATTTCAAAATTCGTATACAGCGCATTCATGCAGTTGTCCACAGTCGCGTATACACCAAGCTTCAGCTTGGATTTCATGAGGTCGATCTCATCGTCCTTACCGCTTAAAAACTCATATGGCGCTGTCTGGCTTATCGGCAGCGACTCATTCCATTTCTCTCCATTCTTTAAAAGCACTGTAAGAACGCGGTATATGACCTCGTTCTCTGTACCCACTTTAAGAGAGGAGCGCTGAAAATTTATGCTGTAGCTTAGCTCATTTGTATTGAGCAAAACGCCGTTGCAGTCAGAAATGCTTCCGCGCGCAGCCTCAACGGACTGCGTTGCTGTATATGTGCTCTTTGTCATAGCAAGGTACTTTTCACCGTCGGCTATCTGTATCTCCAGCAGACGAAGCCCGCACATGAACGAAGCAACTATTACTATAGCCGCCAGCACCGCTGAGCGAATAAAAACGGAAATCTTCGACATTTTTCCTCCGAATATCAAACTCTATAAAAGCTTTTTCTTGTTGTTAGCATCTGCTTTATCTTTCCGCAAGAATTAAGGTGCAGCATAGCGTGCCTCGTGGGCGGCATAAGCAGCAGCCCCGCGATATCCTTTCCTGCCCAGTAATCAAGCAGCCACGCGGACTCTTCATCAGCTTTGACCGCTCCGCACAAAGCAACCCTTTCAATGTCCTCGGCGGACACCTTTCGCCGTATATCCTCTGCGCTAAGCGCATCGACTATATCGCGGGTGCGCATCGCGACTGCGTTTCTGTATGCGATAAGCTGCCGTATATTGACAGCCTTGCTGAATATCATTATCTCATCATCAGACATAGAATTGCCCGTATCCGAAACAGGAGCGTTTATTTTAGCCTGCCACTCGTTAGAAAAGACCTGCTCGCTTCGTGCTGCAAGCAAGTTCATCGTAACGTCCTCAATTCGTGCTATATGCCACAGCGACCATGCTATCGTTTCATCACTTTTTGTCGGCATTATCGCATAGTCACTATAAGAAAGCCTGTTCAGCAGCTCTCCCGCGTCTGTCTGCTCCGTACCGTACACCTGCGGCATATTGACTGCACGATGTATCTCAAAAAACAGCCTTTTTGCCTCTCCTATACTGTCCTTTCTGCGTATAAGCTTGCCAAGCGCAGAATGCTTCTCGCCGAGAGCTTCACCGAAATATTTCATAAGCGCCTCGTCATTCCCTCACCTTATCCGCAGCGTCCTCGGCAGTAAGAGAGGACTCCTCGGGACGGCGTGTTTCAGCGGGACGCAGCTTCATCGAAATAAGCCTTACAAGGAAATAAACAGGCACAGCGCCTATAACCGCACCCAGATACGCAGGCAGCACAGTGTTCACAAAGGTTATCGAAGTGCCGCTCTCCTCCCAGACCCAGTGCTTGAACAGAACATCAAGGCACGCCATTATAAAGCTCGCTGCGAAATTCAACGCCAAGTGGCTTACAAAGCTTATCCTTATATAAAACCTCGCGAGAAGTGATATAAACGGACACAACACCAGCAGCCACAGCGACGAAAATCCCAATATCGTGCCGCTCGCCATATCTATCATAAGTCCGCAGACCACGCCGAAAACACCCGCCGCAAGCTCTCCCTCATACATAGCGACAGCCGTCGCAAGAGGAATTATCAGCAGCGGACAAAATCTCATGAAAAGCGGGTTTGTTTCCCATAAATAAAACAAAAGCAAGAGCGCCGAGTAGAAAGTCCACCGCAGAAAAACGCGCAGCTTCATCTTGCGCGAGCGCGCCTTGCTTTTTGAAATAGTCTTTATCATATTTCTGTAATCCGTTATTCCTCCACATCAAAGGAAAGACCCTTGCCGTCAAAGTCAACCACCGCAAACACCGATGTAACATCGAAGCAGTCAACCATAGGCTGCACCAGCGCGTGCTTTGACAGACCGTTTGAATCGTCGTACACCTCAATAACGGTGCCTACGGCAACGCCCTCGGGGAAAAGACCGCTGTGACCTGCCGTAACAACGATATCGCCCGTTTTGATATCCGCATCTTTAAGTATATTGCTCATAAGACAAAGTCCCTTTTCGGCGCTCTCGATATTATTCTCAAGCACGCCCGTCGCCTTGCTTCTCATGGTAAGAACGCCGACATTCACCTGCGGAGAAAGCAAAGTAGACACTCTCGCATAGCTCGGAGCTATCTCGGTCACGCGACCGATAAGTCCTACCGCGGTGATGATGGGGTCGTTCAGCGATATTCCGTCGTTGCTGCCGCGATTTATCGTAAAGCCGCCGTACATATCGTTTGCGTTTCTCGCCACAACATCGCACAGGTCGGAGAAAACAAAGCTTTCGTGATCCTCTTTCAGCCCCAGCATCTCACGAAGCTGGGCGTTCTCTTCCTTAAGCGACTCGTAGTCCATGATGTCCTTATACATCTCACTGAGCTGAGCCTTCAGTTCCTCGTTCTCTGCCTTGTAGGAGTCGGCATTTACAAGCTTGTCGATAAATCCTCCCACACCGTCGGAAATAGCGTCAGCCGCAGTTACAAACGGAGAAGTGATGGTATTTATTATCTGCTCGGGCACAGTCTGAAACCCGCCCGAAACCGCGATGTAGGTCATAAGTCCCAACAGCAGTGCGGCTATACATATCAGTATTTTAAATCTGATGCTGTGGAAAAAATCCTTCATCTTGCTCCCCCAATATCATCCGGTAATAAAAATTAAGGCGCAGCGGTCTCCCGCCGCGCTTTAAGCTGTAGTTTATCAATACATGGACTCGTCTTCGCTGAGAACGTCTTCAAGCTTGTCGATGTTCTCAAGAACCTTACCCGTACCGTCCGCAACACAATCAAGAGGACGCTCTGCAATCTTTACAGGCATACCTGTTTCAGCGTGGATAAGCATATCCAGACCTCTCAGCAGCGCACCGCCGCCTGCAAGCATAATACCCGACTGAATGATATCAGCAGCAAGCACGGGAGGAGTCTTTTCGAGAGTGGTCTTGATAGCCTGAATAACATGGGAGAGCGGCTCGGAAATAGCCTCGCGTATCTCCTCACTGGTAACAGTGATGTTCTCGGGCAGACCGTTGAGCAGATTTCTGCCCTTGATGTCCATTACAGGCTCGTTCTCATCGGTCTTGTATGCAGAGCCGATGCCTGTCTTGATGTTTTCTGCAGTTCTTTCACCGATAAGCAGATTGTACTTTTTCTTGATATAGTTTATGATAGCAGTGTCGAAATCATCGCCCGCAACTCTCTCGGAACGCGCCGTAACGATACCGCCGAGCGAGATGATAGCAACCTCGCTTGTGCCGCCGCCGATGTCAACGATCATGCTTCCGACAGGCTCTGCAACAGGCAGACCTGCGCCGATAGCGGCAGCCATAGGCTCCTCAATGATGGAAACGCGCTTTGCGCCTGCGTTCTGTGCCGCTTCCTTAACCGCGCGGCGCTCTACCTCTGTTACACCCGAGGGAATGCAGATGATAACTCTTGCCTTGCCTCTGCCCTTGAGCGCCTTTTTGATAAACTGCTCAAGCATACTGGAGGTCATGTCAAAGTCAGCGATAACGCCGTCCTTGAGCGGTCTAACAGCTACGATAGAGCCGGGAGTACGTCCGATAACGTCCTTAGCCTCCTGACCGACATAGCGCACGCACTGAAGCTTCTTGTCAACAGCAACAACAGACGGCTCGCGTATGATGATACCCTTTCCTCTCATATATACCAGTGTATTCGCTGTGCCAAGATCGATTCCGATATCCTTGCTGATTCCAAACATAATGTATTTCTCCTTTATATATAAATTTGATATTTATCCAATCTTAAAGGCTTCAATCTAAATCAGGAGAGCAAACGCGAAGCGTTTGTTGGCGGCAACAGCCGCTGTTGACGAAGCCAACCTCCCCGCCATTCAATTAAATTGGCGCAAAAGCACCAGCTTTTGCAACAAGCCAATTTAATTATACCAAGAAAGCAAACGCGCAAGCGTTTGAGTGCCGAAAGGCACAGACAGCGAAGCTGTCCTTTCTGCCATTCAATTAAATTGGCGCAAAAGCACTAGCTTTTGCAATAAGCCAATTTAATTATACCACTATTTTGCACCGAGGGCAATATAATATTTACATCAATTTTTCCGACATTAAAAGATTTTTTTGGTGTTTTAGCATAATAAAGCATCAAAACAAAGGAAATATTACTCCGTCCCTCTGAAATAAAGCCCTCTTGTAAGGCTTCCCGACGGCTTTTTGTCACTGAGATACATATCCAGCACAGGCTTTAGCTGTGTTTCGGTCGTGAATTTAAGCAGTGCGAAATCAAACTGTGCCATCGCGCGCTGTCTATCGCTCATGATAAGCAGGTCGGGATTGAGCAGTTCAACATAATTGCCGCCGCAAAGCACGGGCATTTCATTGCCGCGCCTGTCCCTAATGCTTTTTCCGCAGGGTTCTTTTGCGCCGCACGGTTTGCCGTCAGCTATGGGACATCTCCTCATTGCCATGAGCGGAAGTCTGCCGTATGCGAGTATTCCGCACGGAATACCACAGCTTATCTCGGAAAGCTGCTGCGCAGTTCCCTCAAACGAAAGCGTGATATCAGACAGACCGAAGCGCTCATAAAATCCCGCCGCACGGCTGTTTATTACATTCAAACGATAACCGCCCAGCACCTCAAAGCCTGTTTCTTTCAAAAGCTCTGCGTGACCGAGAGTATGCGCCACGCCTTTTGAAAATCCCGCTTTTTTAAGTCTTATTAAACTCTCGCGCACCTCTTCCTCGCAATCTGCAAGAAACAGCGGCGCCATGACTGCTATCCGCTCCTTATTCGGAGTGCTGTCTGACAGCAGCTTCATCGGCGCATACACAAGCTCAAACGGCAGAGAAAGCGCCTCAGAAAGCTGCTGTGCCGTTGCGACCTCCGCACGGAATTTAAGCGCCGCCGCACGTTTTGGCTGTGCATTTATCGGCTGTAATTCCGAAATATTATACCTCGGAGTATTCTGCTCCAGTATACCCTTGTCAAGCTGCTCGCACACACTTCTGCGCAGAGCATTAAGCTCTGCCGCGGGAATATACAATCCCTCGTCAACATCTGCTGTTATCTCACCCGCAAAAAACTGCGTACCGCCTAGCTTCGCCATTCGCCCGCAGACGCTCTCCTCTGTAGCAGAGGAATTTTTCGCCGCCTGCGGCACTGCTCCCTCAGCGTTAGCGTAGACATTACCGCAGCGTGCGCTTGCCGAAACAGGCTCACCCGCTTCAGCCGTAACATGGATATCCGCTTTAAGACGCGGAAGCTCGTCTTTATACAGCGCCTTTATGCCATTCAAAGCCTTTGCGGAGTTTTCAACGTCCTCCTTGCCGCGTATACCCTGCATATCACTTAGACTTCCGCTGAAATAGCCATCGGTAAGTCCGCCGCGCGAAAATATACCGCCAAGTCTTTCAACATCGTATTCCTCACCTTTAAGCGACTTATAGCAAGCGTCTGCCGCGCACGCTACATACTCGGGGCGCCTCATTCTGCCCTCTATCTTATATGAGGCTATTCCCATCTCTTGCAGCTTCGGCAAATGCGATATCAGCGAGCTATCTTTGAGAGAAATCACATTGTGCCTGTCGCCGTAGGTGAAATCCAATCTGCACGGCTGCGCGCGAAGCCCGCGGTTGCCGCTTCTGCCGCCGAAAACGCTGCTCATATAGCACTGACCGCTTATAGAAACGCAAAGAGCGCCATGCACGAACACCTCTAATTCCACCGAGGTGTTTTTCGCAATATGCTTTATCTCGTTTTCCGAAAGCTCTCTGCCAATTACGACGCGCGAAAAGCCGCACTGCTGTGCAGCTTTAACACCGCAAACGCTGTTGAGCGTCATCTGTGTGGAAGCGTGGAGCGGCATTTCGGGGCACACCTCGCGTATTATCTCAGCTGCACCGAGGTCTTGCACTATAATGCCGTCAACGCCGCATTTTGCCGCCGTTTCGACGCATTTTGCAAACTGCTTGATCTCGCTGTCATAAACCAGTGTATTCAGCGCCGCATACAGCTTTACGCCGCGCCTGTGGCACTCCTCGCAAGCCTGTTTTAATTCTTCAACAGAAAAATTTTCGGCGTTTTTACGCGCCGAAAACTCTTTCATTCCGATATATACCGCGTCAGCGCCCGTATTGAGCGCCGCCGCAAGACTTTCTATGCTCCCGCAAGGAGCCAAAATCTCACTCATAATGTAAGCTGACCGTCCTCCAGCATTTCGTTGAGCTGCTTGTTGAGCGAAGCGTTGGTACGCTTCAGCTCCTTGCTCTCCTTTTCGGCTGCTTCAGCCTTTTGGCGAAGCTCCTCGCACTCCTTTTGGAGTGCCGCAAGCTTTTCGGCATTTTCCTCTGCGCTCTCGCTGCAAGCCTTTAAAGCCGCGTTCTCGCTCTCTGTCTGAGAGAATTTCACCATAAGCTCCTCGTACTTCTCAGCCTTTTCGCTAAGCTCCTTTACCTTATCGGCACTGCTGCGAAGCTGCTGCTTCAGGCTTTCCTCGGAGTTTTCAAGCTCCTCTGTGCGTACTTTAAGCTCTTTGTTCTCCTTTTCAAGCGAAGCGGAGCGGCCTGCCGCGTCACCGCAGGCTTCCTCATACTGCTTGAGCTTCTTGTTAAGCTCAGCAACCTGCTCGTTCACAGCCTTGCTGCCCGCAGCGCTTTTTTCCGCCTCAGCTTTAAGCTTAGCATTATCCTTTTCAAGCTCGCTGATGCGCTTTTCTGCCGCCTTGAACTCCTCAGAATTCTTGCCCGACTTTTTAAGCTGCTCAGAAAGCTTTATATTCTCCTCAAGGTACTTTTCGGCCTCGTCAGCGTCCTTTTTAAGCGCCTCGTTCTCCTTTTTGAGCTTTTCTATCTCCTTATCCTTTTCGCCCGACTTGTCCGCGCCCTCGTTCGCGGTCTTAAGCTCCTCTGTGAGCTGCGCATTCTTCCTTTCAAGCTCCTCAAAGCTCTTTTTCAGCTTGGAAAGCTCACTGCTCTCGCGCTTAAGCTCCTCGCTCGCGGCTTTAAGCGCCTTGTTCTCCTCGATAGCCGCAGCGGCAGCCTCAAGCTGCTTTTTGAGTACGCCGTTCTCTTGCTCGATAGCGCTACTCTCTGCGCGAAGCGTATGTATATCAGACATAAGGTCGAGCGCGGTAAACACTGCCGCGTCAGCCTTTTCCATTGTATCATTTGAAGCACAGTAATCGGTAATGCGTTTTTCAACCTCCGCGCTCATACCGATAAGCTGATTTGCGTTATCGGTCCTCAGTCTGTAGCTAGAGCCGCAGATGGTAATGGTAACTTTTTCGTTAAGCATCGCACACATTCCTTTCAAGTTATAGTATAATAAAAGAAAACAATTATCCATCTAATATTATATATCACTTTTGCGCTGTTTTCAAGTGTTTTATAAAATTTTTAAGGTTTTGCCAATAAAAAAGCTGCGCAGAACGTCATAGTTAATGAAGGCGATGGTGCACCACGCCGCGAAAGGAGTGACGTCGATGACCGACATCGAGATAACAGAGCGGCTCTCGCGCCTTAAACAAGGCGACAAGAACGCGCTTTGCGAGCTGTACGACGGACTGTCCCCCGCGATATATACTGTCGCGCTGAGAATTACCAACGACCGCGCACTTGCCGAGGACGCAGTGCAGGAGCTTTTTATAAAGCTGATGAAAGCGCCGCCCGCCGCAGAGCTTCGCAAACCGCGCGCATACATATTCAAAGCCGCACGAAACGCCGCGCTGGATATACTGCGAAAAAATCCCTCGCATGATGATATCGAGGAGCACTGCGATATCCCCGCGCCGCAGAAAGAGGAATATTCCGACGTTGCCGAGGCACTGAATTCGCTGCCTGAGCAGCAGCGAAGCATAGTTGTCATGCACATAAACGCAGGATTGAAATTCCGTGAGATAGCCGAAATAACCGACATTCCTCTCGGAACAGTTCTTTGGCGCTACAAAAAGGCTATCACAGCTATGAGAGAAGCTCTTAACGGAGGTACTTTATGAAAAAGATATATATTTCATTTCTGGCAGCAATGCTTGCAATGGGCATGACTACTGGCGCAGCAAGCGCTGTTATTCCCGATATCGAGGACGATCTCGCAATGGAGGACGCACTGTCTGAGGAAGAAGCAACAGACGATATCGCAGTTATTACACCCGAGCTCCCCGCAACAACCCTCCCCGATATCGTAGACGACACAATGTACGAAGAAGATATCCTGCCTGACGAGGCACCCATAGATTTCAGTGTTGTACCTGACGACAACGACGATCCCGCAGAGTTTGCCACCTCGACACCTGAGGAAATTGAAGAAAACACCACTCCCCCTGAGCCTTATGTCTATCCCGAATCGATAGATGGCTGGGGAGTCGGCGGAAACGGCACTGAGGAGGTTCTCGAGAAATACTACGGCAGATTCGGATATCCCGAGTATATCTCTTACGTTTACAACACAGGCGCCGAAAGCCTTGCAAGTGAGGGCTATGAGGACTACAACATCGTTTTCTGGTATCACGATGTTGCCCTCGTTGAGAACACTCCTGAGAATCAGCAAGCTGTGCTTGATATTGCGGCAGAGAACTGCTATATCAGGTTTCTTGACGCAAAGTGGAGCTATAACCAGCGCAAGGCGGTTTATGACGAGCTGGAGGCTATGGATATCGATGGTATGCACGTCAATATGCCGTCCAACATCGAAACGATCTTCGTATATCTGCCCGATGAGTCCGAATACTTCGATACTATTCCGCTTTATGACGGAATGGTAAAGGTAGTTCCCGAAAGCGAAATCTCAATCGAACTTGATGAAACAATCGGTTTTGACGGTGCAGTCCCCGGCTACGGTCTTGATGGAGGCGATATCCCCGAAGTAGGTCTTGATGACTCCACTATCACAACAGGCTTTGCAGAAAACAAACAGGATTCTCTTCCCGTTTGGGCATGGATTGGAATTGCCGTTATCGCATTCGTTGCCGTTGGCGGCGCGATACTGCTTATCAGAAAGAACAGAGTTTCTGTTAATTCAGACGGCAGCGCCGAAGTAACCGCGACAGCAAAAAACGATGTTGTCAAAATGATAGCCGACAGCACAGAAAAGCCGTCCGATGAGCTTAAAGACAAAATAATGAGGGGTTTAGATAAATAAAAGTGAAACGCACGCCATTCATTGACGTGCGTTTTTATTATTTCAGCAGCTTTTTCAGATAATATCCCGTATAGGATTCCTTGTTCTTTGCGATGTCCTCGGGCGTTCCCTTTGCAAGCACTGTGCCGCCCTTGTCGCCGCCCTCGGGACCCATATCAATGATATAGTCGGCGGTCTTTATCACATCGAGGTTATGCTCGATGACAAGCACTGTATTTCCGCTGTCGGTGAGCCTTTGCAGAATGTCAATCAGCTTGCGTACATCTGCGGTGTGAAGCCCCGTTGTAGGCTCGTCAAGAATATAGATAGTCTTGCCCGTGGAGCGCTTTGCAAGCTCTGTCGCAAGCTTTATGCGCTGAGCCTCGCCGCCCGACAGGGTCGTGGAGCTTTGCCCTATCTTGATGTAACCAAGACCGACCTCCTCCAGAGTACGCATCTTGTTTGCTATCTTAGGGATATTTGCGAAAAATTCCACACCCTCGGAAACGGTCATTTCCAGCACGTCATAAATGCTCTTGCCCTTGTACTTGACTTCAAGAGTTTCACGGTTGTAGCGCTGACCCTTGCAGACCTCACAAGGAACATAAACATCGGGCAAAAAGTGCATCTCTATCTTCAGGATACCGTCACCCTCGCAAGCCTCACAGCGTCCGCCTTTTGTGTTGAACGAGAATCTGCCCGGACCGTAGCCGCGCGTTTTCGCGTCGTTAGTCTGCGCAAAAAGCTCACGGATATCATTGAATACGCCTGTGTAGGTAGCAGGATTGGAGCGCGGAGTTCTTCCGATAGGCGACTGGTCTATCATTATCACCTTGTCGAGGTGCTCAATTCCTGTTATGTCCTTGAACTTACCGGGGCGCGTTCTTGCCCTGTTCAGCTTTGAAACAAGGTGCTTATATACAATTTCGTTTACAAGCGAACTTTTACCGCTTCCCGACACACCCGTAACGCAAGTGAACACACCGACGGGAATATCAACATCAACATTTTTGAGGTTGTTTTCAGCGGCGCCCATTACCTTAAGCCATCTGTCAGAGGGCTGTCTGCGCTGTTCGGGTACGGGTATCTTAAGCTTTCCGCTGAGGTATTGACCCGTAACGGACTTTTCACACTTCATAAGACCCTCGACATCGCCGCTGTACAGCACCTCGCCGCCGTTCACACCCGCCGCAGGACCGATATCCACGATATAGTCTGCTGCACGCATCGTGTCCTCGTCATGCTCTACTACGATAAGCGTATTTCCGAGGTCGCGCAGTCTTTTCAGCGTTGCAATGAGCTTGTCGTTATCGCGCTGGTGAAGTCCTATGCTCGGCTCGTCAAGGATATACAGCACGCCCATAAGGGAGCTTCCTATCTGTGTTGCAAGGCGTATACGCTGGCTCTCGCCGCCCGAAAGTGTACCAGCGGAGCGCGTGAGATTAAGGTATTCAAGTCCAACGCTTCTGAGGAAACCAAGACGCTCCTTTATCTCCTTTAAAAGCTGCTCAGCGATGAGCTTGTCGCGTCCCGAAAGCTCCAGCGCATTCACGAACTCCAGTGCGTCAACAACGCTCATGCTGCAAAATTCATGGATATTCTTGCCGCCGACCGTAACCGACAAAGCTGCTCTGTTAAGGCGCTGACCGTGACACTCCTGACACTCGACCTCGCTCATAAGCTCCTCTAAGGTGTCGCGCGAGTAGTTGCTGTTTGTTTCGTGATAGCGGCGCTCGAGGTTGTTCACAACGCCCTCGAAATCGGTATAAAATTGACCGCCGCCCTGTGTCTTGGGGCGCTTTATCAGTATCTTTTCGCCCTTTGTGCCGTAAAGTATCTCATTCGTTGCCGCTTCCGAAAGCTCACCGATTGGCTGAGTTACACTAAATCCGTGTTTTTCTGCGAGTGCGTCAAAGTACATCGCTGCAATGCTTCCCTCGGTGTAATTCCAACCGAAAGCCTTTATAGCACCATCTTTTATAGAAAGATTAAGGTTTGGCATGATAAGGTCGGGGTCAACGCGAAGTGAGCTTCCGAGGCCCGTGCAGGTAGGGCAGGCATTATATGGATTGTTGAACGAAAACATACGCGGAACAAGCTCCTCTATGCTGACGCCGTGCTCGGGGCAGGCGTAGCTCTGCGAGAAATGAAGCTCCTCGCCGTCAATAATATCAATATAAACAAGTCCGCCTGTAAGGCCGCCCGCCTGCTCAATGCTGTCGGTAAGTCGCGACTTAATTCCGTCTTTTATAACAAGGCGGTCTACGATTATCTCGATGCTGTGCTTTTTATTTTTGTCGAGAGTTATCTTCTCGGACAGGTCGTACATTATGCCGTCAACGCGTACTCTTGCAAAGCCTGACTTTCTAGCCGCCTCAAACTCCTTTTTATGCTCGCCCTTGCGCTGTCTGACAATAGGAGCAAGCACTTGAAATTTAGTCTTTTCGGGAAGCTCCATAACTCTGTCAACGATCTCATCAACTGTCTGCTGCTTTATCTCTCTGCCGCACTCGGGGCAATGGGGAATACCTATTCTCGCGTACATCAGACGAAGATAGTCGTATATCTCGGTGACAGTTCCCACTGTGGAACGCGGATTTTTTGATGTGGTCTTCTGGTCAATGGAGATCGCGGGAGAAAGTCCCTCAATGCTGTCTACGTCGGGCTTTTCCATCTGACCCAGGAACATTCTTGCATAAGACGAAAGGCTCTCCATATACCTGCGCTGACCGTCCGCAAAGATGGTATCGAACGCAAGGCTGGATTTGCCCGAGCCTGAAAGTCCCGTCATTACTATAAGCTTATCGCGCGGTATCGTGAGGTCTATATTTTTAAGGTTGTGCTCACGCGCGCCTTTTATCACAATTTTATCGTTTGCCAATTTCTTTTGTCCTTTCATATTTAATGAGAAATTAGGAGTGAGGAATTGTAGTGTTCACTTCGCTCACGATTTTTTATTATTCAAAACATAATAATCGCCATATTCCGTACCGTCATGACCGACTATTTTTTCAAAGTAAGGCTCGAAGCCGAATTTATCCAGTGCAGCTATCCTCTCGGCAGCCTTTGGCACTGCTTTGGTAACCACTATATCGAAATAATCAAACAGCACATCACAAAGCCACAGCAGATCGGATATCACATCTTTTTTCTCGTAATCGCTGCGCAGATCAAGGCGAAGTATTCCGCGCTCCTTTTCACCACAAAGCTCAACTGTGCCTATCGCTTCATTGATAGTCTTGTCTGTTATCGTCCAGCGCACGAAATACCTGTTCTCATATGAATACTGCCAAAAATCAAGTGCTTGCTTCATGCGCTCCATCGTAGTATAGTGGAAATCATCGCCGTGGCAGTTATCACTATTGAACAGCGGCACAGCCCTTTCGTCTGAGTAAACTTTAAGCAGTCCAGCGCAATCCTCAGCCGTTGTGAAGCGCACCAGATAACGTCTGTTTTCAAACTCGGGGCAGTGTTTGTATATATCTGTCATATAAACTCCTTTTTGTGCTTTTTCAGCACCTCCCCGAAAAATCTCGCGAAGCCGTTAAGCCGGTCTACGGGATTAGGGGCGTCGCAGTCGTAGCAATACTCGCCGTTTTCGATATATTTCGATATGCTGTCCAACGGAAAGCCCTCTATACGCTTTTGGTGAGGAACAGAAGTCAGCAAAAACGGATTGCCGCTTAGGTCGTCCGAAAAATCCGTGTAGATGTGCTGCTCGTCCATAACAAAGCATATTGCGTTGCGGTAGCGCGCCACGATGTCGCCGTGCTTTGCCGCAAGTGAGCCGTAGTATTCTATCATCTCATCATCGGTAAGGCACTTGCCGCCGATATTTCTGACATGAACTTTAGGCGAATATTGCGGCAGGCTATCGAAATACAGACCGCTGTCACACGAAAAAACAGGTATCCCGAAAGCCTTGTAGTAGGCTCTCGCCTTAAGCTGTGCATTCTCAAGCGGAGTATCGCCTGTTTCTCTCACTTCAGGAATTTCGCCCTCAATGTCTTTTAAGCATATCAACTCGATATCAAGCCCCGAAAGCTGCTCACGCATATATAACAGCTTTGCGGGATTTGTTGTTCCGTATAATATTTTCATATCAGTCCTGCAATTCCTTTATCTTATCACGCAGGAAAGCCGCGTGCTCAAAGTCAAGCAGCTTTGCAGCCTTTTTCATTTCTGCGGTATACTGCGCGATAAGCTTCTCGCGTTCGGCTCTAGGCAGCCACTTTGCGCCCTTCTTGCCGCGTGCGCCGCCATCGTCCGACTTCTTGGTTATCTCCAGAACATCGCGTATCTCCTTGATGATGGTCTTGGGGACGATTCCGTGCTCCTCGTTGTATTTCATCTGTATCTCGCGGCGGCGGAGCGTTTCGGTGATAGCAAGCTCCATTGAACGCGTCACGCTGTCGGCGTACATTATTACAGTGCCCTCAGCATTTCGTGCGGCACGGCCTATAGTCTGAACGAGCGACGTTTCGCTTCTGAGGAAGCCCTCCTTATCAGCGTCAAGGATAGCAACAAGCGACACCTCTGGGATATCCAGACCCTCGCGCAGCAGATTGATACCGACAAGCACGTCAAACTCGCCGCTTCTAAGGTCGCGGATAAGCTCCATTCGCTCGATAGTGTCAACATCGTGGTGCATATATCGCACCTTTATGTCGGCGCGCTCAAGATAAGACGTAAGATCCTCCGCCATCTTCTTTGTGAGCGTAGTGACAAGCACGCGCTCTTTCTTCTCAACGCGCGTGTTTATCTCTGAAATAAGATCCTCTATCTGCCCCTCTGTAGGCTTTACTATGACCTCCGGATCGAGCAGTCCTGTCGGGCGTATCACCTGCTCCACTATCTGTGTGGAATGCTCCTTTTCAAAGTCGCCGGGGGTCGCCGAAACAAACACCGCCTGATTTACCTTGCTGTAGAACTCATCAAAGTTCAGCGGACGATTATCGTAGGCTGACGGCAGTCTGAAGCCGTAATCTATCAGATTTTTCTTTCTTGCATGGTCTCCGCCGAACATTCCGCGTACCTGTGGCAGTGTTACATGGCTCTCGTCCACGAACAGCAGAAAATCATCTGGGAAGTGGTCGATAAGCGTCACAGGCGTAGAGCCCTCGGGTCTGCCCTGAAGCACTCGGGAATAGTTCTCGATACCCTTGCACATACCTATCTCGCCTAGCATCTCCATGTCGTAGCGCGTGCGCTGTTCAATGCGCTGCGCCTCGATAAGCTTGTTGTTTTCGGTGAAAAACTTCACCTGCTGCTCCATTTCGGCTGTGATGTCCTCCAAAGCGCGGCGCAGATTATCCCTGCCAACGATATAATGCGAAGCAGGGAATATCATCGCGTGCAGCAGTGTTGATTTAACATTACCCGTTACCACCTCAAACTCGCTGATACGGTCTATCTCGTCGCCGAAAAACTCAACGCGGATAGCTGTCTCGTTGGTAGCGCCCGCGGGGAATATCTCCACCACATCGCCCTTTACGCGGAAACGGTTGCGCTGAAAAGCTATCTCGTTGCGCTCATACTGCATTTCAACAAGTCGGGAGATCACCTCGTCGCGGTCTATCTCCTGACCCTGACGTATCGAAAGCGTGTTGGAGCGGTAATCCTCGGGCGAACCGAGCGAGTAGATACAGCTTACGCTCGCAACTATGATAACGTCCCTGCGCTCTGCAAGCGCCGCAGTCGCGGAGTGTCGCAGGCGGTCTATCTCATCATTGATGGCGCTGTCTTTTTCGATGTATGCGTCAGTTGAGGGAATGTAAGCCTCAGGCTGATAGTAATCGTAGTACGACACGAAATACTCCACCGCGTTGTTGGGGAAGAACTCACGGAACTCGCTGCAAAGCTGCGCCGCAAGAGTCTTGTTGTGCGCAAGCACAAGCGTAGGCTTGTTCACCTTTGCAATGATATTTGCCATCGTGAACGTTTTTCCCGAGCCTGTAACGCCGAGCAGTGTCTGCTCCTTGTCGCCTCGCAGTATGCCCTCGCTGAGGTCTGCGATAGCCTCGGGCTGGTCGCCTGTGGGCGCGTATTTTGAATGTAGTTCAAATCTGTCCATGAATCAAACCTCGCAATTATACCAGATATCAGGCAGGAGATGACCGTTTCGCATGGAGTATGCGTCGTCCTCGCAGACGATAATATGGTCGACAAGCTCCAGTCCTATGCTTGAAAGCGCATTGGCGGCACGCCTTGTTGTGACAACGTCATCGGCGGAGGCAAGCGCAACTCCGTGCGGGTGATTATGCACCAGAACAACACGGCTGCACTGCGACTTTATTGCCTTTGTAACTATGGTCTTTATATCGAAATCAACGCGCTGTGTAACGCCACGCGAAAGCTGAAACTCATTTATAAGCGAATACGCGCCGTCAAGCAAAAGAACATACGCCGCTTCAACGGTATAATCCTTCAGCAGTCTGTGGCAGTGCTCGCACATTCTCTGTGTGGAATCGAGAACTATTCCGCAGTGCGAATCGTGATTGTATCGCTTTGTGAAATCCTTGAAAAAACGCAGCATAGCTGCGGCATTGGGGCCTACATTCTCGACCTCTAACAGCTCGTCGTAATCAGCGTTGAAAACTCCGTCAAGGTTATGAAAGCGCTTCAGCAGCGCGTGAGCGATATCGTTGGTATTTCGTCTTGTGTAGCAGGAGAACAGCAAGATCTCAAGTATCTCATGCTCTTCAAAACAGTCTATGCCGTACTCAAGATACTTTTTTATCATGCGCTGTCTGTGTCCCTGATGTAGATTCACCTTTTCCGCCATAGTATAAACCTCCGATAAGGAAATATTACGGTACTATATTGATTATATTGCATTTTAAGAGGGTTTGTCAAGGGCGTGACGGTATAATTACCGAGGGTGTAACAGCGGATTAATGTGCATATTTCACAAAAACATGAACGCTTTCGGCTTCCTATAAAAAATAACACGCAAAGACGGCGAAAACCAATTTTGTTTTGACAAACCGCCCTGTATATGCTATACTAAAATCAACTATTAAATTGCCTGAAAGAAGTAACCATGAGACCGATAACTATTGCCATTACTGCCGCAAGCTTCAGCGGCAACAAGGGTGCGGCAGCTATGCTGCAAAGCTCTATAAAACAGCTTCGTAAGCGCTACGGCGAAAGCTTGGATATACTTTTGATGTCCACCTACCCTGCCGCCGACAGAAAGCTGATTGCGGAAATGCCCGATAAGCACGATAATATCAAGGTAGTCAATGCAAAGCCTGCAAGACTGCTGTTTTTGACTTTTCCGTTGGCAGTGCTGTACGGCTTTATGCGTTTCGCACCTCTGCTGAATAGACTGTTTAGGCTGAACAAGATAATAAAAGCCTATTCTGAGGCTGACCTTGTTATCGACGAAGCGGGCGTAGCCTTTGTTGACAGCCGCGGCTTTATTATGAACACATACGCTTTTGTGTGTGCGGCGGTGCCTATGCTGTGCGGTGTCCCCGTTGTGAAATATTCGCAGGCGCTAGGCTCGTTTAAAAATGGCTGGAACAGGTTCCTTGCAAAATGGATACTTCCAAAGATGAAGCTTATATGCGCACGCGGTGAGATAACACAAAGAAATCTTGTCGATATCGGAATTTCGGATAATGTCAGACTGTGTGCAGACGGTGCGTTTACCATGCCCGACAGCGCGTATTATTACGATGCTGTTAAAGCCCTGTGCGAAAGTGACAGCTTTTACAGCGGCGAGGTCGCAGCGCTGTCGATAAGCAGTGTTGTGGAGAAGAAATGTGCGAGCCTTGGAATAGACTACAAGGGCTGCATGGTGCGATTTATCGACCGATTGAACGAGCACGGCTATAACGTGCTTATTATCGCAAATGCCGCGCGCGAGGGCAGCGCAAAGGCGCGCAACAACGACCTTATGATATGCTCGGAAGTTTATGGAGCAGCGGCCGATAAATCGAAAATACGCTGGTATCCGCGTGAGATGGCACCTGAGGAGATACGTGAGCTTATCTCTCGGTGCAAATGTCTTGTGGCGTCGCGTTTTCATGCAATGATAGGCGCATTGGAAAAGTGCGTTCCCGTGCTGCTTATAGGCTGGAGCCACAAATACAAAGAAGTGCTCGATATGTTCGGGCTTGGCGCATACGCTGCCGACTTCTCGGAGCTTGACACTGATACATTGTGGGAAAGCTTCAGCAAATTTATCGAAGAAAATGAAGCAATTCGTGCGCAGACAGCGGCAAAGCTGCCCGAGGTGCGAAAAAGCTCGCTTGACAATATCCGATACATTTCAGAGGTCATTGACGAGATAGCGGAAAAACCTAAAAAGGTAAAGCTTCTGGATTTTAATAACCCCAAAAAATATATTGGAGAGCATATCTGCTGCCGAATGGGCTATGCCGCAGATGAAAACATACGAAAAAATGCCGCTTCGGGCGGAATGGCAACAGCGCTGCTGTGCCATCTGCTGGAAACAAAGCAGATAGACGGCGCATGGGTAACGCGCAGTGAGATAGTTGACGGCAAGCTGTCATACAAGACCTTTATCGCAACAGAAAAAGAGCAGCTTATGCAGTGCTCCTCGTCTGTATATATGTATATGCCGCTTTTAAAGCACGTTGATATGGCGCGGGAATTTCGCGGCAAGCTTGCTGTGGTGTTGCTACCGTGTCAGATGCAGGCATTTACGGCGATGCTCGAAAAAGACTCCGCACTGCGCGAGAAGATAGCGCTTAAAATAGGGCTTTATTGCAGCGGAAGTCACACAGAGGGTGCGACGCTGCTGCCGCTTAAAAAGAAGAAAATAAGCCTTGACGGAGCGGTGCGGCTGTATTACCGCCGCGGTCATTGGCGCGGAAAAACAGCGGTGATATATGCCAACGGCAGCGAAAAAACTATATCCTATTCAAAG
>JAZNTS010000181.1:0-4665 GCA_045591905.1 Oscillospiraceae bacterium | reverse complement strand
AAATCTGCAAGCCGTTTGGAACGAGAGCAACACGCCTCCGTGGTGCTGTGATTACCACATCAACGTAAATCTTCAGATGAACTACTGGTGCGCTTACAACACCAACATGGCGGAAACTGTGCCGCCGCTGGTGGATTTCCTTGACTCTCTGAGAGAGCCGGGACGCATTACCGCAAAGGAATATTATAACATAGTATCCGATGAAAACAACCCCGAAAACGGCTGGACAGCGCATACTCAGTGCTCGCCGTTCGGTTGGACTGCGCCCGGTTGGGATTTCTATTGGGGCTGGTCTACTGCGGCTGTTGCATGGCTCATGCAGAATATCTGGGAGCATTATGAGTTCACAGGCGACAAACGTTATCTCAAAGAAAAAATATATCCTATCATGCGCGAGAGCGTGCGTTTTTACACGCAGTGGCTCATATATGATGAGAAACAGGACAGAATGGTGTCCTCTCCCACATACAGCCCCGAGCACGGTCCTGCGACAATAGGTAACACCTATGAGCAGAGCCTTATCGAGCAGCTTTTCATTGACTTTTTGAAGGCTTCCGAGGCGCTTCAGGAGGACTCTGCGCTGTGCGTAAAGGTGCGCGAGCTGCTGCCTAAGCTGAAGCCTTATTCCGTAGGAAAGACGGGTCTTTTGAAAGAGTGGTTTGAGGAGGACGACGAGGGCTTTGACAGCTCCAAGGTGCAGAAAAATCACCGTCATATCTCTCACCTTATGGGACTTTATCCAGGAAAGCAGATAAACCATTCCACACCCGAGCTTATGAACGCTGCGATAGCTACAATGAACGACCGCGGCGACGAGTCCACGGGTTGGGCGAGAGCTTATAAGATAAATCTTTGGGCGAGAACAGGCGATGGCGAGCGTACATATAAGCTGCTTCGCGGTCTGCTTGAGTCCTGTACGTTTGTAAATCTGTGGGATTTCCACCCGCCGTTCCAGATAGACGGAAACTTCGGCGCTTGTGCAGGTATCGCGGAGATGCTTTTGCAGAGCCACGAGGGAGTAATTCGTTTGCTTCCCGCGCTTCCTAAGGCTTGGAAAGACGGCAGCTTCAAGGGACTGTGTGCAAGAGGCGGCTTCGTTGTCAGCGCAGAGTGGAAAGACGGCGAGATAGTAACCGCTGAGATATTCTCCAAAAACGGCGGCGAATGCAGGGTAGAGCTTCCCGCACAAGGTGGTATCAAGACCACTGTCATCAACACGGGCAAAAACGAAAAAGAGATACTTGTACCGATAGACTGATACTAAGACCGCGGCGTGAACAGCGCCGCGGTTTTTAGCATACTTTGCATAAGATTTCTTTGCAAATCCGACAAAAAACTACTAGACAAAACACGGTTTTTATGGTATTCTATATATAATTAGTGTTAGGTTGTTACTTTACGCTTCTGTGAAAACGTTTTAAGGTAATACCGCACAAAGATTGTGCGCATATTGCGTAGTCAGATTTTTCGTCAGAGTGTACAAATTTGACGCAGACAGGCTGACGCCTGTTAAGGAGAATTTGTGCAGTATGGCGAAAAAGATGCAAGCAAGATGTGCGCAAAACCAATTTGTGGTCTTTGTGCGGTGTTACCTTATTGAGTAGCCGCCGACGCTGAATTTATTAAAATTTATAAAAAACGAAAGGAATCTAATCCAATGAACAACGTTCCTGAAATTAAACTGGGTGTTGTTGCGGTTTCCCGTGACTGCTTCCCCGAATCCCTGTCCGTAAACAGAAGACAGGCTCTTATCAAGGCTTACACAGACAAGTACGGCGCTGCCGAGATCTACGAATGTCCTATCTGCATCGTTGAGAGCGAGATACACATGGTACAGGCTCTTGAAGATATCAAGAAGGCAGGCTGCAACGCTCTTTGCGTATACCTTGGAAACTTCGGCCCCGAGATTTCCGAAACACTGCTTGCAAACCATTTTGACGGCCCTGTAATGTTTGCTGCGGCTGCCGAGGAGGACTCCAACACCTCTCTTATTCAGGGCAGAGGCGACGCTTACTGCGGTATGCTGAACGCTTCCTATAACCTGAAGCTGCGCAATATCAAGGCTTACATACCCGAGTACCCTGTTGGCACAGCCGCAGAGGTTGCTGATATGATCCACGAGTTCCTGCCTGTTGCAAGAACTATGGTAGGTCTTTCTCAGCTCAAGATCATCAGCTTCGGCCCCCGTCCTCTCAACTTCCTCGCTTGTAACGCTCCCATCAAGCAGCTTTACAACCTCGGCGTTGAGATCGAGGAGAACTCCGAGCTTGACCTGTACGAGTCTTTCCTGAAGCACGCTGACGACCCCAGAATTGCTGAGGTTGCTGCTGATATGGCTAAGGAGCTTGGCGACGGCAACAAGATGCCCGACATTCTTCCCAAGCTCGCTCAGTATGAGATCACACTGTTTGACTGGATCGAGGCTCACAAGGGCTACAGACAGTATGTTACTGTTACAACAAAGTGCTGGCCCGCATTCCAGACAATGTTCGGCTTTGTTCCCTGCTATGTGAACTCCAGACTTACAGGCAGAGGCATTCCCGTATCCTGCGAGGTAGATATCTACGGCGCTTTGTCCGAGTACATCGGCACCTGCATCACACAGGATACCGTTACACTGCTTGATATCAACAACTCTGTTCCTGCTGATATGTACGAGGAGTCTATCAAGGGTAAGTTCGACTACAAGCACACAGATACATTTATGGGCTTCCACTGCGGAAATACCTGCAGCTCCAAGCTTGTCAAGGGCACAATGAAGAACCAGATGATCATGGCAAGAAATCTCCCAGAGGAGGTAACAATGGGTACTCTCGAGGGCGACATCATTCCCGGCGACATCACATTCTTCAGACTGCAGTCCACTGCTGACGCTCAGATACGCGCTTATGTTGCACAGGGTGAGATACTCCCCGTTGCTACAAAGAGCTTCGGCGGCATCGGCGTGTTTGCTATCCCCGAGATGGGTCGCTTCTACCGCCATGTTCTTATCGAGAAGAACTATCCTCACCATGGCGCTGTTGCATTCGGTCACCACGGCAAGGCTCTGTTCGATCTGTTCAGATACCTTGGCGTAGAGGACATCGGCTTCAACCAGCCCGCAGGTATGCTGTATCCCAGCGAAAATCCCTTTGTTAAGTAATTTCTTGTAATATTTACAGTTCCCTCGGCAATACTACTGCCGAGGGAATTAATATACACAAAAGGAGATACAACTATGTTCAGAAAGATTTCAGCAATACTTGCTTCGTGTGCGCTGGTGCTCAGCCTTACAGCCTGCGGCGGAGGAAACGACAGCGGCGCTTCAACTAGCGGAACCGGCAGCGAAGCCGATACGTCACAACAGGAGGACAGCTCTGCGCCCGAAAGCGAAAGCAGTGCCTTTGTGCCGGAGGACGATGGAGTTTACTATGACCTTGAGGCGGTGTATGACGCTATAATCGAGGCACAGCCCGAGGACGCGAAGCTTCCGCCTATGAAGCGCGTTACCGATATGGAGGTAATCAAGGAGCTTTATGATGGCATTGAAAATGTTGAAGCAATGCAATTAGTGCTGTATATGTCAGAGGACGCGTCTGTTCCATGCGAGATAATGCTTGTGGAAACGCCGATACGCAGAGGCGCGGATTATCTTGTGGACAGCTTCCTTGACCGTATCGAAGAGGGGGCAGGTAACGAGGAAAAACCCGATATTGCGATACAATGGGCAAATAATGCGGAGCTTCAGCAAGAGGGACGCTTTATCGCAATGGTAATGCTTCCCGATGGCTGCGATGTGCCGTCAAATGTGTTTTTGCTTCTTGATGAATAATGAAATAATGATTAAACCTCCTGTGACGTGACATAGGAGGTTTTCTGCATTTTTTACTCAAATTATCAAGACAATTTGAAATAAATATGCTAAAATATAATTGTAACGTTACACTATTGGAATGAGGGATATCATGGACGGCACAAAGCTGCAAAGTCTTACCGAGGCACTTGAATACATTGAAGAAAATCTCAGCGGCGAGATAACGCAGGAGGACTGCGCAAAGGCTGCCTGCTGCTCGCTGTCGGGGCTTCAGAAGATGTTTAAATATGTGTTTCGCATGAGCGTTGGGGACTACATAACCCGCCGCAGGCTGTCAAAGGCTGCCGATGAGCTTCAACAGGGTGAAAAATCCGTGCTGGAGATAGGCATGAGCTATGGCTACGGCTCGGCGGAAGCCTTTACACGCGCCTTTTCGCGCTTGTGGGGAATGACTCCGACTGCCTATCGCAAGGAGTGGAGCTTTTCTAAGCTGTGTCCGCGTCTTGACTTCCCCAGAAGATTTATGTATAACGGAGAGATGATCATGACTAATAAATTTGATATTTCTGAGCTTTACGACTACATACGCGAAAAAAAGGGAACATACATTTTAAGCTTTGACACATCAAGGCTCATGGAGATAAACGACAAATACGGCAAAACAGCGGGTGATAAGGTGATACTCGAATGTCTGCACCGAATTGATGAGCAGTGCGCCGATGGAATGGTTATGTTCCGCATAGGCGGCGATGAATTTGTGCTTGTGACGGGACTTTCGGAAAAGGCTGATGTACAGGCGCTTGCTGATAAGATAATTTCGCAGAATGGCAATACCATTACTCATGAGGGAGCGGATATTCCTGTTTCAATGC
>JAZNTS010000180.1:0-3175 GCA_045591905.1 Oscillospiraceae bacterium | reverse complement strand
GTGTACAGCCAAAAACGCGGTCCTGCTTTGACAACAGGCTTGTCCGATGGCTTTGCTACCTCAGCCTTTTTAACAAGCAGCACAGACACACACAGCAACACATAGCCTAACGCGGCAGGCAGCGCGACCGCCGCCATAAATGCTCCGATATCCATACTATAATGGCTGTAGAGGAACAAATTCTGCGGATTTCCGATAGGCGTCAGCATACTGCCGAGATTTGCGGCGGCTGTTTCTATTACTATCGTCATGATAAGCTGAGAATATGCGCTTGTGCCTTGATACAGACCCAGCGTAAGCGGTACAAAAGTTATGAGCGCGACATCATTTGTGACGAGCATCGACAAAAAGAAGCACAGGTTCATCAGAATGAACGCAATAAGCCGCGCCGAAGACGTCTTTGAGAGCAAAGCGCCCGATATCGCATCAAAAACTCCGAGTGAGCGCAATCCCGCAACTGCCGCCATAAGACAGAAAAGCAGAACTATCACGGGAAAGTCAATATAGCCGAAATATGACTCGCTCGGAGGTACAATAAACATAGTTACAAGCGCCACAAAAAAAGCTATCACAGCGACGGCGTTGTTTTTCACAAATTCTAATACACTTTTCATTTTCACAAAAAATGTCCGCCGAGATCAGCGGACATTTCCTTTAACTAAAATAATATTTACTTCTTTGCCTTGGAAGCAGCGGGCTTCTTTTCCTCAGCCTTTGCTACGGGCTTTGCTTCAGCCTTGGGAGCGGCTGCCTTAGCTACTTCTTTCTTAGCAGGAGCCTTGCAGGTCTTAGCTGCGGGCTTTTTCTCTGCTGTCTTCTTAGCGGGAGCCTTTGCAGCAGTCTTAGCTGCGGGGATAAGAACAGCAAGCGCCTTGAACTTATCGCTGTCACCCTCGATCTGAACATAACCGGAAGCAATAGCCTCGTCCATAGAAAGAGCGCCCGAGAAAATCTTGTCAAGCACTTCTGTGGAAGCTGTTACGGTAGCCTGCTTGTCGTTGTACTCATAAGGCATAACGGTGAGGACGCCGTCCTTAACTTCGATATACATATTTTCGGATACATCAAGAAGATTGAAATGAACAGCAACCAGATCCTTAAACTTCTTTGCCTTTGCCTTGCTGCCCTTGAGGTATGCGCTGATCTTTTCGCTGAGTTCGATATTATTCATGCTAAAATCCTCCTAACAGGTAGAAATTTAAACTTACGCATTTTATTACAGGAATTATATTTCCTTGTATAGTAGTATAACATAACAACAAATTAAATGCAATAGTCAATTTCTATAAAATTACTTCCAAAACAAAGGGATTTTCATAAGATTGTTAAAAATCAATCATTTCCACGCGCTGCTTCAATATGCGCTATGAAAACCTAAAAGCGGAGGTCTGCGCTTCGCAGTGTGAAGTTCAAGCCTTATCCTATCTCTATGCTCGGGCTTTACCATATAATACACATAGCTTTCGATAACATTTGCAGGTGAAATTACTCTGCCCTCGATCTTGAAATTATTGAAGCCAAGCTCCATGTATTTTTCAAGGTTTTCGCGAGGAACAAACGTGGAATATTCCATGACCTTGTAGAAATTGTAATTGGTATTGGGACAGTTAAACTCGTGTGCCGCATCTAAATCATCAATTTTACCGTTCAATGGCATATAGTTTTTTGAACACTTTCGCTGACATTCGCCAAGGACACGGTAATGCTCGCCGCGTCTGGGACAGTTGGGGGTACAATAAGGGTTGATAAGTATCTCACAGCGACTGCGGTATTCCTCGGGAATCTGTGCAAGGCGCTCAAAATCGTTGTTCCAGTTGTAGTCGAGCACGACAAGCTTATAATCTTTCTGAAGCTCTGCTATAAGACCGTCGAGATCTCTTATCTCTTTACAGGTGGTGGAAATGAGAGGGTACTTCGGATAGGTCTTTCTTATATACTCCTCAAGAACAGGCACATTACAGATTATCTCATTAAATCCATTCTCAGCAAGCTTGCAAAGCTGATTGCACATTCTGTCGCTGAGGTCCTTTTCTGTAATGGTGGGATTTGTAAAAGTAAAACGAAGCGGAACATTACGCTCGTTAAACATCTTGAGTATCTTGGTCATTCTCTCCTTACCGGCATAACCGCCAAGCGCTCTTCCGCCATTCCAAAGCAGAGGCGGAAAACAGCCAAAGCATGAGGCTATCTCTATCCCGTCATAAAAATATTCGGGGTGCTCTTTTAGCATATCTATCAAATTCAAGTTAAGCTCCCAATGCGTATCAAAATCGGGAATATGAAACTTCATTTGCATGACAAATTCTCCTTACAATATATTACTTTATCAATTATATCGCATTTGTCGCAAAAAGTCAAGACAACTCTATAAGCCGTCCCAAAGGAATTTGTCCAGTTCAACCGTATTATCCTCGTTCACCTCTACCCCATCGGCGCGAAGAAGCTCAGCTTGACGATTTAATCCGCCAAAAACGAATGCAGACGAAAGCCTGCCCATTCGGTCAACCACACGATAGCACGGGATATTATCGGGGTCTGGATTTGAATGAAGCGCATAGCCCACAACTCTCGACCATCGCGGATTTCCCGCAAGCATTGCTATCTGACCGTAGGTCGCGACCTTGCCGCGCGGTATCTTTTTAACCTGCTCGTATATCCTCTCAAAAACAGACATTATTCCTCCTCGCCGAGCATAGAACATATCTCGGCAGCACACTCTGATATCTCTGTATTAGTATTCTTCGTCAAGGCTCTGAAATACTCAATGTCACAAAGCAGCTTTTCATGAAGCGTATCACTTAGCCTGTCGTCTGATATATTCTCAGCCGCACACTCCGCAAAGCCTGCAAGAATCTCCAGAAGCTCGCAGCATATCCGCTCGTTCCCGATAGTCCTTAAACAGTGCATTATAATATCGTATGAGGGCAGCGCCGCCGACATTATATGTCTGCTTTGGCTGTGAAAGCAGTCAAAAAGCTCCTCCGCGGCAGCTACCGCATTCTGTGTATTCTCCGAAAAGAGCGCTCTGAGCCTTTCGGGAACACAAAAGCTCTGACCGTCTTTATTCGGAGTGCCGTCTGCGCGACCATATACTGTCGCATGATCTGACCAATCAACACCGTTTATCAGCTTGTCCGCTTCATTCATAAAAACCTCCATGTACGCAAAACGGCAG
>JAZNTS010000179.1:0-4600 GCA_045591905.1 Oscillospiraceae bacterium | reverse complement strand
TTCTATACTCTGGAAAGACGGCACAAAGGAAAAGGAAGCCTGCGAGGTGTTAAAGATAACAGCGGAAAATCTTACCGATTTCGGCGTGTGCGATAAGATAATTCCCGAGCCTGACGGCGGCGCTCATACCAATAAGGAAATGACTGCTGATAATATCTACGAGTATCTGGTAGATGCTGTATATCGCCTTAAAAATACAGATATTGACAGCCTTTTGGAGCAGCGTTATCACAAATTTAGAAAAATTGGTATGTTTGCCGAATAAGTTTGTGTAAAATCACGTTCAAATTTTGGCTTTTTGATATTGATTATTTCTGATTAATGTTTTATAATATTACATGAACGCTGCAACGATTTTGCGGCAAATAATATGGAGGGTATAAACCATGATTTTTGAAAAAGTAAAGAAGCTTATTTCCGAGCAGCTCGATGTTGAGGAAGATGTTATCAAGGAAACTTCCTCTATCACAGACGATCTCGGCGCTGATTCTCTCGACGTTGTTGACCTCGTTATGAGCATTGAAGATGAGTTCGATGTTGAAATTCCCGAGGATCAGGTTGAGAATATCAAGACTGTTGGCGATATCGTTAAGTACATCGAGGACAATCAGTAATAAAAATCGCTCCCGCTTGTCGGGAGTTGTTTTTTGTACAAAAGTACAATAATTTCGTTAGATTAGCTAAAAAATGGCACGCTATTCTATCTATTTGTGCAAAATGTCATAAAAAATGCTGAAATCACTGTTGAATTACACGAATTTGTGAGATTGTTAATTTATTTACTTGTGTTTTATAATAAAATATGTTAAAATATTAATAATTAAAAGTTAAGCTTGGTAAAATCTCGGGAGGTGTTACCGATGCAGGGTTTTGTAATTGCGGCGTGTATTGTGGCGGCTTTGTTTGCTGCGGCGTTTGCTGTGACGATGATAAAGCTGCGCCGTGTAAGCAGTGCTTCCAAACCGAATGAAAGCGATGGAAAGGATAGTTCTACCGGACTGTATCTTCGTGACAGATTTCTGACAGAGGCTCAGCGTGAGCTGAAGGCTGCCTCGGCGTCTGGAAAAAGTGCAGCGCTCATCATTTTTGATGTTGACGGTCTTGGCAAGATCAATACTCTTTTTGGAAATTCCGTCGGTGACGGAGTTGTTTCCTGCTTTGCAAAAAGCGTTATCAATGCAAGTGCGGGAAAGTTCCCGTGCGGTAGGGTAGACACCGATGATTTTGCGGTGCTTATGACCTACGATGATGAGAATGCTCCCGATATGTTTATCCAGAGCTTCCGCGAAGAGCTTGACAGAACTTATGCCGATGCGACGCTGCTAAAGCGAGCTGACTTCTATGCGGGCGTTGTTGTTTATGACGGTTGCGATGATATTTATACGATGTTCAGCAAGGCAAATCTTTGCCTTATGACAAAGGACGGCGGTAGGATAACCTATTTCGTCCGCGAGATGGAGGAGCGCATACTCGAAACAGAGCTGCTTCGTGCGGAAATGTTGTCTGCGCTTGACAACGGAGAGTTTGAGCTTTATTACCAACCCAAGATAAGCTTCAAAACAGGCGAGATAATCGGTGTAGAGTCGCTTATCCGTTGGCATCACCCAACTAAGGGCTTTATTCCTCCAAGCGAATTTATCCCGCTTGCTGAGCAGACGGGTATAATCACACAGATCGACGAATGGGGTCTTCGTACCGCCTGCAAGCAGTGCAAGCAGTGGCTTGACGAGGGACTTCCGCCCGTTAAGATATCGGTAAATATGTCACAGGCGCAGTTCTATTGCACCGATGTTATCGGTACAGTTACCGAGGTGCTTGCGGAAACAGGTCTTGACCCGAAACAGCTTGAGATAGAAGTTACCGAAACAATGGCGATGCAGGATATCGAGCGCACGATAAATGTGCTCGGCTATATCCGCAGCATGGGCGTCAGCATTTCAATGGACGATTTCGGCAGCGGCTATTCCTCACTAAGCTCGCTGAAAACAATTCCGCTTGATACACTGAAGATAGACCGCAGCCTTGTCTGCGACCTTGACGAGAACAATGTTTCAAAGCAGATAACAGGTGCTATCGTTGACCTTGGAAAGGCGATGAAGCTTATTATACTTGCTGAGGGTGTGGAAACTGTAGAGCAGAGCCTCTTCCTTACTGAGATAGGCTGTGATCTTGCACAGGGCTTCTATTTCAGCAAGCCATGTCCCGCTTCCGAGATACGCACACTGCTTTTGATGCCTCATTATGAGTTGAAAAAGCAGATATCAAAGTGATTGAAACAACAATAAAGCCGCTTTTCATTGTTAAAAGCGGCTTTTGCTTATTCATTTATATTCCTTTTTCTTTGCGGTATTCCAGTATGACTTCAGCGAATTTTTTGCTGTAGCGCTCTGCTTTGATACTGCCGACGCCCGAAATGTTCATAAATTCCTGTGTCGTAAGCGGCTGTTTTTGGCATATCTCTCGCAGTGACGCGTCGGTGAACACCACATAAGCAGGAACTCCAAGCGTTGCTGCGATCTTTTTGCGAAGTGCTTTCAGACGCTCATAAAGCTCCGCGTCAAGATCACTTTCAACAGTCTTAGAGGGAGCAGACGTAATGACGCTTGATTTCGGCTGCTTCATGAGCAGCGTGCGCCTTGCACGGATAAATTCGTCTGCAAGCGGTGTGATGTCACAGCCATTTTCACTTTGTGTTATGTAGCCCTCTGATATCAGATACTCCGAAAGTCCAAGAACGCGCGAGGGCTGCTCGTTTGACATTATTCCGTAGGTTGACAGAGCCTTTGCGGCACTGTCCGATGAGCGTCCTGTCAGGATATCTGCGATACGCTCTTTTGGTGCAGCCATTTCGCGCTGCTTCATTCTGTAGATGCAAGAGATTATCTTTTGCGCCGAGATGGTTATATCCACAGTGTCAAAGCTTGCGTTGCAGCAGCTGCAATTTCCGCAGAAGCTTCCCGTTTTTTCGCCGAAATAGCGAAGAATAAACTCCCTCAGACAGCGCTTTGTAGTGCTGTAGAATGTTATCTGCTTCAGACGCTCACGGTCGCGCTCACGCATCTCCTCGGCTTCTTTTTCGGACAGCTCGCTCTCCTCGTGGCTGTGGTCTATGATGTAGTTATTAATACGCACGTCCGATTTGCTGTACAGCAGTATGCACCGCGCAGGCGAGCCATCGCGCCCTGCGCGTCCCGCCTCTTGATAGTAGCTTTCGATGTCCTTGGGCATATTGTAGTGTACCACAAGAGAAACGTCCGATTTATCAATACCCATGCCGAATGCATTGGTCGCGGCAATAACGCTTACACGGTCGTATATGAAGTCCTCCTGTGCCTTTTTACGCTCCTCATCAGGAAGCCCCGCGTGGTAACGCGCCGCGTTTATGCCATTTATTTGCAGCAGAGAACAGACCTGCTCAACATTTTTTCGAGTGGAGCAGTAGACTATCGCGCTTCTTCCCTCAGCGCTGCGCAGTATATTAAGCAAAAGCGCGTCTTTTTCCGAGGAGGTGCAGGAGCGCACCTCAAAATACAGGTTTTCGCGGTCAAAGCCCGTGGTTATCTTGAAAGGAGCGTTAAGCCCCAGAATATCCACGATATCGCGCTTGACAGCCTCTGTTGCGGTTGCGGTGAAAGCCGCAAGCACAGGCCGATTTGGCAGACTTGCGACAAACTCCGTTATTTTGAGGTAGCTCGGGCGGAAATCCTGTCCCCAGTGAGATACGCAGTGCGCTTCGTCTACCGCGACAAGCGGTATCGTGAGCTGTTTGCACAGCGCGAGGAAATCCTCGGCGAGAAGCCGCTCGGGTGCAACGTAAATTAGCTTATACGCACCCAATGATAGGTTTTTCAGCACAGAATAGTATTCGTGCACTTGAAGTGAGCTGTTTATATACGCAGCAGGAACACCGGACTGTACTAACGCTTCAACTTGGTCTTTCATAAGCGAGATGAGCGGAGAGATTACAACAGTAACACCCTCCAGCATAAGCGCAGGTATCTGATAGCACATGGATTTTCCCGCGCCTGTAGGCATAACGGAAAGGCAGTCCTCGCCGCCTGTAATATGGTCTATCACCTCGCCCTGACCAAAGCGAAAGGAGCTGTGTCCGAAATATTTCTTCAGCACCTCGTTTTTGTTCATCTGCTCACCCCGAATTTGAAATATAGTATAATTATAGCAAATTTGCCCGATAAAATCAATTGCGTTTTTCGGGGTTGACAAATCTTATATATTATGTTAGAATAGGATAACAATAAAATACCCGTGGGGGAGTAGCGGCGCATTGCGCGGCAAGTCAACATACTGACCGCAAGGTCTGGCTTGCCTTAATCAGCAAGACTCATGTGTAGCTTATGGTATAGCTATACATGACGACGTTTAAAAATAACAGACTCAAGTATGGTAATACCGATGCTTGGGTCTTTTTTGTTGAGGACAGGCATACCAATATCATAAGGTATTGCAGAGGAAAACGGAGGATAATAAAATGGGTTTAGCAGAGCTTTTTTTGGTAGCTGTCGGTCTTTCAATGGACGCATTCGCGGTGTCTATCGGTAACGGTACAGTTATCAAAAACAGAAAAAAGGCTGCGTTTGCA
>JAZNTS010000178.1:0-8198 GCA_045591905.1 Oscillospiraceae bacterium | reverse complement strand
TGACGCAGCCGCTGAGCTTGACCCGCTTACCGATCCCGCCCCGACCCCCGAGGAGCTTGTCTTTCTCCGCGAAAGTACCAATGAGATGAGCGTGCAGATGCGGCATTTACTAAGTCCGCTTGAGAAGCGCTGCCTTGACGGTGTTATTCTCGGTCTGTCTTATTCGGAGATATCAGAGAGGCTTGGTATAGAAAAAAAGTCTGTAGATAATGCGGTCGCAAGAGCCCGAGCAAAGCTTAGGGCTGTGTTTCCCGACTTTTAAGCGGATATATTTGTCAGCCGCGCCCGCGTGGGCGTTGTTATATACGACCCGGTAGCTTAATTCACCAGAGCGTTGTTTTACAAAGGTGTCGGTGCAAATCCGACCCAGGGCGAAAAAATTTTCTAAGAGGTATTATTATGTACACAGACAAGACTTTAAAGTGCAAGGACTGCGGCGCTGATTTCGTATTCACCGCAGGCGAACAGGAGTTCTACGCAGAGAAGGGCTTTGTAAACGAGCCCCAGAGATGCAAGGCTTGCCGCGACGCAAGAAAGAATTCCGGTAAGGGCGCAAGAACTTTCTATGATGCTACCTGCGCAGTATGCGGCGGCGTAGCTAGAGTTCCCTTTGAGCCCAAGGAGGACAGACCCGTTCTTTGCAGCGAGTGCTTCGCAAAGCAGAGAGGCGAGTAATTCTCCCATAACCCGCAACAACGTTCCGGTTATCATTAAAAAAGAGATCAGACGACTGAAAAGCCGTCTGATTTTTTATTTTATGATCTTCAGTTCACCACTGAAGCTTTCGTCTACGCTGAGCCTATCTTGAAGTCCTGCGGTTACAAGCATATCGCCGCTGTCTGTCAGCAGCAGCATCTCGAAATCGCCGCGGCTGCGCCAAAGCGTTTCGGCTTGCGAAGCACCCATGACGTACACCGCAGTAGACAGCGCGTCGCAAAGCTTGCCCTCCTGACCGACTATCGTCACTGACATGAGCCCACTGTCGGCAGGATATCCTGTTTCGGGGTTTAAAATATGGCAGTAGTGCTTGCCGTCCTCGCCGACAAAATAGCGCTCATAGCCGCCCGAGGTCACCGCCGCGCTGTCTGTAAGCTCAAGCACTGCGACATTACCGCTGCCATCGGGAGCTTTTACGCCTACACGCCACGGAGTACCATCGGGCTTTGTGCCAAGCGCGTGAATGTTGCCGCCGAGGTCAAGCAGTGCGCTCGTCACGCCCTTGGATTTAAGATATTCGCACAGAATATCGCCTGTGTAGCCCTTTGCAACTGCGCCCAAGTCAAGCTGTGCGCCGCCGAGAAGCGTTAGCGTATTACCGCTTAGATGTATTTTGTTACTGCCTGTTTTGCGCAGTAGCTCTGATATGCGCTCCTTGTTTGGAATATTATACTCGCCTGTAGTAAATCCCCATTCGCGTAGCACAGGATACATCGTTATGTCAAATGCGCCGCCTGTCTGCTCCGTCATTTCAAGGGAGAAATTTATAAGCTCGGCAGTTTCATCGGATATGTGCGCCGTTGAGATTGGTGCGCCGATACTGTTGGCGTTGCCTATCTCGCTGTTTTTGTCAGTGACAGACCACTTAGCAGAAAGCTCATTTATCTTGTGCGCAGCGTTTGCGGCAATCAGCTCTGCTTCGTCACCGTAGACCGTGATGCTCATAGCGGTATCCATCGCGAATATCGTCTGCTCTGCTTTTTTTGCTTCGCCCGAGCAGCCCGAAAGCATGAGCACACACATCAGAAAAAGTATCATTTTTCGCACAGCTTCACCTCTTTTCTATACTAATTGTATATAATTTGCTATATATTACGATGCGGAAATAGCGCAGTTTGTGTATAAATCCTAGACAAAACCTCGCTATATAGAGAAATTATGTAAAAACACGCGCTATTCCAAAACTTTATGTATAATATCTGTACAATTATACTTTCGGTGTCGTAATTTTACTAAAACATAAGGCGGCAAGCTGCCGCCTTATGAAAAAATGCATGATAGTGGAATTACTCTTCCTCGTTCCAGTCGTAAAGCTTTCTGAGCTCTGCGCCAACCTTTTCAAGCTGGTGCTCGGATTCGATACGTCTGCAAGCGTTGAAGTGTGCTCTGCCCATCTTGTTCTCCATGATCCAGTTGCGTGCAAATGTGCCGTCCTGAATCTCGCTGAGAACCTTCTTCATCTCCTTCTTGGCCGCATCGGTGATGATGCGCTTGCCGATCTCGTAATCGCCGAACTCAGCGGTGTCGGAGATGGAGTATCTCATCATCTTGAAGCCGCCCTTATAGATAAGGTCAACGATAAGCTTCATCTCGTGGATACACTCGAAGTATGCGTTCTGAGGATCGTAGCCAGCCTCAACCAGAGTTTCGAAGCCAGCCTTCATCAGAGCGGTAACGCCGCCGCACAGAACAGCCTGCTCACCGAACAGGTCGGTCTCTGTTTCGCACTGGAATGTTGTTGTAAGTACGCCTGCTCTTGCCCCGCCGATACCAGCCGCATAAGCAAGACCTGTGTCAAGCGCTCTGCCTGTAGCGTCCTGATGTACAGCGATAAGGCAGGGAACGCCTCTGCCGATCTGATACTCGGAGCGAACAGTGTGACCGGGGCCCTTGGGAGCGATCATGATTACGTCAACATCAGCGGGGGGAACGATCTGACCGAAGTGGATATTGAAGCCGTGTGCAAATGCGAGAGTCTTGCCTGCTGTGAGGTTGGGAGCGATGCTCTCCTTGTACAGATCAGCCTGCTTCTCGTCGTTGATGAGGATCATGATAACATCAGCGATCTTTGCAGCTTCAGCAGCTGTGTAAACCTTGAAACCTGCGTCAACAGCCTTAGACCAGCTCTTGGAGCCCTCGTACAGACCGATGATAACATTAACGCCGCTCTCCTTCAGGTTGAGGGCATGAGCATGACCCTGAGAGCCATAGCCGATAATTGCAACGGTCTTGCCATCGAGCAGAGAAAGGTTGCAGTCTTCTTTGTAGTAGATCTTTGCCATTGTTTTATATCTCCTTTAAAAATTATTCAACGCTTTTATGAACGGCGCCGCAAATCTTGGCTGCGCAATTCTAAGCGAGGTTATACTTTTACTGTGGCGTCGCCCTTTTGCAGAGCGATGGTGCCTGTTCTGACGATCTCCTTTATTCCGTAGGGGCGAAGAAGCTCTTCGTAGTTGCGGAGGTTATCCTTGCTGTCTGAAAGCTCTATCGTCATGGTGTTCTGCGAGATATCGGATATTTTTCCGTTTGCTATCTCGACCATACTCATTATCTCGGCGCGCTGCTTCGAGGTGCAGCCGACCTTTATCAGCACAAGCTCGCGCGAAACAACGCTGTCGCTCTGTAAGGTCTTAACCTTGATAACGTCAATAAGCTTATTGAGCTGCTTTTCTATCTGCTCCAAGGTGTAGTCGTCGCCGTCGGCAACGATCGTAATGCGTGATACACGCTCGTCGTCGGTAACGCCCACTGCAAGGCTGTCGATATTGAAGCCGCGCCGTGCGAACAGACCCGCGATTCTTGCAAGAACGCCCGCTTGGTTTTCAACAAGCACTGAAATAGTATGCTTCATGCGGACCTCCCATTAAAGAATAGTCTTTTCCAAGTCCTCCACCGCAACTTCTATAAGAAACGGTCTTTCCGACTTTATCATTCGTTCTACCGCGTCTTTAGCCTTTTCGGGGCTGTCAACAAGCACGCTTTCTATACCGTATGCCTCGGCTATTTTTGTAAAGCACGGGCTTCCGTCGAGTGAAACGGCTGTCAAACGGTTGTTGTAGCCGCGCTCTTGCAGCTCTCGCACCATGCCGAGGTAGTTGTTTCGCATGACCACAACCTTGATGTTTATGTCGTGTTGGAGCGCTGTAGCAAGCTCCATCATCTGCATCTGGAAAGAGCCGTCGCCGCATATTGCAACGACCTCTCTGTCGGGTGACGCGGCTTTTGCGCCAAGCGCCGCAGGGACGGAATATCCCATCGTGCCCATGCCGCCCGATGTGAGAAAACGACCGCCGTGGAACGTGATATTTGCCGCAGCCCATATCTGATTTTGTCCGACATCGGCAACTACCACCGAATCATCGGGGAGCGCTTCGTCGAGTATCTTCATAAACTGCTTCGGATTTATATATCCCTCTTTAGCAGGAATCATCGGGCTTTCGCCGCGCATTTCGTCAAGCTCGGCTTTCCATGCCGCATGAGCCATTGGCTCTTTAACAGCTTCTAAAAGCTGACCGAGCACAAGTGTTATATCTCCTACTATCGGGATATGCACCGCGAGATTTTTTCCTATCTCTGCGGGGTCGATATCAATATGTATCACGGTGAAGTCCTCTCGGGGCTTCATTGCTGATATGGCGCGGTCGCCTACTCTCGCACCCAGAAGCACGAGTGTATCGCAGTGATTTACTGCGTAATTTGCGCTCTTGCAGCCGTGCATACCAAGCATTCCGTAATAGCGCGGACTGTCGGTCGGCATCGCGCCAAGTCCCATCATGGTTGAAACCACGGGGATATCGGTGACCTCAGAGAACTTTCGCATAAGCTCTGCGCCGTTGCCTGTGAAAAGGCCGCCGCCTGCACAAATAAGGGGCTTTTTTGCCTCTGTCAGCGCATTTATCGCACGCTTTATCTGCTGACCGTTGCCAAGACTGCTCGGACGGTAGCTGCGGATATCGGCAGCTTCGGGGTATTCAAAATCTATCTCCGCTTTCTGAACGTCAAACGGAATATCTATAAGCACAGGACCGCGTCTGCCGCTGCCTGCGATGTAAAATGCCTCTTTAAACACCCTTGCGGTGTCGGCGGGGTCTTTCAGCAGATAGCTGTGCTTTACAAAAGGCTCGGCTGAGCCTGTGATGTCCGCCTCTTGAAATACGTCGCGGCCTATCTGCTCGGTGTTTACCTGTCCTGTTATCAGCACCATCGGGATACTGTCCATATAGGCTGTTGCGATGGCGGTAATAAGATTAAGCGCGCCGGGGCCGCTTGTTGCGATAGCAACGGCAGGCCTTCCTGTCATTCTTGCGTAGCCGCTTGCGGCATGACCTCCGTTTACCTCATGGCGGACGAGGACGTGCCTTATATCGGTATTTAAAAGCTCATCATAAAACGGGCAGATCGCAGCGCCGGGGTAGCCGAAAACAGTGGAGATACCCTCCGCTTTAAGGCATTCCGTCATCGCCTTTGCGACTGTCATGCGCGTTGTGCTCATATATCTCGTCCTCTCGGGGTAGTTGAAGCGTCATAAAACGCTATACCTATTAATTATAGCAAACTTAGTGCGCCTTGTCAAGCGGATTTAAACTTGTTTGCTAACATTTGTGAGGGGTATACTATTGTAATTGCCAAAAACCGTTGACAAGCATATAAAAATATAGTATAATATATAGTTGGAATTATGTATTTTCAAAAAGGAAAGGACAGCAAAACAATGAAGTACGATTTCAGTGCCATTGAAAGCAAATGGCAGAAATATTGGGACGAGCACGGCACTTTCCGTGCAACAGACGACCGCAGCAAGGAGAAATTCTATGCTCTGGTAGAGTTCCCTTATCCCTCCGGCGCAGGTATGCACGTTGGTCATATCAAGGCTTATTCCGGTCTTGAGGTAGTAAGCCGCAAGCGCAGACTTCAGGGCTACAACGTGCTGTTCCCCATCGGCTTTGACGCATACGGTCTGCCGACAGAGAACACCGCCATCAAGACAGGCGTTCACCCCAGACAGGTTACAGACAACAATATCAAGAAGTTTACACAGCAGTTAAAGCGCGTAGGCTTCTCCTTTGACTGGGACAGAGTTGTTGACACTACTGAGGAGGACTACTACAAGTGGACTCAGTGGATATTCCTGAAGATGTTCGAGAACGGTCTTGTTTTCCGTGACAAGACTCTTGTAAACTACTGCCCGAGCTGTAAGGTAGTTCTTTCCAACGAGGACTCTCAGGGCGGCAAGTGCGATATCTGTCACAGCGATATCGTTCAGAAAGACAAGGAAGTATGGTATCTGCGCATTACAGAGTACGCTGATAAGCTGCTGCAGGGTCTTGACGAGGTAGACTATCTGCCCAATATAAGACTTCAGCAGGAAAACTGGATCGGCAAGTCCACAGGCGCATTCGTGAACTTTTCCATCAAGGAGCAGGACGAGCAGCTCAGAATTTATACAACACGTCCCGATACGCTCTATGGCGTTACATTTATGGTAATCGCGCCCGAGCACCCTATTATCGAGAAGTACCGCGACTCCATCGCAAACATTGACGCGCTTGACGCTTACAAGGCAGAGTGCGCAAAGAAGTCCGAGTTTGAGCGTACACAGCTTGTAAAGGACAAGACAGGCGTTAAGATCGAGGGTCTTACAGCTATCAACCCCATCACCGAAAAGGAAATTCCGATCTACGTTGCGGATTATGTAATGATGGGTTATGGCACAGGCGCTATCATGGCAGTACCAGCACACGATACAAGAGACTATGATTTTGCAAAGAAGTTTAATCTTCCTATTATCCAAGTTATTAAAGGTGGCGACATTGAAAAAGAAGCTTATACCGATATTAACTCAGGCGAAATGATGAACTCAGATTTCTTAAATGGTAAATCTGTAAAAGAAGCAATCAAAACTATGATTGACTATGTCACAGAAAAAGGTTTAGGAAAAGCAAAAACAAATTACCAAATGAAAGATTGGGCTTTCAACCGTCAAAGATATTGGGGCGAACCATTCCCTATTATCTATTGTCCAAAGTGTGGAACAGTCACAGTTCCAGAAGACCAACTTCCATTAAAACTTCCAGAAGTCAAAAACTTCAAACCATCTAAAAATGGCGAATCACCTCTTGCACAAATTCCTGAATGGGTAAACTGCAAGTGTCCATATTGCGGCGAAGACGCAAAAAGAGAAACCGACACTATGCCTCAATGGGCTGGTTCATCATGGTATTTCTTAAGATATATGGATCCAAACAACGATAAAGAACTTGTAAATAAAGATAAAGTTAAATACTGGGGACCAATTGATTGGTACAACGGTGGTATGGAACACGTCACACGCCACTTAATCTATGCAAGATTCTGGAATATGTTTTTATACGACATCGGTGTCACACCTTATGAAGAACCTTTCTCAAAAAGAACTGCTCAAGGTTTGGTTCTTGGCGAAGACGGAAACAAAATGAGTAAGAGTTTAGGAAACGTTGTTGACCCTGTAAAAATCATTGAAGAATATGGTTGCGATGTTTTAAGACTTTATGTATTGTTTATGGCTGATTATGAAAGTGCAGCACCTTGGTCAAATACAAATATCAGCGGTTGTAAGAGATTCTTAGAAAGAGCTGAAAGAATGAGTGAATTTATTGATGACTTTAATGGTATTCACCCACAACATTCACTTATTTTAAACGAAACAATTATGAAAGTTTCAAACGATATCGAAACACAAAAATACAACACTGCAATTTCTCAACTTATGACATTTACAAATGCTATATATAACGACAAATATATAAGTAAAGAAGAATATAAAATCTTCTTAACATTACTTTATCCATTTGCTCCACATATGGCAGAAGAAATGAACGAAAAGATCGGCAATACAACTTATATCTGCAAATCAGCATGGCCAAAAGAACTTAAAGTTGTTGCAAAGAAAATCATTAATATGCCAGTACAAATCAATGGCAAAATGAGAGGCACTGTTGAAATGGAAGAAAACTTGGATCAAGAAACTGCAATCAATATCATCTTAGAAAATGAAAAAATTCAAAACCTTTTAAAAGATGTTGAAATTGTAAAAACAATTTTTGTTCCAAACAAAATTACAAACTTTATTGTAAAATAACAAACAAAAAAACACATCGATTTCCGATGTGTTTTTTCTTTTTTATAATGTTCTACCTTCTACAAATACGCCACTACCTTCAATAACAATTACACCATATTCGCTACCATAAAGTGCGCTTGTATATACATTGCTTGAAGTTGAATAGCCAACTCTGTATTGTGCGTTATAAGCACTATTATCAATATAGTCGTTATCACCTGAACCGATTTGAGAATTTGCACCAGCAGTTAAATCAAAAGTAGCAAAGCCCTTTAAGAGCATTAATCTACCTATACCACCACCTGAAACATTTTCAGAGTAAGAAAGTAAAATATTAACTTCTCTATTTCCTGCTTTAATGTTGCTATCATTTTTAATG
>JAZNTS010000177.1:0-2437 GCA_045591905.1 Oscillospiraceae bacterium | reverse complement strand
ATCTGTCCCTTGTCGTTGACCCTTGCCACGCCGAATGCGTGCCTTTTCTCGTCAGAGTCGTCATCCTCAAGGTAGGCGTTGCACAGCAGCGCGTCAACCGTCGTGCCGTAGATGCCTGCAAGCTGAATGCAGGATTCGATGTCGGGCGAGGTATCGCCGCGCTCCCACTTTGCAACAGCCTGACGTGAAACACCGAGCTTTTCCGCGACATCCTCCTGAGTAAGACCGCTCTGTTTGCGGAAGATCCGTAAATTGTCATACTTGATTGCCATTTTCGTATCACCTCACAATGCTATTTTAGCATGTTTCTGATGTTTTTTCTACCAACCAGTGATTGCAATTATGTTATTTTTGCGTAACATTTTAGGAAAAAGTTAAGTTTTGGGGCGTTTTTCTACTTTTCTATCAGGGGTTGCGTTTTACTCCTCAACTGCAAGGATGGGATAGCCGCTGATGTAGGGTTTCACCATGTCGGGGTGAGTTTTTGCGGTATCAAACAGCAGCTTTGCAAAGCCGTCCTTGCTGACAAAATCACACAAAGCCGACAGCGGCAAGGCGGACACTGTATCGCATACGGGTGACACGGTGATGACGCGTTTTCCGTCAAGGTCGTTCACGCGAAAAGGCCATATCCGACAGTCGAACGGCTTTTTATCGCCAAGCTTGCAGCCGTTTTCAGTAAGCATGGGGCAGAATATCACCTCATCGCCGTTGAATCTCATATCAAAAACGTATTCGCCGCCGCGTTCAATAAGCTTCACATCGGGGTAGTTTTCGGTGAGATAGCCGCGAAGCTCCTCGAAAACAAGGGGTATCTCCCACTTGTCGCTTTCGTCAAAGCCGCAGCATATCCTGCATTTGCCGCAGGAAGCGGGTTCAAGTATCTTTTTCAGCATTTTTTTAACTCCTTTATAAAAGCTCGCGCGCTGCTTCCCACAGGTACAGCGAAGCCGCTGTGCCGTATGGAGAATAGAGCTTTTTGTATTTTCGCATTTCTTTTATATTTTTGATGTCGATATCATGAAGCAGTGAAAGCCCCTTTCTTATACCGAAGTCGGAAAGGCTCAGCACATCATCGCGCCTGAGGCAGAATATCAGCGTCATTTCGGCTGTCCATTCGCCTATGCCTTTTATTGCGGTGAGGGCGGACTTAACTTCTGCGTCGGTCATATTGCACAGTTTTTGTGCGGATAATTCACCTGTTGTGAAACGTCTTGCGCACTCTGCAATACAGTCTGTCTTGCTTTGGGATAATCCGCAGACTTTGAGCTTTGCCGCGTCAAGGCAATTCTGCGGAACGATTTCGTGCAGCCACTCGCAAAGCTTTGCCCAGAGCGCTTCGCAGGCTTTCATGGATATCTGCTGATTGACGATATTATAGCAGATGCCGCTGAAAACATCATCGAAGCCCATGCGGCTGATATTGCCCTTTTTCTTAATAAATGCACCTAGCTTCTCATCGCGCTGCGACAGAAACTCCGCTTGCTGTGCGGTGCAGGAGATAACAGACATATTTATCACCTATCGTAGTGTTATTTTGCTCTTTTGCCTAAACTATATTATATGTGCATTTTCAATAAAAGTCAATGGTACGGCTGAATCTTTAATTGTTTCTATGGGTATCGGCGACATTTGCTCTGTGTAGCTGTTTTGTGTATTTTCATCAATTTTTCACATTAAATTTATTGACAATAACGAAAAAACAAGTATAATAAAATTAGACGATAAAATAACAGTAGCTATTTATTTTTATCGGCTTGCTTATGTTAAAATGCCGTGGTGTCACGGTTCGGCACTTCTAGAAAGGAAATATTATATGAAAAACAGCAACAACAATACCTATATGTTCAAGGGCAACGAGACCATTCGCGGTGTCAACGACGCATCGTTCCTTTTTGGCGAGTATGTTGGCAGAGAGCTTGAGCGTATCGGTATGCGCGCTTCTTATCGTCATGTTATGAAGCCGCTGATGGAGCATGACGGGCTCACTCAGCTTGAGATCGTGAACATCACAAAGCTGAAGGCTCCCACTATCAGCATTACTCTGCGCAACATGGAGCGCGAGGGTATCGTTCGCCGTGAAAAGAACGATAACGACCGCCGCGAAACTCATGTTTTTATCACTGATAAGGGCAGAAAAATGCACGATCAGATACTTCAGGCGTTTGACAATGCCGAAAAGCTCATGCTTGAGGGTATTTCTGAAAAGGAGCTTGATTCTGTCGGAAAGCTTATCAAGAAGATGACGGATAATCTGAAAAACGGACTCGGAGGAGATTTCGTTGATTAAGATACTGACATACTTAAAAAAATACTGGTATATTGCAGTGTTGTCGCCCTTGTTCATGATACTGGAGGTCAGCATGGATCTTATCCAGCCCGACCTTATGTCCAGAATCGTTGACGAGGGAAGTCGGAGGCCAAGCGGGCTTAGGAA
>JAZNTS010000176.1:0-2638 GCA_045591905.1 Oscillospiraceae bacterium | reverse complement strand
TGTTATTAAAATAAGTATAGTTATATAATAAAACGCTTGACTTAAATAGGAAATATATGCTATACTTTAAGTGTTTGGTAATAGTATTTCGACACTAATGAGAAAGAGGTGTAATATGTCAACTTTATTGGAATATGAATGCCCGTGTTGCGGCGGCAAGATCGAGTTTGACAGTGCTTCACAGCAGATGAAGTGTCCTTTTTGCGATACTACTTTTGAGCTGGAAACTCTGAAAGAATACGGCGGTGTGATGAACGAGACCCAACAGGAGGCTATGACGTGGGACGTAACTCCGGGCGGTGAATGGCAGGAGGGCGAAACCGCGGGAATGTCGGTGTACACCTGCAATTCCTGCGGCGGTGAGATAGTTGCCGATCAGACGACAGGTGCCACAAGCTGTCCGTATTGCGACAGCCCTGTAGTAATGACAGGTCAGTTCGGCGGTGATCTGCGTCCCGATTTTGTTATTCCGTTCAAGCTTGACAAGCAGGCTGCGATGGACGCGCTCAAAAAGCATCTTGAGGGTAAATTTCTGCTTCCTGCGGCTTTCAAGGACGAGAATCATATCGACGATATCAAGTGTATATACGTCCCGTTCTGGATGTTCGACGCAGACGCAAAGGGAAGCTTCGCTTACAAAGCGACAAAAGTGCGCCGCTGGGAGGATTCCAGCTATAATTATGTAGAAACCAAGCATTATTCGGTGCTTCGTGCGGGAAGCCTGTCGTTTGAGCACGTCCCCGTGGACGGCTCCTCAAAAATGCCCGATGATCTTATGGAGTCTATCGAGCCTTTTAATTTCGCGGAGGTAAAGGACTTCAACACCGCGTATCTTTCGGGGTATCTCGCAGATAAATACGATGTCAGCGCAGAGGAGAGCATCGACCGCGCAAACACAAGAGTAAAACAAAGTATGCGCGATGAGTTTTTAAGGACTGTTACGGGCTACACCACTGTTATACAGCAGCGTGAATCTATAACGCTTTCAAACGGTAAGGCGAGATATGTTCTGTGTCCCGTGTGGGTGCTTAACACTTCTTGGAACGGAGAGAACTTCTTGTTTGCTATGAACGGACAAACAGGAAAGTTTGTAGGAAACCTGCCTGTTGACATGGGTAAGTTTTGGCGTTTCCTGATGCTTTTCTGCGTTGCTTTTGGCGCAGTCGGCGCAGGAATTGCGATATTGCTTCAGCTTATGGGTATCATATAAGGAGGGGATAGCATGAAACGAATAGCTTCTATCATTATGATGCTTGCAATGCTGTGCTGTCTTTCTGTTACAGCATTTGCCGACAGCGGCTCGGGTTCGGGCGGCTCAATCGAGATCATGCCTGTAGTTATCGGCGTAATTATCGGTATTTTGGTTGGCGTGTTTATCATGCTTGGACATAAGAGCAAGCTAAGATCTGTAAAAATGCAGCACGCCGCAGCGAATTACATAAAACGCGACAGCATGAAAGTGACCGCTTCAAGGGAGATATACCTTTACAAAAAGGTAAACCGCATTCCCAAAAACAAGGATAAATAAAACGACCGCGCTTACAGCTTTGGCTGTAGGCGCGGTATTTTATTCGTTTTCGTTGTTGTGGATATGGCTGTGCTTTTTGTATATCTGCTGCTCGGCTTCAACGTAGATGATGCCTTTTTTTACGATAACAAACCTATTGCGGCAGGGGTTTATCTTGCCCTTTCCCACAAGCAGTATATCATCGGTCATGTTTATTCTCAGCGTGCTTGGTTCAATGCCGCCGTTTGAGAGTATTTTTTTTATGACGCGTGTTCTTATCGGCTTTGGCAGTGCGGAGAGCTCAGCCGTTTTATAGCCGCCCTCGGTCTTAGCATTGTCGAGAGCCTGTGCTGCCATGCTTTCGAGAAGCTCACTGTCCTCGCGCAGGTGCTGCTGCATACGCGAAGCCGTTTCGAGAAAGCTGCTGTTTATTTTCATTATTTCGGGGAGTATCGCGTGGCGTACCTTGTTTCGTGTGTAGTCATCGGAAAGATTTGTCTTGTCGGTCACATAGCTGAGAGCGTTTTCGTTGCAGTAGCTTTCTACCTCATCGCGCGTGCAACGTATAAGCGGACGTATGATATTTCCGCGCACGGGAGGTATGCCGCAAAGGCCTTTCAGTCCTGTGCCGCGCATCATATTCAGCAGCACTGTTTCAGCGCTGTCGTTGCAGTTATGCGCGGTTGCAAGCTTTTTGCCCTGTGACACCTCTGCAAAGAAATCGTATCTCACGCGGCGCGCTGTTTCTTCAATGCTTTCATGCTTTTTCTGAAAATCGCGGACATCGGTGTTAAGTATATGAAGCTCAATACCGAGCCTGTCGCAAAGCTCCTGACAAAAGCGCATATCGCCGTCGGATTCCTCGCCGCGAAGCCCGTGGTTTACATGGCAGGCAGATAGCGTGAAGTCAAGCTCCTGCGAGAGCTTATTCAGTGCAAACAAAAGGGAAACGCTGTCGGCACCGCCCGAAAGAGCGGCAACGACAGCGCCGCCCACGGGTATCATATCATGCTCCGATATAGTATTTCTGACCTTTTCGGTAAACATATCCATATTTTACTGCTCCGTGCGGGCAAGCTCCGCATTTGTAAATCTTGTGAACTCGCCGTCCCAGCCGAGTGCTACCGTGCC
>JAZNTS010000175.1:0-17442 GCA_045591905.1 Oscillospiraceae bacterium | reverse complement strand
ATCGCTTTCAGCGGGAGCGGAAGTATCACCTGTGCTGTCCTCCGCACCACTCGATGTATCGGGAGTATCCGGTTTTTCCTCGGGAACGCTCTCGCTCACATCGGGAGCAGTAGTGGAAACGCCATCAGGGAGCTCCTTTATGCGAAAACGGAACACTGTATAGTATATCTCGTGATCCTCTGCACTCATAAGCTGATCGCCGCTGACGCTTATCTTCAACACATATGAACCGTCTTCGGTTATAGGTGTATTGCTCTTAAAAGAAACGGGGCTGCCGTCCTTGGTAAGCTCTGTGTCAACATTTGAGGGAACTTCGATAGTAACACTGTCAGGAGTCATTCCGCCATTTTCGATACTTGTGTAGAATACTATCTCGCCACACATAAGCTGCTCATATAAACCATAAGTACCGTTATAGCTTTCCTCGACCACTGCTTCATAGTAGCTCTCGCTTTTGGAGGTTTCTGCTCCCGCGGGCGGTGCAGCGAAAGCGCTCATTGAAAGCGCCGACGCTGTAAAAAGTGCAGCCAGCAAAGCTGCCGCCTTATTTTTCATGTTATGTATGTCCTTTCTTACTGCTGAGCTTCCTCTTGTTCATCGCCAAGAACGATGGAATTTCGCTCTGCGATATCGTAATACACTTCATCGGGGAAGAACGCGTTGCTGCGCACGTCCGTAAGATCCATCGTGCCAAACTTGTAAAGATCGCATCTGTAGCTCGGAGTGAACTTAGTCTTGAGAGGATAGTTACCGAATGTAACGATGATAGCGTTACCGGTGTCAGTCTTATTGTTGAGCTTTTGCAGATCGGAGGGGTAGATAAGCGGTCGTGACTGGATCTGACTGCTGTAGTTTACGTCGCCCTCCTTGCTTCCCATTTGACGGGAAACGCTGGTAGTAGTAACAGAGCAGTTACCGCACAGCTCCGAGAACTCCTTACAGGTATCGATATCATTGGAACCGATAAACATCTTCATACCGCAGTTGGATTTTACGATATCGCCGACGGTCTTGCCATAGACGTTGTCAAGCTGCGCATAGGACTGAACTACCATGTTGAACCAGATCTTTCTGCTTCGACCTACGGTGATCATCTTGTCGAACTTGTCGATCTTCGGCATATTACCGAACTCATCGAGGATAAAGTACACGTTTCTCGGAAGCGAAAGATCCTCACGGGTGGACGCCTTTTTGATAAGCGCCTTGTAGATACACAGGATAAACGCAGCCGCAAGGGTGTGACGCGTATCCTTTTCATCAGGTATCTTTAGGAACAGCGCGGTTTTCTCATCGGCAAATATCGTGGGATTGATATCAGTGTTCGATGTAAGCGAGCAGATACCCTCGTCATTGAAAATAGACAGCTTATCGAAGCATATCGACATATAGCTTGCGAGAGTATTTTCTGCGGCGGCAAGCACCTGCTTACTGAGGTTTACCGCCTTGGAAAGCACATTTCTTCCGTAGAAGTAATTGCGCAGATTTTCGTAGTTGTTGTCGGAATTTCCGAGCGCCTTGTTTACGTTGAAGAAGTTGAACTTATCCGCTGTCATGCCTAGATCGGGATTTTCGCTGTCCTCAAGCATAGCGAGGATAGTCGCCATCGTGATGGAACGCGCACCCTTTTCCCATACGGGGTCGTCCTGACTTTCAACGGGACAGATAACGCTGACAAGGTCGTTCAGATCCTCATATACTTCATCGTATATCTTCTGGCGCTGGAGCTTTATAACATTGATAAGCTCTCTGCGCACCGCATAAGCCTTGCCCTCGTACTCATACCAGATATCCTCATAAGCGGACTTGTCGTTCACAAGCTCCAGACCAGACTGTGTTACGTCGCTGTTTCTCTTGTAGATCTCGTTGCCTGTGTGTATGTATTCCTGATAACGATCGTAGATATCGCTCAGCGGATTCCATCTGAACGAGGAATAAGGATCACGCAGGTCAAGCACCATTACCTTATAGCCGCGCTCCTGAAGAAACTTACTGTGCATCTGGAAAAGCTCACCCTTGGGGTCGGTAACGATCATCGAGGAGCCTGCACTGGACTTCGCCAGTATCTGTATCATAGGATTGATGAATGTTGTTGTCTTACCGGAACCTGTAGCACCGATGATAAGGCCGTGCATAGGCGACGCAAGGTTTATGTGCAGACCCTTCTTGTCTTTCCATGCGCGAACAGGGATACCGTCCTTGTCTGAATCGCCAAGCTTTGAGAAGTCATGGGGAGCAAAGTTGAAATCGCGCTCCTTATCGGTCATAAAGCGGGAGTTTTCAAGCGCGGAATCATCGACGATGTTTCCGTTCTTGTTGCCTGTCATGGACTTTTTAATGCGCGCGAAGCTGTCGGGGCGATTTACCATGTAGAGCAGCACAACGACTGCGAGAGCAATAAGTCCGTAAAGGTAATTCAATGGATTGAGCATCACTGAAAAATCAAAGAACACCGCAATATCCTGCGCCTTTATGGCAGGTGTGAGATTGTTGAGCAGCGCACCCAAAAGGAACGTGAACACAAGCAAAGCCACAAGCGCAGCCAGCGCCAAGGAAACGAATTTTTTCATCGGTCAACACTCCTATAAGTTATTTTATATCATAAGACAGCTCCGCATTCGGAATGTCTTTATCTTTCAAAAGCCATTGTGTGCAGAGGAACACCGATCCTCCGCCGAGGATAAGGTATACAAGCTCTGCAAAGATATTGTTGAACAAAAACTCATGTATCTGCGTACCCGCAAGCAGCAGCATCGGCACTGACACAAGATTATAGCAGCAGTGCAGTATGAGCGAATAGCAAAGGTTATTGAACTTGGCACGCACAAGAGTGAAAATGATACCATTCGCAAGCGCAACTATTATCCATAGTATCTGAATATGGGGCAACGCGAACATCAGCGACACTGAAATGACTGTTACCATCAAAGGGAACTGCGTATTCAGCCTGTGGAAGATAAATCCGCGGAACATCAGCTCCTCGCAGACGGGAGCAAGCACCACGACGTAGATAACACTGAAAACTATGCTATCGTTATAGACCAGTGAGCCCGAGCTTGCGCTGTAATCAGCAATAAGCTGTTCGGGGAAAGGAAGCAGCGCCAAAGCTGCGCCTATAAAAAGATTAAGGCTCACACCAAGCAGGCAGCAGATAAGCGCAGGCTTGCATTCAAGCGAGCGCGGATAAAGCTGCAGCACATCACTCAGCCCCTCGCCTGTTTTGTGTGAACGTTTCATGTAAAATCTGATAAGAAAGAAAAAGTAAACAAAAAAACCCATCGAAGAGGCAAGCAGCTTAACCGTGCCGTTGTTAGCCATAGCGTCCTGAGAGAATATACTATAGAACAGATTCGGCAAAGCAAAATAGCCCACAAACAGCGCCAACGCTCCAAGCGCCGCCCATATTCTGTTCATAAGCAGTCTGTTCTTTTGTACCAGCGCCGCTTTTTCGTCGGTCTCCTCGACCTGTGACACGCCGCGCTCGGCTTCGTTTTCGACAGCGTCAGACACGCTATCCTTTCTGCGTTTTTTCAGCAAGCTTCTCTTACCGCCTTTCGATATAAAAACAGTCACCGAGCAGACGCGGACGGCTTTTGGTTTTAGCGCGCCGCGCCTGCTAAGTGACCTTAACCATTATTCAGTTTAATTAAGCTGCACTGGCTGCTGCGCTGTTAGCCCACTCAGTCATTGCAGGCAGACCGATCTGCAGAGCTACGAGAAGAACGAAGATCAGAACGAAACCGATGATAGCGTTCTTCAGAGAGTGCTTAGCCTTTTCTCTATCCTGAGGCTCCTCAGCCTTAGCGTACTTAACGCCGAGCAGAATACAGAAGATAGCGCCGAGCGCACCAACGATGAGCAGTGCAGGTGTTGTAACCATGTTCAGCAGGTCGATAATGGGAGCTGCGATCTCGCTGAAAGGGTTGTTGCCGCTTGTTGTAGCGGAAGAGTTTGCGATAAACATAAGTGCATTGATATTCATAATAAATTACTCCTTTTTTTACGCCGTAGCGTTTTTGTTTTCATTAATTTATACGCAGAAGCTGCGCATTCGTAACATTTTTATACGGCAGCTCCTCCGAACTCAATTCTGAGCTTCTGGATCGCTCTGCCGTGAGCCACTCTGGCATTCGCCTCGGTGATACCGAGCATATCGCCTATCTCGCGAAAGCTGCGGTCATAATAGTATCTTGCGATGATAATATCCCTGTCCCTGTCGGACATACGCTGCAAAGCACCCGCAAGGGTTCTGATATCTTCTTTTAAAACCACTTCGTTCAGTGCCTCCTCCGAATCGGGATCTGCAAGCTCCATCTCTGTGATGTCATCAAACTCACGAGCCTGTCTGAAATAACTGATGACCGTGTTTCTGGTTATAGTGAATACCCATGTAGAATACGACGCCTTTTCGCTGTCGTATTTATCGAAGTTCTCAACTATCTTCACAAACACATCTGAAACCAGATCTTCAGCGTCCGCACGATTCTTTACGCGGGAGAATATGTAACCCGAAACCTTGCTGCGGTATTCGGAATAAAGCCGTTCAGCGGTCATCGGCTCTGTCATTTTGTCTTGCCCATTCCTTTCTGCTTTTCGGAAGCGGCAGCTTTTTTGGTGGAATTTACTTTGTTCGCCGCATCGCCCGAAAGCGAATCGAAGCTTACCTGCTCTCGCAGTTCTGCTTGTTTTTTGACATCAGGATATGTCTTTTCAAAGTCTGACAAAAGCTTCGCCATCTCGGGCACCGGATCAAATCGGTCATACTCAAACAGCGTCTTTATGACGTGCTCAAAATCTGCCATTGTTTCACCTCACAGTTTATGTGCGGGGTGCCGTAGCGAAAGCCATGCTCAGATTATGTTAAGGACATCAACGAAACCCGTGATCTCAAAGACCTCCATAACATTTTTGTTGACATTTCTCAAGCTAAGCGCCTTGCCGCTCATTTTTTTCTGCATAGCAAGAAGCACACGCAAGCCTGCGGACGACAGATACTGAAGCTCGGCAAAATCCAAAATGATACTGCCGTTCTTCTCGCATTCGCCGAAAAGCTCCTGCTCAAATTGCTTTGCGGTATTGGTGTCAAGTCTTCCTGAGAGCTTGACTACCAGCGCAGCGCCTTCTGTTTCCTTGATGAATTCCATAAGTAACCTCCATATAAATTAGTGCCTTACATAAAGTTTCGGAGGTCTTTCCGCTGTCGGAATACTTCTTGTGATAAAGCGTCTGCATTTACCTTTCTGTAGCTTTATACGCAGGAAGCATCTCAACGTAACAAAAAAACTTCCGAATTTGCAGATTTTTCTGCTGATAAATATCAATCTTCCATCTGTTGGAATTATACCACAATACAAAAAACAAGTCAATATAATTGTCGCGAAAATCATTTTTTTGTCGCGAAAATCAATTAGCATAACTAACAGTGCCCAAAACCGCGGTTGTAATGCGGTTTTCTGCATATCAAAGGTGAATTTACAAGACTTGTAAAAGTAAAACAAATAGTGTATAATGTAACCAACTTAAGAATGGAGCGCAGATAAATGACAAATGCAAACCATAACACTGAAATTAAAATAGAAAAATTCTGTTCCCAAGAGGACTGTGAGGGGATAATACGCTGCATATCCGCGTGTTTTGGTTCTACTTATGTAAAACCTAAGCTTTATACCGAGCACGGAATTATGGATATGCACCGCAAAGGAGAAATATCCCTGTATCTCGGCAAAGCAAAAAACGGTACTATTGCGGGAATAATCGGCGTTGAAAGCTCTCCGCTCTTCCCCGACAGGCTGGAGCTTTGCACGCTTACAGTGCTTCCCGAATACCGCAAAAGCGGCATCGGCAGCAGATTGCTGAGTTTTCTGTTCGATGAGATACATAAAAGCGACTGCTTGTCTGCATACGCTTACCCGATAGCAGCGCATTTTAACGCTCAGCTCGCTATAAAAAAGCTTGAGCCTGTGTGCTGCGGATTTTACCCGAGTGTTTTTTCCACGGAACGTTTCAATTCAGGCGAAAAGGGTCACATAAATCCCAAGGATTCGCTTACCATCGTTGTTTTCCCCATGCAAAAAAAGGATTGCGGGGCACTTTATGTAAGTGCAGACGAGGCCGCGCTTGCCGAAAGCACCTATAAAAAGCTTGGAGTACGTTTCTCCGTTGACAATACGTTAAGCCCTCCTCTCCGCGAAAAAACGGAATACCGCTACAGCTATGATGATATACACTCCACGTTATACATAAATATAGACAGTATCGGCTGCGACCTGTGCAACATAATAAATCAGATAACAGCACAAAAGAACAAATGGTTCACCGCAGAGCTTTGTCTTAACATCAGCGACAGTGCGGCCGTACACGCTGCGAAGCTGCTCAAAGATAACGGTTTTATCCACACAGGCTTTCAGCCGCTTTGCAAAGACGCAGAATACAGCGTGTTCCACTACTTAGGAAACGTAAGCTTTGATATCGACGATCTATGCTATATTGAAGATCAGGCAGGATTTGCCGAGAATATACGCAGACAGCTTAACGAAAGGGTCAAGACATGATAAAGAAAAAAAGCATTAAAACCAAGGTCACAAACCTCATATTGTTGGTTTCTGTTATTGCAATACTGCTTGTATCTGCAGTGTCCATTGTCGGAATACTCAATATGCGAGAAAGCACGACAGGCATAAGCAGCAATCTCGGCGAACAGGCAGCCGACGGCAGCGAGGACGCACTGAAGAGCCTTGCTCTTAACCAGCTTATGTCGCTTACAAAAAGCAAGGCGATATATGCCGACACAAAGCTTAACGCCGTGCGTAGCCGCACTATGATGATATCCGATATCGCAGAAAACATCATAAAGGAGCCTGACAAATACAGCGATATCCCTGTATCGGCTCCGCTCGCAGGAAACAAAGGCGTTGTCAGCTCACAGCTTTTATACGCGGAAAACGCCTCGCTTGATTTCATGCCTAAGATGGGAAATCTCGTGAATGTGCTTGACTCCATGGTTAAAGAGCACTCTGAAGTGTTCTGCGCAGAGATAGGCACCGAGGACGGCTATATAATAGTATCCGATACCGACAGTGATACAAAAGCAAATATGGGCTTTTTCGATGTGCGTGAGCGCTCATGGTATACAGGCGCTAAAGCTGCTAAGGAGCTCACATGGTCAAGTCTTGTAGACGACTCCTACGGACGCGGCCTTGGCATAGTCTGCACAGACCCTATCTTCGACAACAACGGTAATTTTTTCGGAGTTGCGGGAGTAAGTATGCTGCTTACGGAGCTTTCCGACACCATAAGTAACGAAGATCTTGGCGAAACATCATACGCTTTTGCAATAGACAGCGAGGGAAACACCGTCATCATGCCGGGTATGACATCGCTCAGCCAAAGTATCAATCTGCTCACCGACGCAAACGAGCAGTCTGTTAAAGACATGGCACAGAAAATGATAAGCGGCGAATCGGGCGTTGCACAGGTAACGCTCTACGGCAAGGAGGTCTATGCCGCCTACACGCCCCTCAATTCCATCAACTGGAGCATTTGTACTGTAATCGGCGTTGACGAGATACTCCGCCCCGCACTTCTTAACGACGAGGAGATATCCAAATACACAAGCCTTGCAGTTCGCGAGATAGACAGCGCCATCTTTTTCATGATGATAATAATCGTCGTGATCATCGCTGCATCGCTCATTATAATCACGATATTGGCTTCCACGTTCTCGAAAAAGCTCACCGAGCCTATCGTTGAGCTGACAGATATGGCTCAAAAGATAGGCGAGGGCGACCTCACCTGCAAGGCTGAGATCAAAACCGGCGACGAGATCGAGGTGCTTTCCGACACGCTTGGCGCCATGACAGAGCAGCTCAGCGGTTATATCGAAAACATCACTGCGATAACCGCCGAAAAGGAGCGTATGGGCGCGGAGCTTGATATTGCCGCAAAGATACAGGAAAGCGAGCTGCCGCGCAAATTCCCTGCCTTCCCCGACAGACAGGAATTCGATATCCACGCGCTTATGACGCCCGCAAAGGAAGTCGGCGGCGACTTCTACGACTTCTTCCTCGTTGACAAGGATCACCTTGCGGTCGTTATCGCAGACGTTTCGGGCAAGGGTATCCCCGCCGCGATGTTCATGATGAGCGCAAAAACTCATATCAAGACCAACGCAAGCATAGGAAAATCCCCCGCAGATATACTCAGCGCAACAAACGATGAACTTTGCAGCGGCAACGACGCCGAGATGTTCGTGACCGCTTTCGTCGGAATACTGGAGCTTTCTACAGGACGATTCGTATATGCCAACGCAGGTCACAATCCTCCGCTTTTGAAGCGCGGAAACGGAAAATACGAATGGCTGAAGATACGCCCCGGCTTTGTGCTTGCGGGAATGCCCGGAATAAGATATCGTCAGGCTGAGCTTTATTTCGGCAAGGACGATATGCTGTTCATGTACACCGACGGCGTAACGGAAGCCGCAGACGTAAACGAAGAGCTTTTTGGAAACGATCGTCTTGAGCAGGCTCTCAACGAGCATCTTGATGCGTCGCCAAAGCAGATAGTAGGTAAGATACTTAAGAAGATAGTAAAATTTGAGGAGGGCGCCGATCAGGCGGACGATATTACTATGGTAGCACTTCAGTATTTCTCGCCGCAGAAAAAAGACCAATATGAGATAAATCTCCCTGCTGAAAAACTGCAGCTCCAGCTTCTCTTGGACAAAGTAGACGCACTGCTTGAGCAGCACGATTGCAATCCCAAGGCACAGTATCAGGTAGATGTGTGCATTGAAGAGATATTCGTGAATATAGCAAGCTATGCCTACGGCGGAAAACCCGGACCCGCAAGAGTGACCTGCGAGTTTGAGAACACAGATGACGGCGAGCAGATCATAATCACATTCTGCGACGACGGCGTACCTTACAATCCGCTCAACCGCGAAGCGCCCGATATAACGCTTGACGCGGAGGAACGTGAGATAGGCGGTCTTGGAATCTTCATGACACAGAAGATGATGGATAAGACCGAATATGAATACAAGGGCGAAAACATCTTCCGTATGTACAAAAAAATAAACTGATCGTATATATCCCCTCAGGCGCTTCGGCTTCTGAGGGGATATTTTTATAGTTTCAGCCTGCCTCGTCCAGCATGGTTTCGCAGAAGATAGCATATCCTCTCACAGGGTCGTTCAAAAACACATGAGTCACTGCGCCGACGAGCATTCCGTTCTGTATTATCGGGCTTCCGCTCATGCCGCAGATTATGCCGCCCGTCTGTTCGATAAGCTCTTCGTCGGTGATACGAATGACCATGCTCTTGCTGCTCTCCATGTCGCAAATGTTGATGTGCTCTATCTCAATGTCATATTCTCTCGGCGTGTCGCCGTCAGTAGTCGTCAATATAGTTGCCGCACCCGTCTTTACTTCCTGCCTGAACGCCATAGGTATAGCATTTCCGTCAGACGGCGGTTCGCTAACCATGCCAAATATGCCGCACTCGGTATTGCTCTCGATACTGCCGATGGCTTGGTTTGAAATAAGCGTACCGCAAAGCTCCCCCGGCGCCCCCGCCTCGCCGCGTATCACACCGTTTATATCCGCCGCTGTTATCTCGCCGCTTCCAAGCGGCATAAGCTCGCCTGTCGTAACATCGCTGACAGGGTGTCCAAGTCCGCCGTATTCACCTGTTTCGGGGTCGAAATATGACATAGTTCCTATTCCAGCCGCACTGTCGCGCACCCATATACCTATTTTATATATACCGCAATCTTCATACGGCAGCAGCCGCAGCAGACGTTCACTGTCGCCGCGCTGAAGTATAATTTCGCACTCCTCAGGGCATAGCTGTATTGCAGAGCAAATGTCACTGTTGGAGCGCACCTGCACATCATTCACGGAAATTATTATATCGCCCTCCTTAACGCCTGCTTCTTCGGCGGGAGAGCCGTCCGTTACCGAAATCGTCATAACGCCATCGGTCTTCAGCTTTATACCAAACGGAGTTCCGCACGGCACAAGCATGGGCCGCTCCGTCTGCCGAGCCGCTGCGCTCTTTATAGGCAGCGCACCGAGATAATAACGCGCTCCGGTGCTATCGGCACGAAGCTCAACGCCGAAAAAGCTGCCGCTTACGTCAGTACCCGCCTCAACGCTCACCTCATCGGGCAAAAGCACTTGAAAACATACGATAACGCAAGCCGCAAGCGAGATCGCAACGCACAGCAGTTTTGAAAAGATCTTCGCCGTTTTTTCCATATTATATATTACTCTTTGCAGAGATACCGCCTTTCTTTTGAGTTACGAAAATACTATTCGCAGTTTTGGCGCAAATATAAAAGGAAATTTTCGATTTCGCGGCGTTATGCGAAATCTAATTTACACCCGTATTTTTTACATTTTATGACATTATGCAGTATCACCCACACTTGACATTTCAACGGTTTGGGAGTATAATATATTTAATTGTATTATGGCGAATTATTGTAATTTTTACAGATCTACGCGTCTGTTACACATATTAATTTTATAAAAAATAACGCAGCAACAGCTTTAAGCCGCCGTGGCACCGATGTCGGCGGGCTTATACATAGCGCATAAGACGGGAGAGGTATGCCTTACCGCCGCGCAAATTGCTGCAAGCATACGGGAAAGCTTCCCAGAAAGGACCACAAATGGGTTTACTCACAAATAACAAATTATTGACTGAAAAAGAAAACATCTCCCCTAAGAACGGCAGAAACGAGAACACTAAAAACGCAAAAGCAACCAAGACGACCGCTTCAAAGGCTAACAAAAAAGCCCCTGTAAAGCAGAACAATCAGGCTAAAGCACCTGTGCAAAAAACGCAGGTTCAGAAGAACAGCGCCTTTTCCGTTAAAAAGTTCAAGTCCAAATATTCGGCTATGAAGAAAGGCTCTCAGCCTAAGGCTCAGCCCGAAGCACAGCGCTGCTCTTCACCCGTAAAGTTCGTTGCACTCGGCGGACTTAACGAGATAGGCAAGAACCTCTATGTTTACGAATGCGGAAACGATATGTTCATCGTGGACTGCGGACTTGCGTTCCCCGATGATGATATGCCGGGCGTTGACCTTGTAGTGCCCGATTTCACCTATCTTGAAAAGAACAAGGAGCGCTTCCGTGGTATAGTAATAACCCACGGACACGAGGACCATATCGGCGCGCTTGCATATCTGCTTAAAAAGGTGAACGTTCCCATCTACGGAACACGCCTCACCCTCGGTCTTGTCGAGGGCAAGCTGAAAGAGCACAATCTGCTCTCACAGGCGTCCCTTAACGTAGTCGTTCCGCGACAGCAGGTGAAGCTCGGCTGTATGTCGGTAGAGTTTATCAGAGTGAACCACTCTATCCCCGACGCGTGCGCGCTTGCTATCCACACGCCCGCAGGCGTTATTATCCACACGGGCGACTTTAAAGTAGACTACACCCCCATCGAGGGCGGCATAATTGACCTTGCGCGCTTCGGCGAGCTTGGCAACAAGGGCGTGCTTGCACTGCTTTCCGAAAGCACCAACGCAGAGCGCCCCGGATATACAAAATCCGAGCGCAGTGTGGGAGAGAGCTTCCGCGGGCTGTTCAACTCCGCAGATGGAAAGCGCATTATAATTGCGACCTTTTCAAGCAATATCCATCGCATACAGCAGATAATCGACAACGCCGTGCGCACCGACCGCAAGGTTGCTGTTTCTGGCAGAAGCATGGTGAACGTTATCGCAAAGGCTGTTGAGCTTAACTATATAAAAGTTCCCGAGGGAACGCTTATCGACATTGAAGACGTGAATAAATATCCGCCCGAAAAGATAGTTGTCTGCACAACAGGCTCTCAGGGCGAGCCGCTTTCCGCGCTGTCGAGAATGTCCAGCGGCGACCACAGACAGGTTACGATAACCCCCAATGATTTCATAATAATTTCCGCGACGCCTATCCCCGGCAACGAAAAGCTTGTTACAAAGGTAGTGAACGAGCTTATGAAGCAGGGCGCCGAGGTAGTGTACGAGTCCATGTACGAGGTGCACGTTTCAGGCCACGCTTGTCAGGACGAGCTGAAGCTGATGATATCCCTCACGAAGCCCAAGTTCTTTATCCCTATCCACGGCGAGTATAAGCACCTTAAAAAGCACTCAAAGCTTGCTGTCGGTATGGGCGTTCCCGAAGATAACATCTTCATTTCCGATATCGGTCAGGTAATCGAAACCGACGGCGTTGAAATGAAGTTTACAGGCACAGTTCCCGCGGGCAGAGTAATGGTAGACGGATACGGCGTCGGTGATGTCGGAAGCGTAGTTCTGCGCGACAGAAAGCACCTCGCAGAGGACGGCGTTATGATAATCGTAGCTACCATCGAGCGCGAGAGCGGCAGAGTGCTTGCAGGCCCCGATATCGTTTCACGCGGATTTGTATATGTCCGCGAAAGCGAAGCGCTTATGGACGAGGCAAAAGCGCTTATGAAAAAGGTGATGGACAACTGTCAGGAGCGCAATATCCGCGAATGGGGCAATATTAAATCCGCCATGCGCGACGCACTGAGCGACTATATTTACTCCAAAACAAAGCGCAGCCCCATGATACTCCCTATTATTATGGAGATCTGATCGACATTGATTCGGAGGACGTAATTTGAAAAACTTTTACAAAAGCAATATCCTGCTTGCACTTGTAGGCGCGCTAATCGTGTGTCTGCTCATTCTAGACGGAATGCTGTTTGCCGATGAGCCGTATCTTTTCTGGCTGTCGCTGCCGATACTGCTTCTTATTTCGGGGCTTGCGGTAGGAAAGCTGATGCAGATACGCCGAAACGAATACTGCTATTTTGAGCAGCTCAACGGCACTATCGACAGCTCCAACCGCGTCGCACTGTGCAGCTTCCCGCTGCCTGTGGCGCTGGTAAATGAGAATCGAGTTATCGTATGGTGCAACGAGCGCTTCAACGAGTGCTTCTACAAGCCTGACGAGGACGACAATCTGCTGGATTTTGTCACTGAAGAGCCTATGGAGATGTTCATCGGCGAGGGCAGAGAGATAGAATACGAGGGCAGGCATTACCGCGTTTATGCGCGCGTGCCGCAGTTCACTCCCGACGAAAACGAAAACGCAAAAAAGGGTGCTGAGGTGCTGGAAAGCATAAATCAGATAACCATGCTGTTCTTTGAGGATATCACAGATTTCAAGGGACTGCAAGAGGAACATCGTATGTCAAAGACCATGGCTATGATCGTTATGGTCGATAACTATGAGGAACTTCTCAGCGGCAGCAAGGAAAGTGAAAAGGCTTACGTTACGATACAGATAGACAGACTGCTTGAGGAATATTTCACCGAGAAAAAGGCAGTGCTGCAAAAGCTGTCGTCTGATAGATTCCTTGTCATAATCGAAGAGCGCTATGTCCGCGAAATGATATTTGACAAGATGAAGATACTCGACCTTGCGCGAGAGATAAATGTTACAGACCGCACGACCGTAACTCTTTCTATCGGTATCGGCAGAACCGCACAGACGCTCGCCGAAAGCGAAAACTACGCGCGTCAGGCGCTTTCAATGGCGCTGGGACGAGGCGGCGATCAGGCGGCAATAAAGACCGAGTCGGGCTTCCATTTCTACGGCGCGGTAACTCAGGGTACAGGCAGATACAGCCGTGTTAAAACACGTATCATGGCGGACGACATCAAGATGGTCGTTCGTACCGCTGACACGGTGTATGTGATGGGTCACAGCTACGGCGATTTCGACAGCGTAGGCTCTGCGATAGGTCTTGCTTGCGCGATAAGAAAGCTTGGTGTTCAATCGTTTGCGGTAGTAAACAAAGAGCTTAACTCCGCAAAGGAGCTTATAGAGCGCTTTGACGACTATGAAACTCCCGTTGTCATAGACCCCGATGTTGCAAAGCTCGGATTCACAAAAAAATCGCTGCTCATCATAGTTGACACTCACATAATCAAAAAGCTTGACGACAAGGAACTGTACGAAAAGGCGACCGCTGAACAGATCGTCATTATCGACCATCATCGCCTCAGCGCAGGCGCTATTGAGGACGCAGGCATAATGTGGCAGGATCCCAACGCTTCCTCTGCGGCAGAGCTCGTCACGGAGCTTGTGCAGTATTTCGGCGTAAACCCGATACTTACTCCCCTTGAAGCAGAGGCGCTGCTTGCGGGAATCACGCTTGACACAAAGGATTTTGTAATGCGCGCGGGCGTTTCTACCTTTGAAGCGGCAGCTTTTCTCAAAAAGATGGGTGCGGATACAGTTTCCGTTAAATCCCTGTTCTCTACGACCATGCAGAGCAAGGCGCAAAAGGCGGATATCGTATCCTCGGCGGAGATATACCGCGGCTGCGCTATCGCAATGGTAGACGAGAGCTTCCCCGAAATGCGCGTTATCTGCTCACAGGCAGCAGACGAAATGCTGTATATCAGCGGCGTTGACGCGTCGTTTACTGTATATCCCATAGGCGATAACGGCTGGGCTTTCAGTGCAAGGTCGCTCGGAAAGATAAATGTGCAGATAATCATGGAGAGCCTCGGCAACAAAAAGGACGACGGCGGCGGTCATCAGACGATGGCGGGCGCACAGCTATACGATATCAGCGAAAACGAGGCTATCAGAAAGCTTTATGAGGCTATCGACGCATATTTTGACAGCCTTTCTCAGACCTGATAACACACTGGGAGGATAAAATGGAGCTGATTAAAGATATCAAGGAATATGAATTCGATGATACGCAAATGGCAGGCAGCGTGTATTTCAAGTATTTAGACGACTATATCGACCTGCGGTTTGATAAGGATATTCCATTAGAATACGTGCAAAAAACAGCTGAAAAGCTGAATGCCGTCACCGAGGAAATCATGAACACACTTTTTGAGCGCTCTATCATATACTGCCGCTCTAAGCTGGATATGCAGCCGTCTCTTAAAAGGCGGATAAAGCTTGATAAGTTAAAGAAACCCTCTGACATCATGAAGTATATGGAGATTGATGGTCTTATCGTAAATCTCCCCGAGGATATGTCACAGGTAGCCGTTAACCTTGAGGGCAGCTGCGACTGGGAAGAAGAGGACGGTATCCAATGGCTGATAAGGGACGATGCCGTTGTTTATGTAGGTCCGTGGGCTGACATAGATATCTGGTACAGCAAAGCTTTTGAAGAGGGCTTATGCAATTATGCCGGCGAGGATTATTTATGATCACCAGACCCGATAACACGATGGGAGGATAGAATGGAGCTTATAAAAGACCTCAAGGAAAACGAGTTCGGAAAGATCGAGGGCAAGGTATATTTCGGATATATCGGCGATTATATCAACCTGAGATTTAAAAAGGAAATCCCGATAGAGTATGTGGAAAAAACAGCAGAAAAGCTGAATGAAATTTCCGAAGAGACAATGGAGCAGCTTTTTAATTATTCTATCAAGTACTGCCGCTGGAATCTGGAGGAATGGAAACATCTTAAGCGAAAGATAAGGCTTGACCTCATAAAAAAGCCCTCGGATATCATGAAACACATGGGTATAGAAGGTCTTATCGTAAACCTCCCCGAGGATATGTCGCAGATAGGAATAAATCTTGAGGGCTGGTGCAAATGGGAGGAAGAGGACGGCATACAGTGGCTTATAAAGGACGATAATGTTATTTATACAGGTCCTTGGTGCGATATAAATATCTGGCGCTGCCAAAGGCGCTTGGAGGACGAATTTAATTTCGCGGGTGAAAATTGCGAAGAATAAACACAGGAGGAATATTAAAATGAAGGTTATTTTATTACAGGACGTTAAAGGCACAGGCAAAAAGGGCGAGATCCACGAGGTAAAGGACGGCTACGCTATCAACTGCCTTATAAAGAAAGGTCTTGCACAGGAGGCTAACGCAAAGAACCTCAATCTGCTTCAGGGTCAGAAAGACAGCGCACAGCATAAGATAGACGTTGACACAGCTAATGCAAAGGCAATCGCAGAAAAGCTTCAGGATAAGAAGATAGAGGTCAAGGCTAAGGCGGGCGCAAACGGCAGACTTTTCGGCACAGTTACCGCAAAGGAAGTAAGCGCTGCGATAAAGCAGACACTCGGCTGCGATGTTGACAAGAAAAAGATCAATATTGCTATGAAGATAGAGGGCTTTGGCGATTTCTCCGCTGAGGCAAAGCTGTACGCAGGCGTTTCAGCTAAGTTCACAGTAAGCGTTGTAGAGGGCTGATATGGCTGAATATGACATTTCGGGCATAAACCTGCCTTTTAACCTCGACGCGGAGCAATCCGTGCTCGGCGCGGTGCTTATCGACGGAGAAGCAATGGCTGAGATAGCGACTACGCTCCAGCCCGAGCATTTCCATGTTTCCATGCACCGCGATATATACGCCGCACTGCTTCAGATGTTCCTTTCGGGCGAAAAGATCGATATCGTCACCGTTCTGGAACGCACGATGCAGCAGGGCGTTTTCGAGACCTCCGAGCAAGCCAAGGAGTACCTTGTAAGGCTCACAACGGCCGTTCCGAGCATATCCTCGATCGCAAAATACGCAAATATAGTATCTGAAAAATACATAGTGCGCAGCCTTATCTTTGCGGCAAAGGAAATAATCGACACCGCAAACGCAGGCGGCGAGGACGCAAACACTCTCGTTGACTACGCGGAGCAGAAGATATTCGACATCAGAAGCGGCGGCGAGGTCAAAGGCCTTACCCACATCAGCGGCATAGTTCTTGACAGAATAAATATGCTCAACGAGCTATCGCGCACCGCGGCAGAAAGCGGCGAGCCTGCCATGACAGGTCTTTCAACGCTGTATACAGGTCTTGACAAGCGTATTCACGGACTTAACAAGTCCGACCTCATTATTCTCGCGGCACGTCCCGGTATGGGTAAAACCTCGTTTGCCATGAACATTGCCACAAACGTCGGCAAAAAGCATACCGACAAGTCGATAGCCGTGTTCAGTCTGGAAATGTCCAAGGAGCAGATAGTTGGCAGAATGATAAGCTCTGAAGCCTCTTTAAGCTCCGACCAGATGCGCACAGGAAAGATATCCTCCGAAAAATGGAAGGACGTCGGCAGAGCCGCAGATATTCTGTCGCGGTTAAACATCTACATAGACGATACCGCGGGAGTGAATGTTGCGGGAATAAAGTCAAAGCTGCGCCGAATGAAAAACCTCGGACTTGTCGTAATAGACTATTTGCAGCTTATGACCTCTACCAAAAACTACAACGGCAACCGAGTTGTTGAAATCTCCGATATCACACGAAATCTGAAAATTATGGCAAAGGAGCTTAATGTTCCCGTTATCTGCCTGTCGCAGCTCGCGCGTGGCCCTGAGCAGCGTCCCGACAAGCGTCCCATGCTGTCAGACCTGCGTGAATCGGGCTCTATCGAGCAGGACGCGGATATCGTAATGTTTTTGTACAGAAACGCGTATTACGACAAGACCGACCCG
>JAZNTS010000174.1:0-4777 GCA_045591905.1 Oscillospiraceae bacterium | reverse complement strand
TTCGGCTTGCCGACTATCGCGCATGAGATACCCTCGCGCACCAGCCTGCCCGTATCGTAAGCAGACAGCAGCGCGGAAAACTGCGCTTGCACAGCGGAAAGCTTTGCTCTCAGCCATTCTTCAGTGACAACGGGAGTGTCGTCATCGGGGTAGTCTATCCATGCGGATATCTGCGTCGAGATCTCCATTATCATATCAGAGATATCCTCTGCGCGGCGATACAACGCGCCCTCGCGCTGAGAGTTGGAGCAGCTTAAAAGCTGACCGCTCTGCGCGTTTATTATATCGGTGACTGCCTCCGCCTGCGTAAGCGACAGCTTGCCGTTGAGCAGCGCGCGCTTTGTAAATTCACCTGCTGCGGCAGGCTCTGCACCTGCTTTTATACAAGCGGCAAGCACTCTGCGGGTGACGTATATTCCGCCGTGACAGGATATCTCGGCAACGTCCTCGCCCGTGTAGCTGTGCGGCGCACGGAACATAAGCAGAACGCCGTCGTCAAGGCGCTCCTCGCCGTCATATATCTTGCCATAGGCGGCGCGGTAGCCCGAAAGCTCCTCCACAGGTCTTCCCGACACAGGCTTGAAAACCTTTGCGGCAATATCTGCGGCACGCTCGCCCGATATTCTTATAACTGAAATTCCGCCCGCTGCGGGTGGAGTTGCGATAGCGCAGACCGTTGACATCGTTTATCCTCTTAAAAAATTATTTCTTGCTGAAAAGCGACGAGAAAAATCCCTTTTTCTTTTCGCCTTTTTCCGTTTTCTTCTCAGGCTTCGGCTGAGGCTCTTCCTCCTCAAACACGTTTAGCAGCAAAGGCTTTGTTTTAAACTCCTCCGCCATATCGTCGAGAAGATATGTGTAGGTGCGTGTGGGCATAGCTACCTTGTGATCTTCAAGGGTATCGCATTTGAGCAGCTCCTCCAGCTTTTCCGCCATTCTTTCGGGAATGCTGTCAACAGCGCTGTCGTAATATTCCTCACACGCGATATTGTATTCTTCCGCAGGATTTCTGCCGCTCACTTGTGTGAGGTGTATGCCCTCGCGCAGATATGCGGTGTAGTCGAGATAATCGCACCAAAATTCATTCAACAATGCCGCAAGAATGATGTTCTGCTTTTCCTGAAGCGCTATCTCGTTGAATTTCTGCTTTGCCTTTTCGTAAAGCTCGGGAGCGTGCTCCTGCCACAGCTCTGAATTATAGCTTCCGTCAAGCAAGCCCTTTCTGCGGCGGAACGTCTGCTCGCGGTGCTTTTCGCCTATCATGGTGTATTTCATGAGATTTACGCGCTCGTCAAACGCGTCGCCCTCCGAAATACGCTGGATACGCTCGGCTTCTTTAAGCAGCGTCTTGTCGTCGATAGCACCGCTGACGCTTTCATCGGGGAAATCCCGTCCCGCAAGCTTTTTCAGCTCGTATTTATTCATTATATCATCGTTTGCGGCGGCGAAAAAGCGGCTTTCGCCGATATCTCCCTGTCGTCCCGCACGTCCGCGAAGCTGTCTTGTTATACGTGAGCTTTCCCTCATCGAGGTCGCTAAAACCAGCAGACCGCCCGCTTCAACAACGAAGTCCTTTTCTAAACAATCCTCGCCGCCAAGCTTGATATCAACGCCGCGGCCTGCCATATTGGTCGATATCGTGACAGCACCCTTTTCGCCCGCGCGGGATATTATCGCTGCTTCCTCGGTATCGTTTTTGGCATTAAGAACAGCGCAGGAAACTCCCTTTTGACGTAATGCTTCAGCGATATCCTCGGACTCCTCAATGCTTTCCGTGCCGACAAGCACGGGACGCTGAGCCTTAGCTGCTTCCTCAATCGCGGAGATTATCGCGGCGCGCTTTTCCTCGCCGCAGCTATACATTTCAAGTGGGTGGTCGGTACGCTTGCAAGGCAGCCTTGTCGGAATAACATCGGTAGACAGCGCATAAAGCTTTTCAAATTCTTCGCGCGCAAGCTCGGCCGTACCTGTCATGCCCGCAATCTTCGGATAAAGCCTTGCAAAATACTGCAGCGCAATATTGCCCATTATACGTCCGCGCGAGGTTATTTTAAGCTGATGCTTTGCCTCTACCGCGGATTGAAGCTCACCGGGGAACACACGTCCTATTGCGGCTCTGCCCGTAAACTCATCAATGAGCACGACAGCTCCGTCCTTGACGATATAGTCCTTGTCTTCTTTCAGCACTGCGCGCGCTTTAAGGCAGGCGCATATCTTTGCAAGCAGGGGAGCGCCCTCCTCGCTGTAGATGTTGCAGCCGAAGATATCCTCCGCGCGGTCAGCGCCATCGTCCGTAAGGTAGACATTACGGCTCTCCTCGTCTATCTCAAAATCCTCGTCAATCTCAAAATCAGTGAGCTTTGCGTATACCTCTGCTGTTGCGCTGCCGTCCTCTGCGGCGAGGTCGCCCGCAATCACCAGCGGTATGCGCGCTTCGTCGATAAGTATGCTGTCAGCCTCATCGACAATGGCAAAATCAAGCGTTTCGGGGAACACCATTTCTTCGGGGTCAAAGCAGACAAAATCGCGCAGGTAGTCAAAGCCTGCCTCTTTCGCGGTGAGGTATACTACCTGATTTTTATATATGCTCTTGCGTTCATTTCGGTCGGTCTTTTCGGTGATAAAGCCTACAGATACGCCCATAGCGTCATAAACAGGCTTCATCCATTCGCAGTCGCGCTTTGCTAGGTAGTCGTTGAACGTAAGCACATGAACAGAGTCGCCGTTTATTGCCTGCATACACGCAGCGAAAACTGCACAGAGCGTTTTGCCCTCGCCTGTCTGCATCTGCACCATTCTGCCCTCGTAAAGCGAAAGTGCAGCGGAAAGCTGCTCGTCAAAGGGTGTGATACCAAGTGTTTTCTGAACCGCGCAATAGCAGCGCGCGTACACCTCTTCAAGGGAAGCTCCGTTTGCGCCGCCGTTTTCGGCAAGGCTTTTTATTTTTGCGATTGCTGCTTTTTTATCCATCTTATCCTCTTAGCTGATATTCTTTATCTCGTTTATTCTTTCGCACAGGTCGCGGCGACGAAGCTCCAGCCATTTCGACACCGTGCGCGTTGTCTGTCCGCACTGAACCATTTCTTCAAGGCGCTCAAAGCTCACCCATTTTGCGGCGCACACCTCAGTGGACTGTAGTCTTATCTTCTCAAGCGGGATATCCTTGTTCACGATGTAAAAATCCCTCAGCATACTGTCGGTGGTAAGCGTCCATTCAAGGCTTATCTCATCGGGGAATGTGCGTATCCCAGTTTCCTCGTAAAGCTCTCTTGCGGCAGCCTCGCGGCTGTTTTCTCCCGCAACGGCACAACCGCCCGAGCATTCCCACTTGCCGCCGCTCGTCTTTGTAGGAACACGCTGGGTAAGCAGTATCTCGCCCTTGTTGTTTATCGTCATTATCTGCACGACTATGTGAAATTCGCCCTTTGGGATAGGCGCACCGCGCTGTATCTTTCTCCCAAGGGGAACACGGTCGGCGGTGTACAGGTCAAAAAACTCGGTCATACGTTCTTCTCCCTGTTTAAATTCTTTGTGATAAGCTCACAGCGCTGCTTTACGCAGTCAGCGGAGCGCAGAGCGTCTGAGGGCGTGTTGAATGTGTAGTCCATAAGCTTTTCAAGCGTTGTTGAAGCAACGTGCAGTCTGGTGTCAGACGAAGCGTAATAGATATACACATCACCGTTTTCGCGCACTATAGCACCGTTTGTGAAAGCAACGTTGGAAACATCGCCAACGCGCTCCTCACCCTTAGGCGCGATAAACAGACCCGAGGGGGAAGCGATGAGCTTTGACGGGTCGTTAAGGTCGGTAGCGAAAACATAGATTACATATCGCAGACCTGCAGCGGTGTTTCTTACGCCGTGGGCAATGTGTATCCAACCCTTTTCGGTCTTTATCGGAACAGCGCCCGCGCCGTTCTTGACCTCGGTGATGGTGTGATATATTCTGGGGCTTATCACCACTTCTTCAGTGCAAAGTACAGGGTGAGTTATATCCTCGCACAGCGCGAAGCATACTCCTCCGCCCGAGCCTGTGGAGATGAAATCGTCCTGAGGTCTTGTGTAGAATGCATACTTGCCGTCAACAAACTCGGGGTGCAGCACCACATTTCTCTGCTGAGGCGACTTTGATACAAGGTTAGGCAGACGCTCCCATGTAACAAGGTCTTTTGTGCGAACTATTCCCGCCTGTGCTATTGCGGCAGACAGGTCGTTTGTGGAGGTGTCCTTGCTTTCAGAGCAGAAAACACCGTATATCCAGCCGTCCTCATGCTGAGTAAGACGCATATCGTAAACATTGGTCTCCTCGGGACAGGTGTCGGGGAGGATAACGGGATAATCCCTGAAGCGGAAGCCCTCTGTCGGGCTGGTGCTTTCCGCAACAGCGAAGAAGCTCTTACGGTCGCTGCCCTCAACGCGAACAACAAGGCAGTATTTTCCGTCAAGATATACTGCGCCGCTGTTCATTACGGCGTTTATACCGAGGCGCTCCATAAGATTGGGGTTGTCCTCGTAGCACATATCATAGCGCCAGAGTATGGGCGCATGAGCGGCGGTGAGAACGGGGTTCTCATAGCGGTCGTAAATTCCGTTGTAGAAATCGGTTCTGGGATTGGGGCGGCGGAAAAGCTGCTCCTGCTCGACTAGCATACGGTCAAGGCGTGCTTCAAATTCTTTCTTGGTCAACATAATAAATATGTTCCTTTCTAAAAACTATATACTCTATTAGTATAACACATATTTAAATATATTTCAAGATTGACAGCCGCAATTTTGGG
>JAZNTS010000173.1:0-3528 GCA_045591905.1 Oscillospiraceae bacterium | reverse complement strand
AGCGGTGACTATCTCTGCGCCGACCGAAGCCATTTGCTTTTTCAGTTTTTCAATAGCTTGTGCAGACTCTCCGCCTGTGCTGAGCTTATTGTTGTAAAGCTCGTATTTTTTACGCACGGATATCGGAGAGAGGTTTGGCATTACAACATTCGCGCCCGAGCGTATGCCCTTTTCGCGTCCGCCCTCCAAGATAGTTCCCAGCGCCGTTGTTGCGGGAAGCAGTATTTCGGGGCATATCAACCGCACTATCGACAAGAGGTAGCAGGTAAGCTCCGCTGTTCCCGCGGGGCAGTCCTTAAACGGAGTCGCCTCGTGAGGGATAAACGGGCCTATTCCGCACATATGCGGCTTGAACTCCTCCACAAATTTCAGATCCTGAGCCAAATTGCGCGAGGTCTGAAACGGCGAGCCTACCATAAAGCCGCAGCCCGTCTGAAACCCGATGTCTTTCAGCGCTTTCAGACATTCCATACGGCGCTCATAGCTCATTTCCTCCGGGTGAAGCTTTTCATAATGCGCCTTGTCAGCCGTTTCGTGCCTTAGCAGATATCGGTCTGCTCCCGCGTCGAAAAGACGCTGATAGCTTTCTCTGCTCCGCTCTCCCAGCGACAAAGTGACCGCGCAGTCGGGGTGAGCGCGCTTTATGCTTTCGATAAGCGGACAAAGCATCTCATCAGTGAAATGAGAGTCCTCGCCGCCCTGCATTACAAACGTGCGGAAGCCCAGCGCATAACCCTCGTCACAGCACTGAAGTATCTCCTCTGAAGTCAGACGATAACGCTCACAGGAGCGGTTGCTTCGCCTTATTCCGCAGTAAAAACAGTCGTTTTTGCAGATGTTGCTGACTTCAACAAGACCGCGGATAAATACCGCCTTGCCGTAATGCTTTTCCTTTTCCGCAAGGGCAAGCTCCGCAAGCCTTACCGCTGCCTCCTCGGTGCGCTGTTCGATAAGCTGTTCATACTCCTCAACAGTAAGGGAGTGCTGCCGCGAAAGCTTCTCTATAAGCGCAAAAACGTTATCCATTGCTTATCACATTGGAATAAGCGGTCTTTACGCTTATTCCACTCAGCTTTCCTATCTTTCCCGACAGTGCGGAAATAGTATCCTGCGGCGCGTCAAGCGCTATGCTGACTATGTTGATGTTCCGCTCGCGGTACGGAACGCCCATTCGCCCTATTATGTAATTTCCGTATTCGTGTAGTATTGAGTTGAGCGCCTCGGTCGAGTTTGTGTCCTCTACGATTATGCCCATAACTGCAACGCGTGTGTCCATAAAACTTCCTTTCAAAACAAAATGTGCCCCTCGCGCAAAAGCGCAGAAAGGCACAGCAATACGTAATATCATTAATACTATAAGCAGCGCCTTTCACTCAGATCATTCTTTATGTCAGGGTATAAATATTATAATATATTTTGTCGAAAAAGTCAATGGAAATCGCAGCCATAAAACCGTGCTTTTCGTATTTTTGCTCATTTTTCTTATTTTTGTTGAATTTCTATTGTAATAGTTCAACGAAATTGATGAAAACGCCGCAAAGCTGTTGCGTTAGTCGCTCGGTTATGCTATAATATAATTTAGCAGTTAGTAAAATATAGTATATATCATTGGAAGTCTTATGCAGATAAGGTTAGTTTACACAAATGATGTGCCGCTCAGCCGGCTTGAGCCGCTCACCGCAAGGCTCACGCCAAAGCACCGCGAAAGGCTTGCTTCGCTAGGCGACGCTGCCGCCGCAGAGCTTCTCATGTCCGAGCTTTTGGTGCGCAACGAAGCGTCAAGGGCGCTTTCGATTCCGTTTTGGGGGCTGCAGTTCGGATACCTTGAACACGGCAAGCCTTATATTAAGGGCTTTGAAAGCTACAGTTTTTCCGTGTCACATTCGGGCGGGTGCGTTGCTTTTGTCGACAGCACCGAGGATATCGGGATAGATATCCAGCTTATTCAAGGAAATAACAGACACGCCGCGCGCTTTTTCACCGAAAACGAGCAGCTCTACGCCACGCAGAGCGACAGCGCCTTTTTCGAAGTATGGACGCGCAAGGAAGCGTATGTAAAAATGCTTGGTATCGGGCTTTCTCATGGGCTGAGAAGCTTTGACGTGCTGGACGAAAGCCTAGGCTGCGGCTTCACCACAAAAAAGCTACAACATCACATAATTTCGGTATGCAGCAAAAAAGAAGCTGCGCTTAAGACCGAAACGATAAACGCTGAAACGCTGCTCAATGCAGCTTTTGCAATAACATAACAGGAGGACTTATATGAGCGCAATCGTCATCGCATCGGCAATAGTCGGAGGACTTGCCGTTGCAGGAACAGTAGGCTCTTTTGTAGGAGCAAACACACTGTACAAAAAGATAATCCCGCGTCAGGACCAGTGCAGAGTTGATGTCAGCGAAATGGCTGACGCAAAGAAGTGGGAACGCTACATCGAATTTATTCACGAAAACAAGGATTGGCTTTTTAAGCGCGAGATGGAGCATATCACTCTCAAAGCGCGCGATGGCATAACACTCCACGGCGATTATATCAAGACAGACGGCGATACAGACACCATCGCGGTATGCGTTCACGGCTACACGACTACAGGCATGGACGCCTGCTCGTCTATCGCAACATATTTACTCAAAAACGGCTATGACTGCCTTATCATGGACAACCGTGCTCACGGCAAGAGCGAGGGCGACTATGTCGGCTTCGGAATACTCGACAGATATGACCTCATAAAGTGGCTTGAATACTTGAACGACCGCTTTGAGGGCAAGAAAAACATAATTCTCTACGGTGTTTCAATGGGCGGTTCAACAGTGCTGATGACCGCTGGCCTTGAAAGCTTCCCGAAGAATGTAAAGGCGATAATCGCAGAATGTGCGTTCACAACTCCTTATGATGTGTTTGCGCATATCCTCAAAAGAGATTATCACATGGCAAAGTTCCCCATCATGAACATCAACGACAGAATGTGCAGAAAAACAGCAGGCTACGGCTTCAAGGACTGCTCAACGCTTGACACGGTGAAAGCTACAAGCTGCCCGATACTGTTCGTTCACGGCAGTGAGGACGATTTCGTTCCCACTCACATGAGCCACGAGAACTATGAAGCCTGCACAGCTCCAAAGGAGCTGCTCATCGTTGAAAATGCGGGGCACGCAGCAAGCTACTACGAAAGCCCCGAATTATATCAAAAAACTATTGAGGAATTTCTCGGAAAATATGCACCCGAGGTATTACCGGAAAGGACAAGCAAATGAAAGAGTTTACCATCAACGGCTCTGTAATGAAATGCTATCCCCTTAATTCCGCGCAAAGGCTGCACAACTACACCATAAGATACTGTCCCCATCAGGTGCTTAACATCGGCACAGGACTGTATATTCAGGTAGGTGTTGATTTCGATGTGCTCAAGCAGTCTATCTATGAGGCGTGCAACCGCCTTGACTCCATGCGTATCCGCTTTATAAAGGACGAGGACGATACAGTCTACCAGTACATCGTTCCGTTTGAGGAAAGAGAGATTCCGCTCGTTG
>JAZNTS010000172.1:0-10707 GCA_045591905.1 Oscillospiraceae bacterium | reverse complement strand
TCAGCGCGTCCATCTCGGAATTTGCCGACATATACTTCTTTCCGTCCTCGCTGCAAAGCTGCATATAGCGCAGAGAAAGGGACTTTCCGAACTTCTCGACCTGATTGCCCGCGTCGTTTATGTAAAACTCACGGCTTACATCATAGCCTGCCTGCTGCAGCAAAGAGGAAAGGCTGTCGCCGATAGCACCGCCTCTCGCATTACCGATGTGCATGGGGCCCGTGGGATTTGCGGAAACGAACTCAACCAGCACCCTCTTGCCCTTGCCGAGGTCGGTCTTGCCGTATTCTGCGCCCAATTCATTGATGGACTTCACAACGCCCGCAAACCAGCTCTGACCGATAAAGAAATTAAGAAATCCGGGGCCTGCTACCTCTATCTTCTCGAAGCCTGTACCCTCGAGCACCGCATTTTCAACTATCATCTGCGCAATAGCACGGGGATTGTTTTTGAAAGCCTTTGCCGATACAAGAGCCGCATTCGCGGAAAAATCGCCATGGGAAACGTCCTGCGGAATAGTCACCTGAAAAGCAGGGATAGGCTCTGCGGGGATCTTTCCGTCAGCGACAAGTCTGCCGAGCGCCTCCATGATTATTTCTTTTACCTGTGCTTTTGCTTCATTTACAGCATTATACATTTTTGTGTTGCTCCTTTATTTTGTAGTGTTTACTTTTATATTGATCTCATTTTCAAGCATAAGACCGCCGTTTACGTCAATGGAATACTTCACGGTTATCTCACCGCCGTTGTCTGCCATGACATGGCGCAGATAAGCCGTTGTAATTCCTATCATGCAATCGCCGAATTCCGTGCCGTAATGGCAGAAATGGCGCTGTCCCTGCTCAAAAACAAGGCTTGAAAACGCCGCGCCTGTGCGCGTCATTGTGACTACGTCATCTTTTACGCAAAGCTGCACATGGCTTCCGTCAAAGCCTGTCGCCTCACTCTCATCATAGTCGATATAATACGCGCCGCCGTGACAACGGTATTCGCCCCTTGTAAAAAGCTCGGAATTGTCGGTCTGACCGTCTGCAGTCTGCTTTATATTCATTTTTATAGTTGCATTGTCCGCCAATTTTCTACACCCCGATATTTATCAGTTTTCGGAATTTCTCTCAACCGCAAGCTCTATAAGCCTGTCAAGCAGCTCGCCGTAAGGTATGCCCATGTTATCCATAAGCTTCGGGTACATACTTATCGGCGTGAAGCCGGGGATAGTGTTTATCTCGTTGAGAATTATATCGTCCTCGGTGACAAAGAAATCCACTCTTGAAAAGCCGCTGCAGCCCATCGCCATATAGGCTTTTTTCGCAATACCGCGCAGCTTTTCCATCTGCTCCTCAGATATCTTTGCGGGAATATCCAGCACAGATGTTCCGAGCTTGTATTTTGCGTCGTAGTCGTAAAACTCCTCCGCGGGAGTTATCTGTCCCGGAATAGACGCGATAAGCGCGTTTCCGTTGCCGAGAACAGCGCACTCGACTTCCTTGCCGATTATCTCTGTTTCTATAACTACCTTTGCACTGTGCGCAAAAGCTATCTTTAAGCCTTTCTTCAGCGCTTCGCGGTCAGCCGCTCTCGAAACTCCCACAGACGAGCCTGCGCACGCGGGCTTAACGAACAGAGGATATCCCGAAAGCTTGCTTTCTATCTCATCACACGCTCCGTCTATATCGGAAAGCGCTGTGCGCGTTACATAGCAGTAAGGCGCGGTCTTTATTCCCGCCGCGTCAAGGATAGTGTGGGTTATCGCCTTATCCATACACGCCGCAGAGGAGGTCATGTCACAGCCTACACAGGGAAGTCCCGCAAGCGTGCAGAGCGCCTGAACGGTGCCGTCCTCGCCGTTTACGCCGTGAAGCACGGGGAAAACAGCGTCAACCTTTCGGATATGACACTCGTCCTCGCCCATAAGAATAATTCCCTTGTGCATGGAGTCGGGGCTGATAACAGCGGTGCAGCAATCGGAATGATTCTCCCACTCGCCTGTTTTAATATCCTCGTATTCGCCGGGATAATACAGCCAATGTCCCTTTTTGGTGATACCGATGCACATTACATCATACTTATCCTTGGGGATATTCGTCAATACGGAGTAAGCGGAAACCAGCGAAACATCGTGCTCGCTTGAAGCACCGCCGAACAATACCGCGATCTTTAGCTTTGCCATAATCGTCACCCGCAGCTTTACTGCGCCCTTTCTGTTAGTTGAAGCAAGGCTTCTCAAAACAAATTATGCCGCGAAAAACAAACGTATTCCGTCAGCTTGCATACGTCTACATAATAATACATAATATATTTTACCACAAAAGCGCTTTTATTTCAAGGGGAATACTGCATTTTATCGCCGAAAAATGAAAATTGCGGCAAGCAACAGAACAGAAAAAACAAAAAACGGTATCACACAAAGCAGTGCGATACCGTTTTCAATCATCTGATAAAGCTTGTTCTGATGGGCTTTTCAGGCTCGGGGAAGGTAATTCCGTTCGCCTTGCCAAGCTCTATGCACTTCAGCAGCCAAGCCATGTTCTTTGCAAGTATGCGCACAGTCTGTACGCCCTCCTCGTCCTGAAGCACCTGCTCGCCGTTTGAGCCGTGCACCTGATTCCAGTACTGTGAGGAAACTACAGGCATACTGCATATCGTGAGATATTTGTTGAGCTGGTCGAATGCCGCCGAAGCGCCGCCTCTGCGGCAGCTAACGATATTTGCCGCGGGCTTGCCCATAAACGCGCTCTTTCCCGAATAAAAAGCCCTGTCCATGAACGCGGTCATAAGTCCGCTTGCAGCCGCGTAATGCACGGGTGAGCCGAAGATAAAACCGTCAGCCTCACGCGCCTTTTCGACAAAGCCGTTTACACAGTCCTCTGTCATGAAGCAGTGGCCAAGTCCCTTTGCGCACGCGCCGCAGCCTATACAGCCGCAGATGGGCTTGTTTCCAACCCAGAAGATCTCGGTTTCTATGCCGTTTTCATTAAGCACCTTTGCCGCCTCGTCAAGCGCCGTGTAGGTGCAGCCCTTTTCGTGGGGACTTCCGTTTACAAGTATAACTTTCATTTATGTACCTCCGTTTTGCTTTTTCTTTATTATACACCGTTTCAGACGGAATTTCAAGCCGCTCAGCGCTTATCGTCCGAGTTTACTCCCACAACGCCGCCCACAGCGCCGAATACTACCGCAAGCACCGCCTTTACCCACAGCATAACGCTGCCAAAACCGCCTAATATCAGCGACATCAGCACAAGAACAAGAAGATACATGACTCCGCACAGCGCACCTGTTTTTATCCCCTCGCGTCTGCGCAGTCTTCCTCCGCAGCGCCCCGCAAAAAAGCTGGCAGCCGCCGTTATCAATACAGCCGCAGCGCCCGAAAATCCCTCTGCGGAATCTGTAAACAGCATGAAAAGCGCCAACACCGCCGACAATATGAGCGTTACTGCGATTCCTGTTATTAACCCCGCAGTATACGGCAAAAAACGCCGTTCTTTTTTAACTCTGCGCATACAAGCCTCCCGTGCAATTTCTTTGTTAGCAATATATGCGCCGCTCGTCCTAAATATGGCTGAAAGCTATTGATTAAAACGGGATTTTATGGTACAATATTGTTATGTTGCTTCGGACTTTTTCAGAAAGGAATTAATCACTATGACAGCTTTCACAACAGCCGATATATTGCTCCCAAAGCTCAGCTCTGAGGAGATGACAAAATGGGCGGTAGTTGCCTGCGACCAATACACAAGCGAGCCGCAGTACTGGGAAAAGACCGCGGATATTGCAGGCTCTGCTCCCTCTGCTTTAAGACTTATACTGCCCGAGGTCTATCTTGAAGCTCCCGACGCAAAGCAGCGTATAAGCGAGATAAACAAAACTATGTTTGACTATATCTCAAGCGGTATTTTTGAGGAATACAAAAACTCTCTTATCCTCACTGTACGCACTCAGGCAGACGGCAAGGTGCGCACAGGTCTTGTCGGCGCTATAGACCTTGAAATGTATGACTACACTAAAGGCAGCACCTCACAGGTGCGCGCTACAGAAGCTACAGTTGCTTCGCGTATCCCTCCAAGAGTTGAGATACGCCGCGACGCAGCGCTTGAGCTTCCGCATATAATGATTCTTATTGACGACATTAAAAAGACTGTAATTGAGCCGCTTGAAGCGCGTATCGGCACGCTGAAAAAGGTTTATGATTTCGAGCTTATGCAGGGCGGCGGACATCTCACGGGATATCTTGTTGACGGCGACAATGCAAAGGCTGTTTTTACAGCACTTGACGCACTTGCCGACAAGGACGGATTTAATTCGCGCTACGGTCTTTCGGGCGAGGAAGTGCTGCTGTATGCTATGGGCGACGGCAATCATTCGCTTGCTACCGCAAAGGCTTGCTACGAGGAGAAAAAGACGAATGGCTCTCCTGATGCGGCGCTTGCAAGATACGCGCTTGCGGAGGTAGTTAATCTCCACAGCGAGGCGCTTGAATTTGAAGCTATCCATCGTGTGATAGTTGATGTTGACGCCAATGACCTCATGGCTAAAATGACCGAGGCGCTGGGTCTTGTCAAGGGCACGGACGGACAGAGCTTCACTGTTGTACTTGACGGCAGCGAGGAAAGTTACACCATCACAAAGGAAAGCTCCAACCTTACCGTAGGCAGTCTGCAAAGCTTCCTTGACGAATATCTGAGCGAGAACAAGGGCGTTATCGACTATATCCATGGTGATGACGTTGTAAAGTCGCTCTGCGAGACTGAAAACAGCATCGGCTTCCTGCTGCCCTCCATGACTAAGGCAGAGCTTTTCCCGACAGTAATCAAAGACGGCGCGCTCCCGAGAAAAACTTTCTCGATGGGCCACGCACATGATAAGCGTTTCTACTGCGAAGCAAGAAAGATACGCTGACCGCGACGTTTTTGCGTTTTCGGAACGAAATCTCGGTCGCTCCGACCGAGAAGCAAAGACGTTGCCATTTGCGAAGCAAATATGGGTCACGCACATGATAAGCGTTTCTACTGCGAAGCAAGAAAGATACACTTACTACTACACTTAAAGAGGACACGATATGAACATGGTAAAGCTTGAGCGTATCACAGATATGCTCAAAGAACAGGTAAACGGCGGCGCTGTAAAGGGTGCGGCTGCCTGTGTGCTGAAAGAGGGACAGCCCATCTACAAGGCTTGCTGCGGAATGGCGGACGAAGCACGCGGCATTAAATGGACAGAGGACACTATAGTTCGCCTCTACTCGATGACTAAGCCTATTACCGCTGCGGCGGCAATGATACTTATGGACAGGGGACAGCTCGATCTTCAGGACAAGGTGAGCTGGTTTATTCCCGGATTTAAAGATCAAAAGGTGCTTACCGACGAGGGCTTAGTGCCTGCAAAAACTGAGGTAACGATAAAGCATCTGTTGGATATGACATCGGGGCTGTGCTATCCTGACGATTGGTTTCCGGCAGGCGCTGAAATGTCGAAGCTTTACGCAAAGCTTGAAGCGGAATACAAGGCAGGTAATCCCTCTGATACGCTTACATACGCAAACCTTATCGGACAGCAACCGCTTGCGTTCCACCCCGGCGAGAAGTGGCTTTACGGCACAAGCGCAGACGTGCTCGGAGCTGTGATCGAGGTCATCTCAGGCAAAAAACTCGGCGATTTTTTGAAAGAAGAGCTTTTCGAGCCGCTTGGCATGGTAGACACAGATTTTTACGTACCCGAAGAAAAGCTATGTCGATTTGCTGAAAATTACGAGCCGAAAGACGACAAGCTTGTTCCTTGCGAATGGCAGCACTTGGGACTTACATATCTGTGCAGAAAGCCACCCGAGTTTCAATCAGGCGGTGCGGGTCTTTGCTCGACAATGAACGACTATGCAGCATTTGCAACGATGCTGCTGAACAAGGGCAGGTACAACGGCAGACGTATCCTCAGCGAAAACGCAGTTCGCTACCTAACCTCTCCTCAGCTCACTGACAAGCAGCAGAGCATGATAGATTGGGAAAGCATGGTCGGCTTTAATTACGGAAATCTCATGCGCATCTGTAAGGACGAGCGCGATGGCGCAGGAATAAGCACCTTTAAGGGCGAATACGGTTGGGACGGTTGGCTCGGCTGCTTCTTTGCGAACGACCCGCAGAACGGCTACACGTTCCTGTACTTTATTCAGCGCTGCGGCGGACTGGGTCAGCGCCCGATCCGCATGATAAAGCAGATAGTTTACGGCGCAGAGGATTAACTTCACAAAATTTTAAGGCGAGGGTCAATCCCTCGCCTTAATCATTGTATTTTTTTCCTCGCTTAAGATTTTATAAAACCAAAAACACGGTTGCAAAACAGAAAACCTCCCGATTTCGGGAGGTTTTGTTGTTATTAACCCTTAACTGCGCCAAGAGCAACGCCCTTAACAATGAACTTAGAAAGTGCAAGGTAAACAATAACGATAGGAAGAATAGAGAGCAGAACTGCAAGGTTCTGTACACCGTAGTCAGTGGTTGTGGAAAGACCCATGATACCACCAACCATCATCGGCATAGTTCTCATGTTGATGTCACCGTTTACGAGAAGCATTGAAGGGTTGTAGTAGTTGTTCCAGCTTGCTACGAAAGCAAATATAGCCTGAACTGCAAATGCGGGCTTGAAGATAGGAAGCGAGATTTGCATGAAAGTTCTGAACTCGCTACAGCCGTCGATTCGAGCAGCCTCAACGATATCAAGCGGGAACGAAGACTTCATGTACTGCAGCATAAAGAATACAGTAGAGGGGGCAGCAATAGAAGGAAGAATCAGAGGAATGTAGTTGTTTACGAGCTTCAGAGTAGCCATAAACTCCAAGAAACCTGTTGAAACTACCTGTGTAGGAACCATCATTACCATAAGGATAAATGTGGTTGCAAACCTCTTGCCCTTGAAATCATATACGGTAAGACCGTAAGCTGTCATCGCCGAGAAGAACACTGTAAGCAGTGTGCAAGAGCCGGCGAGAATCAAGCTGTTTCTGTAACCGATCCAAAGATTAAAGGTACGGTGATATACACCATGCGCATACTCGGGATCCATCAGATTTTTGAAATTCTCTACGATATTTCCTTCAGGCAAAAGTGCAATACCATTTGCAATAATATTTTCATTGGTTCTGGTTGCATTGATAAGAATTATGTAGAGGGGAACAAGAGAGATTATTGTCAAAAGGAGGCAGACGATAAACCTGATAACGGAATGAATTCTGATCTTCCTTCTGTAATCCGCAGACGAAAAATTATATGAATCAGCCATGATTTACCTCCTCTCTTACTTTGCCTTGCGCTTTTTGGGCGCGGTGGAATCGGAATTAAATCTGTAGACCACTAAACCAAGAACTGCGGTAAGTGCAAAGAGAATCATCGAAGCGGCTGCAGAATAACCGTAGTTATCAACCATATGGAAGTTCTCATAGATGAATACCGCACTGGTCTTAAGTGCAGGTCTAACAGTTGTGCCTTCGTGTAAGAGATAAGGAATATCGAACATCTGGAGACCGCCGATCATTGATGTGATAAACACATAAATGAAAATGGGCTTCAGAATCGGCATTGTTATCCTAAAGAAAGTGTTTGCTCCGCTGGAACCATCGATCTCAGCAGCTTCATATATCGACGGATCAATACCGAAGATACCGGAGAGAAGCAGGAGCATAGTATTACCATACCACATCCAAGACTGGATGAGCATAACCAGAATTCGAGAGATCCAAACATCGTTGATGAATGGGATAGGCTTGATGATAGCCTCAAGACTCAAAAGCAGAGAGTTAATAGCACCATACTTCGAGTTGCCAAACAGCATCATAAACATTCCCGCTACAGAAGCTGCGGTGATAATGTTAGGCAGATACATAACAACCTTGAAGAAACCTGTACCCTTTATCTTTATTCTCGCATCTGAGAACCATACCGCTAAAAGCAGTGATAAAACGATCTGAACTAAAAAGTTACCTGCCCAGAGGATAAATGTGTTTCCTAAAGATTCCCAAAACTTGCTCTGAACAGCATTCGCTGCGAAGTTATTTTCTTCGCCGAAAAGCAACCACTGATAATTCTGCAGACTTACCCAAACCTCAGGATGCTCACTACCATTCTCCTTAAAGCTCAGGAGGAATGTATTAATAAGCGGATAGATCATGAAGAATGCGTAAATAATAAAGAACGGAGCGATAAACATATAGCCGTACTTAGCGTAGCTTATCATTCTTTGTTTTCTTCCGGTTGCAGCTTGCATGTCGCACACCCTTTCACTTTTTTTGATAAAAAATCACAATATACTGCTTATGGACTTTCGCCCATAAGCAGATATATTGCAACAAAACTTATTTAGTTTTTAAAGTTTAGCTCAATAATTGATTATTCAATTACGATCTCGGGGAATGCAGTAGCAACTTCACCCTTGAATGCTGCAATAGCGTCGTCCTTAGTAGCGTATGTACCATCGAGGTAGCCAGCAACGGAGTTGTTGAACTTAGCCTTGATTACAGAGTCATACTTTGTGAGCTTGTTGCTGAGGTCGAGCTTGTCAAGAACCTTAACGAGGATCTCATAGTGGTTCTGACCGTTGAGGTACTTGTTGGAAGTTGTAGCCTCAGACATAACCTTCTTGTTGTTCATGAAGTCGCCTGTCTCAGCTGCATAAGCTGCCATAGAATCAGCGTTCTTGCAGTAGAACTCGATGAACTCCTTAGCAAGTGTCTTGTTGTCGCACTTGGGAGCTACGCCGAAGTAAGAACCGCCCCAGAACCAGCCGGAAGGACCTTCGCAGATAGCCATGTTCTTACCAAGAGCCTCATCCTGGTTTGTGAAGTTCTCAAGGATAGAACCGCCGCCTGTTGTTGTCAGACCCCATGTGGGAACGAAGTCACCCAGAGCTGTGCCGTCCATGATAGCGTTGTACCATGCAGCATCCCACTGAGGAACGTTTGCGAGAGAGTTGTTGTCGAGCATGCCCTTAGCGATGTCATAGAAGTCAGCAGCGTTGTCCATAACGAGCTTGCCGTCAACTACCCAAGGCTGTGTTCTGTTGGACTGGAATACCTGCCACAGACCACCCTCAGTTGCCTGAATGGAAGTCTTACCGCCGGACTTCTCGTACAGAGTAGCACCAGTAGCCTGGAATGTGTCCCAATCCTTTACGAGCTCCTGCATCTCAGCGGGAGACTTAACACCGAGGTACTGCTCAGCGAGGTCAGCTCTGTATACGAAGCCACCGGGAGTAGCCTGGAAAGAAGCTGCCTTGAATACGCCAGCATCGCTTGTACCGAAGTCAAGTGTGTAAGAGAATGCCTCAGAGAAATCAGCCTTTGTCAGACCGATAGCATCGTAACCAACAGTCAGGCTGTCATCGTTGATGTAGTCAGCAACCCAGTCAGCATCGTAGATCATGAGGTCAGCGTCATCATCGCCGAGGAGATACTGCTTGTAACCGTCACGAGCGTTCTCACCCTTAGCGCCAACGCCTACGAACTTAACCTTAGACTCGTCGTAGCCCTTTGTCTTGAGGAAGAAGTCAACCATCTTTACGATATCGGAGTTCTCTTCCCAAGCAAGGATTGTGAGAGTCTCGCCATCATCAGACAGAGTAGCAGTTGTGTCACCTGTAGATGTGTCAGTAGATGTGTTGCCTGTAGATGTGTTGCCTGTGGATGTGTTGCCGGAATCACTTGTAGATGTGTTGCCGGAATCGCTTGTGGATGTGTCACCGTTATTGGAGCAGCCAACAACGGACAGAATTGTAGCAGACGCGAGGAGCGCTGCTAATACTCTTTTCTTCATAGGTATTTTCCTCCCATAGATAGGTTTCGTTCCGATTACGGAACTTAAGTTTTATTGATCAGAACAGTCCGAATTTCGGGCAATCTGATTTCATTTGTTAGTTTATCATAAAACAAACCTTTTTTCAAGTCTTTTTTTTGAACTTTTTCGCACCACTAACACGGAAAACGATTTCAATTTCACTTGATTGTTCATTATTACAACACTTTTACTTAATAACTTAAATTTACGCACCATGTTAATCAACGCCCCAAAAACCGCATAATCAAGCGGTTTATTTGTAATCCGCCATTAATAAAACAAATGATTTCAAATAAAAAATGTGCTTTTGTAACCAAGTTGTAACTTTTGTTTTGGTGAAAGTGCCGAAAAATTCACAAACTGCTTTTGTAAACGTTATCACCTGTAACCGTACGTCAATAATATAGATATGTGCAAATTTAACACCTTATGAACACAAAAAACTTCTCGTATTTAATACTATTATATAATATATAGCAAACAAAAACCGCCCGAAAAATCGGGCGGTCAATATACGTTATTATACAGGGTGTACCTTGTTCACCTTGTCAGCGTGGTCGGCGTCAATGCCGAGCTTTCTGTCACGACGCTTTTCAAAGTACTTGGGAGCTACCTTCGGGAACATTGCGTATGTGAGGATATCCTCCTCCTGCTCTATCCACTCGGTAGCCTCTGCCTTCATTGCCTCAAACTCGGGGCTGAGCTGGTCAGCGGGACGGCAAGTGATGGGCTGCTCGTCACCGAGTATCTTCTTCTGGAAGTCAGGATCAATAGCAACGGGAGTTCTGCCGTATTCACCCTTAACAAGGCCCTTAAACTCCTTGGTAACAGTCTTATAGCGCTCGCCTGTAATAACGTTGAACACTGCCTGCGTACCAACGATCTGAGA
>JAZNTS010000171.1:0-8331 GCA_045591905.1 Oscillospiraceae bacterium | reverse complement strand
CAACATCTCCTGTCCGAATGTAAAGGCAGGCGGTGCGACATGGGGCGTTACCTGTGAGGGCGCTGCAGCTGTAACAAAGGCTGTAAGAGCGACCACAAAGAAGCCGCTTATCGTGAAGCTTACTCCTAATGTAACAAGTATTGCAGACATAGCAAAGGCAGTTGAAGCGGAGGGTGCGGACTCCATCAGCGTAATAAATACACTGCTCGGTATGAGAATAGACATCAGAAACCGCAGACCTATCCTGCACAACAATGTCGGCGGACTTTCGGGTCCCGCGATTTTCCCTGTAGCTGTGCGCTGCGTATGGCAGTGCTTCAATGCGGTTAAAATTCCGATAATCGGCATGGGCGGTATCTCCACATGGGAGGACACTGTTGAAATGATGCTTGCAGGAGCTTCCGCAATCCAGATGGGTACTGCGATATTCACCGATCCTTATGCGCCGCTCAAGGTTACAGAGGGCCTTGCGAAGTATATGGACGACAACGGCATCAAGAGCCTTTCCGAGATCGTCGGACAGGTTAAACCATGGTGATGCAGGGCTACAACCTTATTGTGGTGTACAACACTGCTGCTGACCGTATGCTTATGTGCCGCAGAAAGAAAGACCCATACAAGGGTCTTTCTAATTTTGTCGGCGGGAAGATCGAGCAGGGCGAGGAAGGCTTATCTGCCGCTTATCGCGAGCTGTTTGAGGAGACATCGATACAGCGGGCGGATATAAAGCTTACACACCTTATGGATTTCACCTATCATTTGGACAAATGCTATGTTGAGGTATATGTTGGTAGGCTGATTCGTGAAATTGAAGTGAGTGGCGATGAAAATGACCTGTACTGGTCTGATTTTGAGCACGATTTTTTCTCGCTTTCGGAATATGCAGGTGAGGGTAACATCGGACATATCATGGAACATATTGCGTTTAATCGCGATATGCTGCTGGACTTATAGGAGAGAGCAATGAAGATAATGGCAGTAGACTACGGCGACACACGCACAGGGCTTGCAATGTGCGACAAGAGCGAGTTTCTCGCGTCGCCGCTAAAGATAATCACCATGAAAGACTTCGACCGCTGCGCTGAGATGGTTGCGGAGGAAGTTAAGCTGAACAAGGCAGAGATGGTCGTTGTGGGAAATCCCATCAACATGAACGGTACATACGGGCCGCGCAGTGAGAAATGCTGCGAGTTTGCAGAGAAGCTCCGTGGGCTTGTCGGTGTTGAGGTGAAGATGTGGGACGAAAGAAGCTCCACTGTTTCCGCTATCGGTATAATGAACGAGAACAACAAGCGCGGAAAAAAGCGCAAGGAGAGCCTTGACGCGGTCGCGGCGGCGATAATCCTTGAAAGCTATCTTGCTTACAGAAAAAATCACCCCGACGAATGATTTTGGGTATAATTAAAAACTGCTTTCGATATGTTTGTCGAAAGCAGTTTTTTTATATTACAGAATTTAGATTACAGCGGAACAAATACTATGCCTTCATCGCCGATGGTAGCCTTGCTTCGCGAGGTTGCAACGTTTACCTGATGAACAAAGGAGTTAATTCTAATTATAACGCCGGGGTAGAACTCCTTGCGGCAGGACACCGACAGGTTTTGCTTCAATTCGAGCGTTCTGTCGATCTCGGCGATACGGTTGTTAATGCGTTTCATCTCACCCTGAAGCTGGAAGCGCGATTTCATAGCTTCAACTTTCATATGTTCGCGCGCGGGTGTAAGCTTTGCCGCCTTAGCAAGTTCAGTAAGGGTAGTGAGTATCTTTCCGAGCTGGTCGCACTTGTCATCAATCTCCTCAAGACGTCTGGAAAGAGTGTCGCGTTCTTCGGAAAGAACTGCGTTGTTACCCAGTGTGATAAGCGTTTTGGCATAGCCCTCAGAGCCTATTACCGAAGCCTCAATATTCTTGAGCGCTGTATACTTGCCGCCCATCATTACACCCTTGCCCGATGCGATGATATTGTTGCCTGCATATACCTCACCGCCGACAAATGTAGCAGCCTCAACGTCATGTTCAGCGCGGATATTGCTGTTTTCGCAGAAGCCAAGCTTCACACTGCCGCCGCATTCAATGGTTGAATTGATACTGCCGAGCTTAACGTTCACGTCACCGGAAGCCTTGATGGTAGCCGAAGTAACAGTGCCGTTAATGGTGATATTGCGTTTAGAGGAAACTGTGTAGCCCTCCAGAACATTACCCTTTATGATGATGTTGCCGATGAAGTCAATATTGCCGCTGGATACGTCAACATCATTCTTGATGATAAGTTCTTCTTCTACGACGAAGCTATTTCCCGAAAAGCGCAGATTGCCGTCAAGGTCGGCAACGATGGCTGTTCCGTCCTCGGATAGCGTTGTGCCTGCGCCGATATTTACATGGGCGGGAACGCCTATATGCTGACCTATAGTTTTACCTGAAATATCGGTTCCGGGAGAGCCCTCTGTGGGCATAGATATCTCAGCGATAGGAGTGCCGCGATAGATGTTTTTTACGATACCGAGGTTTTTGTAATCTACCGTGCCGTGCTCGTCTTCCACGGGGGCGATAACGCTGTCCTTGTCAAAAAGGAATTTGACGGAACCATCTACGCCGTCAACGGGCGGTACCCAACGGGCGATGCAGATGTTTTCGCCGTAGCGTTTTTGTTTTACTACAGAGGAAAGGACATCTTCGTCTACGCCGAAGTATACTCCTTTTTCGATCAGGGCGTTTTTGATCTGCTCCTCCGTAACGTGGTTTCCGTCATTCTGCGGAGCGGATATCTCCATAAACGCGGTCGTGAAGTTCGGATCTACCGAAATCTCAACATTTGCGTGAATAGGGATAATGGCATTATTCATGTCAGACATAAAATGCCCCCTTTCTGTAAAATGATATTTTTTCTTAATTATATTTTACCACATTATTGGATAATTTGCAACAGAAAAAGCGCTTGGCATATTTAACAAAGATATCAACACTTTTTCGTTATAGTACATAAAAAAAAGCCCGCACTCGGCGGGCTTTTTGTGCAATCGTATTACTGAGTAGAACCACAGAAAGGGCAGAACTTAGCTTCGCTCTTGATCTCCTTACCACAGCCGACGCATACACGTGTTGCGGGTGCAGCCTCAACGGGTGCAGGAACTGCAACAGGAGCAGGAACTGCAACAGGAGCAGGAGCTGCAACGGGAGCAGGTGCTGCAACAGGAGCAGGAGCTGCAACAGGAGCGGGAGCTGCAACAGGAGCGGGAGCTGCAACAGGAGCGGGAGCTGCAACAGGTGCAGGAGCCGCAACGGGAGCAGGTGCTGCAACGGGAGCAGGTGCTGCGTATGTAACGGGAGCAGTATAAACAGGCTGCTGAACAGGAGCTACAGGCTCCTTTACGCCAAGATGCTCGTTCAGAGCAGTGAACTTCTTGAAGCTGCGGTATGCGAGCATGAGCAGCAGATAGGTGATAAGAGTACCGCCGATGCTGTAAACGATAACGTCCATAAACAGGCTTCTGAAGCCTTCAAGAACGCCTGCGGAATAGCCGGTGGGAATGCAAAGTACACTGTAAGAGAGCTTTGCAACGGTAACTGCTTTAACTACCTTCTCAAAGAAAGTACAGTTAAAGTTGAAAAGACCCTTAATTACGGAAGTATCATCGTTTCCGTTTGCAGCGGGCTTATCCTTTGTTGCGAAGTACAGCACAACAACAAGAACGACTGCAGCAACCGCAGCGATCATGCTGTAAACCTCAGTCCACTCGGGAGCTAAGTAGCTGTTAAGAGCACTTGAAAAGTAGTCCATAGTATAAATACTCCTTTTAAATGAATTTTATGCTATATTATAGCGAAGGACGCAGTCCTATGAAAAGATTATATCATATCTTCCGTGAAATTTCAACCACTTTTGATAAAATTATGTTACCTTGCCGGAAATATCAAACGGAGTGGTCTGATATACGAAATAGTTCAGCCAGTTCGTATAAAGCAAAGTAGCATGCGAGCGCCACTTCATGACAGGCGGCTTTTCGGGGTCGTCGTCGGGGAAGTAGTCAACAGGGATTTTCGGGTCGAGTCCTCTGCCGACATCGCGGAAATACTCAGTGGCAAGCGTATCGGCGTCATACTCTGAATGTCCTGTTATAAAGAACTGCTTGCTGTCCTCGCTGCAAACGGCGTAAACTCCTGCTTGCTCTGATACAGCCATGATTTTTAGCTGGGGAACTTTTAAGATGTCCTCTGCTTTTATCTCTGTGTGGCGAGAGTGGGGAACATAAAACTCCTCGTCAAAGCCTCTGAACAGGCGTGATTTAGGCGTGAGCAGCGTATGCTTGAAAACGCCGAACATTTTGTCGTCCAGCGGATATTTCGGTACGCCATAGTGATAATACAGCGCAGCCTGTGCGCCCCAGCAGATATGGAAGGTGGAATGTGAGTGTGTTTTTGTCCACTCCATTATGCCGCAAAGCTCCTGCCAGTATTCAACAGCCTCAAAAGGAAGCTGCTCAACGGGCGCGCCTGTGATGATAAATCCGTCAAAATATTCATCTTTTATGTCATCAAAGGTCTTGTAGAATGTCAGAAGATGCTCGCTGGAGGTGTTTTTGCTGGTGTATGTAGAGGTCTGCACAAGCGTGACTTCTATTTGAAGCGGCGTATTTGACAGACAGCGAAGTATCTGTGTTTCGGTCACGATCTTAGTAGGCATAAGATTGAGCACGCCGATCTTCAGCGGTCGGATATCCTGATGCAGTGCGCGGTATTCGGTCATAACGAAGATATGCTCGTTTTCAAGTATGCTCTGCGCGGGAAGTCCGTCTGTTATTTTTACAGGCATTGTGTTATTTCCTTTCAATATTTCTCTATCTAAAAATTATATATTAATTTTCAGTGTTTGTCAAGGACGGTATCGTCATTTTGCACTGTTTTGAGTGTGAAAATTTTAATATTTATTGGGTTGAAAAATGTATATTATTATGGTAAAATATATTTGTATGGTTCGGGCTTTGCTCGGCTTTGGTATTTTTTACTTTTCAAGGAGGACTTTTATGACAAAAATAAGAACGAACCGCGTTATGTCGTTGCTTACAGCTATTGTGATGGTGCTTGCGCTCAGCTCATTCTTCTGTATCAGCACTGCATTCGCGGATTATGATGGTGATTGGAGATTTACTGTTTCCGACAACAAGGCGACCATTACCGCTTATACCGGAACCGATAAAGCTATTGTCGTTCCTGCTCTTGTAGGAGGTTATTCCGTTGACAATGTAACAGGCTTATGCACGAGCAGTGCGAACAAGGCCAAGATTACATCTATTACATTCGGCGATGGCATCAGTGAGCTTGCGCCCTCTCTGTGTGCTAATTATACTGCACTCAAGAGCGTAAAGCTTCCTTCAGGACTTAAGGTTATTGGTGGTAGCGCATTTCAAGGCTGTACATCACTTACAAATATAACTTTACCGTCAAGCGTAACTGAGATAGGTGCTTCCGCTTTCCAAGGCTGTACATCTCTTGCAACCGCAGATCTCAGCTGCAAGGCCACTTCAGTTCCCACAAGCCTTTTCAGCAATTGCACAAAGCTTGTTTCGGTGACTCTTCCCAGAGGCTGCACAAGCATTGGCGGTTCAGCATTTAACGATTGTTTAATGCTTTCTAAAATCACTCTCCCTGACACTATAACTTCCATTGGCGATAGCGCATTCAGTGGTTGTGCGTCTCTTTCGGGTGATATGGCACTGCCCGCTTCTCTGAAAACTATTGGAAATGCTACTTTTTACGGCTGCACAGGCATTACCGAAGTAAAAGTGCCCAATATGGTGAAGACAATCGGTTATGAAGCTTTTGGTGGCTGCTCAGCTGTAAAATATATTTACATAGGCAGTGGCGTGAGCAAGATCGGCAACAATGCGTTCAGTAACTGTGTGTCTTTGGATAAGCTGATCTTTGGTGGAAGCTATGTAACTCTTTCTGAAGTTTTTGATATTGATAACGTTCCTGTAGTTTATTATCCTTCTTCTTATCAAAGCAAGTGGGCAAAATATTCAGGCTCCAAAACAAGCTACACAGCTTCAACAAGCGTTGCGCTTTCCGGTAGCAAGACACTTACCGCTGGCAGCAGTCTGAAACTGACAACAACGATAAAGCCTGCAAATTCTCTTGTTGGCAACCTTTGCTACTACAGCTCCTCTGATCCTTCTGTTGCTACTGTTGATGCAAACGGCGTCGTTACAGCTCTTAAGGGCGGCAAGGTGACTATTACAGCTACCTCTATCACAGGCAAATCCGGCAGTGTTACAGTAAATACTGTACCCAAGAAGGTTACAGGCTTAAAGGCTACATCTGCTACTGCAAACTCGGTAAATCTCACATGGAACACTTCCAGCGGTGTTGCAGGTTATTATGTATATCGCTCCACATCTGCTACAACCGGCTTCAAGAAGATCGCTACAGTTGTGACAAATTCTTACACAGACAAGGGTCTTACCAAAGGCACAAAGTATTACTATTCTATCCGTGCTTATGTTAAGGTTGGTACTGCAGTACATCAGTCCTCGCTGTGCAATTCTAAGGGCATCACAGCAACATCTCCCGCTCCCGCCAGTGTAAAGGCTACAAAGTATTCTTCGGGCGTTGCAAGACTGAGCTGGTCGAAGTGCGTTGGTGCTGAGGGCTATCAGATCGCTTATTCCACTTCCGCAAACGGCACTTTTAAGTCCGCAGGCTATATCACCAGCGGCTCCACACTGTCCGGTAGAAAGACAGGTCTGACAGCAGGCAAGACATACTATTTCAAGGTTCGTTCCTACATTACAGTTAATGGCAAGAAAGTATACAGTGCTTTCTCTACAACTGTAAGAGTTAAGGTTTGATCTTAAGGTCTTATAACTGAATAGTTTTAACGGCTCATGACATCATGTCACGAGCCGTTTTTCGTGTAAAAAAATTAAGGAGAGAGCCGAAGCCCTCTCCTTTTTTATGGGTATGACCCTTGTTTTTAAATAACCGCCTTGCCGTGGGTGTGCTTATAAAACCCGCTTGTGAGCAGGGTGGGTAAAATCGCCTCTCGGTTTCACGCTCCCTATCATCCGCAGTACGGGAGGTCTGCAATCCGCCGAAAGAGCTGAGATCCCTTTAATATCGTGTTGGATTATATTGACACACCTTAAACGCACATTGTGAAACACAATTTGCAAGGCAGTAGTTTTTCATACTCCGACCGCAAGCGCTGTTCGCCGCGGTGAAAATATTATTAGCTGTGACTTGCGCATTATTCCGCAAAAGGAGAGGTAAATTAACCCTCGTCTTCCTCATCGTCAAAGCCTGCAAGCTCAGCAAAGCGCTGGAGAAATATTTCGCCAATTGATGTATACTCTTCCTCGTCATCAACAGTTGCAAGCATAGCCTCGCCGTTTACCTCTTGCTCTTTCAGAACGATGAACTGATCTACGCCCTCTTCGTCGTCAGACTCGGGTACAAGCGCATAATATGCTGTACCATTATGCTCGATAGCGTCAATAAATTCAAAACGGACAACGTTGCCGTCTTCGTCTTCAAGCTCTATAATGCCCTCTTCTTCGTCGAGGACTGCGTTGTTCATATCTTCAGCCATATCATAAATTCCTTTCATTACTAACGCCGAAAAGCAGCGCGGTATATATTCATTTTACACTAAGTTTTCTTTATTGTCAATATGAAAAAAGCAGAAAAAGCCCGAAAACGTGGTCTTGGCTTAAATTATCAGAAGTTTGCATAATTCCGCGGTTAAAAAGTTGTATGAAATATCAATGACAAAGTTGAATAAAACTATTGACTTTGCACAAAAAATATGTTATTATTAATTCAAGGAAAGAGAGAGGAACAAAAACCGAAAGCTCTTCCAAATATCACGAAAGAGGTACACTCCGATGGGTTAAGAAGTAAATACCACTTCAACCGATTTTGAGAAAGAGGTCAGTCCGATGGAACACGACGCTTAGTATCTTAACAAAAATCTTCATGAAAGGGGCGAGTCCAATGGAAATAATTGAAATAACTTTAGCGTCTGCGGCTCGTACCGAGAGCTGAGGGTAAATGATAACGGTGAACGGACTGTGCGGGATTTCCCCCGATAACACAGCAGCTACCAAAACGGAGCGTTTAGCTCATTGAACACCTTCCGCAGCAGGCGGCGCAGACGATATCATGGCGGTCAGACCGCTGAAATACCGCGAAAGCGTTGACATAGATTTCTGCGAAAGGACAAACCAATGTCTACATGAATCTTCTTCAAAATAAAATATTATAAAGGCGGTAAATTCCGATGTAATACTTGAAGATGACAATTGAATAATATAAAGGCTGCTCGGTTGGGCAGCC
>JAZNTS010000170.1:0-4565 GCA_045591905.1 Oscillospiraceae bacterium | reverse complement strand
CAACCTCATAGTCAGAAGCGGGGGCTTTGGGAGTTTCGGGGGCAGATGTGCCTGCGTTTGCTTCGTTGAGCATTGCTGCGCCGCTTTCAGTGAATACCCATTCAGCCGACCAATTGCTTTTATCAGGAATAACAGGACGTTCTCTGCCTGAATGATCGACGTCCATTTCAGCTTTATTCTCTCCATACCAAAACCATATGACAAGCATATCTATTTCAGCATCACAATTAAAATTTGACGCATACTTTGTTATGCGGCTGGCATCGACTGCCTTGCCAAGACCGTCTTCGGCTGAAGGGGTTGTATTATGCAATTCGGGAATAGGGTTTACACACCACAATAATGTTGAGGCTGCCAGCGCATACTGATCCTTTTCAGGTCCCATATTTGCAGTGCCAACATTAATAAAGCTTGTGTTACCGTCAGCATCTTTTTGAATATCTATAGCCTCAAATTCAACGAGATATATCTGATCGGTATTAAACTTAGTGCTGTCGCCAATTACGAATTGGCTGTTGTTATTAAAAATATAACCCTCGGTGTTTTCGAAGATTACATTCTCAGCCCAGTCATATGTATCTTCAAAATATTCAATATAAGATGCATGCTCCTCATCAGTAAAGGTATATGTACCCTTGTTGTTCTCAACGTTAAAGTTGATGTCGATCTCGCTCTCTGTGGCGATGTCCTCTGCAAATGCGACAGTGCTTGTCGCAAGTGCCGCTGCCAGCATAGCTGACATAATTCTTCTAAGTTTCATGTTTTTCCTCCAATTTTAATTAGTTTTGCACATCAGTGCGTGTTATGTTTGAAATTCTGCAACTTTTTGTGCGAAAAGTTATTGATTTCGCATATATTATATCATAAAGTTTTAGATTTTGCAACACTTTTTTGATAAAATTTGAATAAAATAAGACTTTGAAGAGGTTTTTATGATGCAGAATGGATATGATCTTGGCTTGATACTAAAAAAACTCAGGCTTGACGCGGGTATGTCACAGCAGGAGCTTGGTGAGAGGATAAACCGCGATAAGGGCATAATCAGCCGCTACGAAAACAACTATCAAACGCCGCCGTTTGAGACCATGCGCGATTTTGCGGCGATATTTAATGTGTCGCTTGATTATCTCGGCGGAGTCGAAAAGCAGGGCGTTATATCCGTTCACGGTCTGACAGAGGAGCAGGCGGCGCTGCTTATCCGCATAGCGGAGCTTATGAGAAATAAAAATCGTCTGGCCGCCGACAAGCTTACAGCGGAGCAGTCCGAGGTGATAGGCAATCTTGTAAAGGAATTTCTGTTTTGAGCATAAAAAATAGGGCATACCATTACGGTATGCCTTATCTTTTATGCTTGTTTTTTTAGCTTTGCTTTTTTGATGACCTTTTGGCGTGAGAATTCCTCGCGCTCCTTTTCCTCAAGGGCATTGGTTATGAAACGCACAGTTCCCTCGAATTTCGGTATCATGATATTTTTCAGCGCATTTGCACGTTTTTGTGTTTTTTTGATAGCCACAGCAAGACGATATATGCTGTTTTCTATTTCGGCAAGACGAACGGTCAGCAGTTTAACTTTGTTAAAGCTGATATACGCTTCGTCAAAGCTTGAGTTGGTCAGATGCAGACGGTAGTCCGCGGTATCTAATTTTTCATGCGTCAGCTTTGGAAGCTCAACACCCATAACGCTCCTCGTGCTGAGCTTGAGCGAATCGTCAACAGGAAAAGTGCTTGCCACATCGCTGACCACGCCCATTGAGATATTGGCACGCTGCAGCGCTTTGTAGGCGGCAGTGTAGGTGTTGTCGATGCTGCTGCGTATCTCTTTTGCAGAGTCGGTAAGCTCAACCATTTCGCGGATAAGGATATTGCGCTTTCTGTCCATAAGCTCATATCCCATCTTAGCCTGACGCAAGGAGCGCTTCGCCTTTATTAAATTACCCTTGGTAGGGAATATCTGTTCAGCCAAATCTTTACGCTCCTTTCGGTGTTATCTGATTTTTAAGCGTTCTTGCTGAAACGCTCTGCTCTTGCAGGGTCGTATTTTTCATTGAGAAGCTGGTCATCGATACGGTCAAGCTCTGTTCTTGGGAGAGTACACAGAAGATCCCAGCCAAGCTCAAGTGTTTCGTCCATAGAGCGGTTTTCGTCAAAGCCCTGATTTAAGAAGTTATCCTCAAACAGCTTGCCGAAAGCCATGTATGCGCGGTCGTTTTCGGAAAGCTCCTCCTCGCCGATAACGGACGCAAGCGAGCGAGCGTCCTGAACCCTTGCGTACGCCGCAAAAAGCTGGTTTGAAACAGCAGAGTGGTCTGCTCTTGTGTAGCCCTCGCCGATACCGTCCTTCATAAGACGCGACAGCGACAGCAGCACGGAAAGGCCGGGGTAAACGCCGCGCTGGTCAAGGTCGCGGTCGAATACTATCTGTCCCTCGGTGATATAGGCGGTAAGGTCGGGGATAGGGTGAGTTATATCGTCGTTTGGCATGGTGAGTATCGGTATCTGAGTTACCGAGCCTGTGCTGCCCTCTACAACTCCCGCGCGCTCATACAGAGCCGCAAGGTTGGAATAAAGGTAGCCGGGATAGCCCTTTCTGCCGGGGATCTCGCCCTTTGAGGAGGAGAACTCACGCAGTGCCTCGGCATAAGATGTCATATCCGTCATGATAACGAGGATATGCATATTCTTTTCGTACGCGAGGTATTCAGCGGCGGTAAGTGCGCACATTGGCGTCAGGATACGCTCGATTATAGGGTCGTTGGAAAGATTGAGGAACATCGCAACACGCTCTATCGCGCCGTTTTCCTCAAACGAGCGGCGGAAATAGTCCGCAACGTCATTTTGAACGCCCATTGCAGCGAAAACTACCGCGAAATCTGAATCCTCCTGCTTTGCAAGCTTTGCCTGCTTTACTATCTGCACTGCAAGCTTGTTGTGCGACAGACCCGCGCCCGAGAATATCGGAAGCTTTTGTCCACGGATAAGCGTCATCAGCGCGTCGATAGAGGATATACCTGTGTGGATATAGTTTCTGGGGTATTGCCTTGCAACGGGATTAAGCGCCTGTCCGTTTACATCGCCCATTTTTTCGGGGAACACTGCGCCAAGGCCGTCAATGGGCTTTCCCGCGCCGTTGAAAACTCTGCCGAGTATCTCGGGGGCAAGCGGTATTTCGAGAGGCTTACCCGAAAATACAGTTCTTGTATTGTTAAGGGAGATGCCGTTTGTGCCCTCGAATACCTGAAGCACTACCTTGTCGCCCTGCATCTCGACAACTCTGCCGATACGCTCCGTGCCATCGTCAAGGCGGATAGAAGCTATTTCATCGAATGAAACGCCCGAAACGCCCTCCAGCGCAATAAGAGGCCCGTTTATATCTTTAAGCCCCATGTATTGTAAGCTCATATATTAACTCCTTTGCCGTCAGACGGAAAGAGTGCGGAACGCCTCGTCCATCTGTGCGAAGTATTCCTCAAACATTTCGGGTCTGTCATTGGGGATATCGTATTTCATCTTTATCAGCTTGTCGAAGAAGCCCAGTGCAATCACATCGGCGATAGGAACGCCGCTCTTTACAGCGATAAGTGAAAGGCTATAAAGCTTTGAGATAGCTTTCATCATAAGCATCTGCTTTTCAAGCGGAACATAGGTGTCGTCCTTGTGGTAAGCGTTCTGCTGCAAGAAGCCTACTCTAACGACCTTTGCGATCTCTATCGCAAGCTTCTGGTCATCGGGAAGAACGTCCGCACCGATAAGCTTTACTATCTCCATAAGCTTGCTTTCTTCCAGCAGAATATTGGACATCTCGCGGCGCAGCTTCATAAACTCCGCGCCTACGTTATCGGTATAGAAATCCGACAGTTCATCGAGATATTCGCTGTAGCTGTTTGTCCAGTCGATGGCGGGGTAATGACGCGCGTATGCGAGCGACTTGTCAAGCGCCCAGAAGCAGCGCACAAAGCGTTTTGTGTTCTGTGTAACAGGCTCGGAGAAGTCACTTCCCTGTGGGGAAACAGCGCCGATTATGGTAACGCTGCCCTCGCTGCCGCAAAGCGTTTCAGCGTAGCCTGCGCGCTCATAGAACTCGGAAAGACGCGAGGGGAGATAAGCGGGGAAGCCCTCCTCTGCGGGCATTTCCTCAAGACGTCCCGATATCTCACGCAGCGCTTCAGCCCAGCGTGAAGTGGAGTCTGCCATGATGGCAATATGATAGCCCATATCACGGTAGTATTCCGCAAGGGTTATACCTGTGTAGATAGAAGCCTCACGAGCCGCAACAGGCATATTTGAGGTGTTTGCGATAAGCACTGTTCTGTCAGTGAGGGGTCTGCCCGATTTCGGGTCGATAAGCTCGCTGAACTCTTCAAGCACCTGTGTCATCTCGTTGCCGCGCTCGCCGCAGCCAATGTACACGATTATGTCAGCGTCGCACCATTTTGCAAGCTGGTGCTGGGTCATGGTCTTGCCTGTGCCGAAGCCGCCCGGAATAGCCGCTGTTCCGCCCTTTGCGATAGGGCAGATGGTGTCGATGATACGCTGACCTGTGATAAGCGGTCTGCTAACGGGCAGGC
>JAZNTS010000169.1:0-13138 GCA_045591905.1 Oscillospiraceae bacterium | reverse complement strand
CTCACAGAACGACATGGCTACGATCCGACTTGATCGTTGGGACAGCTTCGGACTTGGCGGCGACCTTTATTATATCTACGAAACAGGTCTTTCGGCGGATTTTGTGCTGCCGACTATCATCGTATCGGTAGTTGTAGGAGCTGCGGCTCTGCTTCTCGGATACACGTTCTTTAAGAACGATGATATGCATTAAGGAGGTATCTCAATGGAATATCTTGATCTTAGCTTGGCTCTCCTCCTAATTGCATTGTCAGCCACATTGTTTGTGATTTCAAAAATCGCAGAAAAGCGGGTAACGCAGAAATGGCGTATCTGCTATGCCGCACCTGTGATGGCGGGACTTATTATCGTGGGAATAGCAGGCTTTGATATCTACATGATTCCTGCTTATGCTGCAGCAGTTGTGTTGCTTGTCGGCTTTTTTAAGGATAGCGGAATCCTACGTAGGATATCGTCTGTCGTTGCCGCAGTTCTCGCTATCGTCACGATACTCTTATGCACTGTGTCAAAAGGCTACCGCGCTTATGATTATGTGCAGGATTTCAAGGACGGTATCAAGTCAATGGAGAGTCATTATGTTCTTGCAGACCACAAGGGAATTGACTTTGACGCGCTATATCGTGAGTATCTGCCGCGTTTTGAGGAAGTGAACCGCTCTCAGGACGAGCTGCAAAACCTCATAGTATGGACTGAATTTTGCGCGTGCTTTAATGACGGTCATGTGGGATATATTTATGCTGAAAACTTTGATGAGGTCACGACCGAGATGTATGACAAGGTGCTCGGCAATGATTATGGATTAGCGCCAATGACGCTTTCTGACGGCAGAACTGCGGCAGTAAATGTTGAGCCTGACAGCGAGGCTTATAAAGCGGGAATACGCAATGGCACGATAATCACGTCTTGGGACGGGGTAAGCCCCGAAAATATCAGCGATGAAGCTATGAAATACTTCTCTTTTGCCGACAAGGATAATAAGGAGTTTTTCAGAACTCTGCTTTGTGGCGGTGCAGAGGGCGACTGTATTACAGTGGGCTTTATAGATGACAGCGGTAATGAAAAGACCGCTGAACTAACTAAGCTTGGTGCATATTACAGCGGTAGGCTGAAAGGTGCGCTCGCAAAGATAACAGGCGGAATCGAAACAGGTCATCTCATGTGGGAGGAGATAGATGAAAAGACCTCTGTGTTTCGTATGAAGATGATGATGTCTGACAGCGCTTCTATGGAAAGCGGTGATTACAGAGGTCTGAAGTATGATATCACAACAAAGCTTGACGAGCTTAAAGCACAGGGCAAGGATCATGTTATCCTTGATATGAGGGATAATTCGGGCGGCGACGGCGGAATGGTCAAGGCGATAGCTTCTATCTTCGCGCCCGTTGGAGAGCACTATTACTGCACTGACGCGCTGTGGAGCGACTCGGCAGGCGGTTACGTTACTGACGAAAACGGCAGATTTATCAAGGATAAGGATAATTATGTCACAGGAGAGGATCTTTGGGACGGAAAGCTTACCATTATAGTAAACCACAACAGCGTAAGTGCTGCTGATCATCTTGTTGAGGTCATGCAGGGTATGCCTGATGTTACTATAATAGGATTTACGGAGCCAAACGGTTCTGCGCAGGGCGTGGGTGGCTTGATGTTTGATGACGATTATGTGCTCAGCTTTTCGGGCTCGCTGCTGCTTGATGAAAACGGTGACGTGTCGGTCGATTCGGGAATTGATCACGAAAGCGGCAATGACATCGACATCAGAGTGCCCTTTGATGAGGAAGCGATAAAGGCTATCTTCGATGACGGAAACGATCATCTGCTAGCAAAGGCACTGGAGTATTACTCAGGATCTACCGAATAAAAGATAACAAAATGGGCTGACTACTCGCTGAGGTGTCAGCCTGTTTTGGTGACATATTGACTTGTTTAAGTGTTGGTGCTATAATTAGATAAATAATCAGCGCTGATATGATAAACGAATGGGAGAAAAGCTATGAAGATCGTTTTGGTTCGCCACGGACACCCCGATTACGTCAATGACTGTCTTACTCCGCTTGGGCATGAGCAAGCGGAAAAAGCTGCGCTGCGCCTTAAAGGTGAGGGTATACAGCAGATATTTTCTTCGCCCTTTGGCAGAGCACAGGAGACTGCATTACATACAGCGAAGATTTTGTCACTTGATGTCACTACAGTGGATTTTATGCGGGAGATAAAGTGGGGTAGCTCCGACGGCAACGAGGTGTACGCCGACGGACACCCGTGGGACACCTCGCTGTATGCGATATCACAGGGTCATTCGCTTATGGACGAAGGCTGGACTAAGCAGCCGCCTTTTCGCAACAATATAGTTTTTGCCGAGCTTGAGCGCGTTGCAAAGCAGTCGGACGAGTGGCTTGAAGCTTTAGGCTACAAGCGCGAGGGTGCTAACTATCGCGTTATAGGCGAGAATACAAACAGAACTATTGCACTTTTCAGCCACGGAGGCTCATCGTCTGCTTTGCTTTCTCATTTGCTCAATCTGCCGTTCTTTTACCTGTGCAGGGCGATCTGTCCCGATTTTACTGCGATAACGGTACTGAGCCTGTCCGATGAAAGGGGAGCGCTTACCGCACCAATGATAGAGCTTGCCAATGATTCAAGGCATATCAAGGGTGCGGGCATTTCGTATGCAATGTAATACAAAGCATTAGATTTGTGGGATAATTTCGTAGCATGGGTTACATGTATGAATAAACAATCGGCGGAGTGAATTGCTCCGCCAATGTTGTGTATTGAGGTAGTCAATCGCCTATCCCATAACTTCCCGAAATGGGATCTCTGAACAGCGGTATCTGCGGCGTCCAGAAAGTGAACACCATGAACAGAATTCCGATCAGAACGATGACAGCAACGGCGAGAAATGGCACTCTGCAAGGCAATCCGTCCCCTTTGAACAGCCGAGCCTCCACAAGAAACGCTATCGCCGCTGAGATGAAGAATATCGTGATATTCACCCAGTCGGGAGTGCCGCCGAATATTCCGCCAAGCGTGTAGAACAGCACTGGAATAAGCGCAAGCCCTGTCAGGCTTCCTGCGAGCTTTATGCACCAGAAGTCCCTGCGCTCCCTGAAAAAGCGGCTTTGTATAAGCGCAAAAGCGAGCATCGGGAAATAGAGCAGCTTCATGTGCTCCCATGTAGATTCGTTCACCGCCGAGAACGGAGCAGCGAGGAGGCTTCCGCCCGTCCAGTCATACAAGAAATGCAGCAGCGTCCCGAACACCGCCGTAAAGACCAAGCCTGTGTACTGCCATAGGGATATATCTTTTTTCATATTCGCACCGCCGAGTTTTTTGTACAGCTTATGCGACGGTGGACAGGAATATGATTGAAAACTATTATTCAAACCTTTCTCTCAGCTTTTCGAGCGCTTTTTTCTCTATTCGAGAGATATACGACCTTGAAATCTTCAGTTGCTTTGCTATTTCGCGTTGAGTCAGTGGCTTGCAGACGCGCCCGTTCTTGTCGGGAATACCATAACGCTTTGCGATTATTTCACGCTCGCGTTCATCAAGCTCCTCCTCAATAAAACGATACAGCTTCTCGGAATTTATTTTCAGAAGTACGTCCTCCTCAATGTTTATATCAGAGCTGAAAATATCCGCGAGAGTCAGCGCGTTTCCCTCTGAATCCGAGTCGATGGGCTCGCTTATTGATATCTCTGTAAGCTGATGTTTTATCTTTCGGAAATACATTTTTATCTGGTTATCAATACACTTTGACGCATAAGTTGAAAAGTGATTGCCCTTTTGATAATCGAAAGTTTCAGCAGCTCTGATAAGACCTATCGTACCGATGGAAATAAGATCGTCCTGCTCATTTGAGTCGGGATAATTCTTGTTTACTATATATGCGACAAGCCGCAGGTTGTGCTCGATAAGTGTGTTTCGTGCAGTCGGATCGCCCTCGGCTATTCGTTTTATGTATTCAGCCTCCTCCTTTTTGCTGAGCTGTTTCGGGAACATATTTCGGCTTTCGAGATGAAGCCCGAAAAAAAGCAGATTTTCCAGCGCAAGCTGAATGAAAATGTCAAACATTGTTATCACCTCGATGTATTTTATTAGCCTCCGCCTGTACATAATTACATAGAGCAAGCTGTCTTGACAAATTTAGCTACGAGTGATATCATGAGATGAGAAAATACAAAAACAACGAGGTTGAAATGAACGATACGGTAGTATACAACAAACACAGAATGATAGATGTGCAGCGCTTTGACGAGCTTTTTGCCATATTGGAGCAGTCTTTCCCGACGACAGAGCGCAGAGATCGCGCAGGGCATTTGGCTGAGTTTTCTGAGGAGCGCTTTAATAGCGTCTGCTATATTCCCGATAAGCTTAGGGGCTTTCTGAATTTTTGGGATTTTGATGATTTTGTCTATATCGAGCATTTTGCAGTTTCTCCCAATCTGCGCGGACAGGGAACAGGCTCTGCGCTGATGTGCTATTTAAAAGAGCTTACAGACGGACGTAAGCTTGTGCTGGAGGCAGAGCCACCCGATGACAGCAGCATAGCTGCGCGCAGAGTTGCGTTTTATGAACGTCTTGGTTTTGAGCTAAACAGCTATGAGTATATCCAGCCGCCGCTTATAAAGGGTGAAAAGCCTATACCGCTCGTCATAATGTCCTATCCCACGCCGCTGTCACCTGACGAATACGATATGATAAGAGAGCGTATGTATCGCGAGGTATACAAATGTAGTTCTATATAAAAATGACCGCAGCTTTTAAAGAAAGGCTGCGGCTTTGCTTTCTGTCGGAATAATCGACGAAATACTGATAATAATATCACTGTGTGAATATACATGAAAACTTTTAAGGAGGCGTTGAAATGACGATCACAGATGATATTAGATACCTCGGAGTGAACGACCACAGCATAGATCTTTTTGAGGGACAATATGCTGTTCCAAACGGAATTTCGTACAATTCCTATGCGATAATCGATGAAAAGATCGCGGTGATGGATACCGTTGATGCAAGCTTTAGTGAACAATGGCTTGATAATATTAAAAAAGCACTCTGCGGCAGAAGCCCCGATTATCTTGTGATACAGCACATGGAGCCTGATCATTCCGCAAATATCATCGAGTTTATAAAAAACTATCCGAATGTAAAAGTCGTTTCCTCTGAGCGCGCTTTTGACATGATGAAAAATTACTTCTCACAGGATATGGCAGACAGGCGGATAGTAGTAGGCGAGGGTGACGCGCTGACGCTAGGCAGACATACGCTGACCTTTGTTGCGGCGCCTATGGTGCATTGGCCCGAAGTGATCGTTACCTATGACAGCTATGATAAAGTGCTGTTTTCGGCAGATGGCTTCGGTAAATTCGGCGCGCTTGATGTGAATGAGGACTGGGCAGACGAAGCGCGGAGATATTATATCGGCATAGTGGGAAAATACGGCGCACAGGTGCAGGAGCTTCTGAAAAAGGCGGCTAATTTGGATATCCGAAAGATATGTCCACTGCATGGGCCTGTGCTTACTGAAAACCTTTCGTATTACCACGGGCTTTACGACGCATGGTCAAGCTATCGCGCGGAGGAAAACGGAACAGTCATTGCTTACACTTCGGTATACGGTCACACTAAAGCCGCGGTCGAGCTTCTCGCCGAAACACTGACAGGGCAGGGCGAAAAGGCAGTAGTTTATGACCTTGCTCGGTGCGATATGTCAAGGGCGGTAAGCGACGCATTCAGATACAGCAAGCTGGTGCTTGCAACTACGACCTATAACGCTTCGATATTTCCGTTTATGCGCGAGTTTATCAGCCATCTGACCGAGCGTGACTATCAGCGCCGCAGTGTTGCGTTTGTAGAAAACGGGAGCTGGGCGCCTAAGGCAGAAGAACTCATGAAAGGAATGCTTAACGGCTGCAAGAGACTGAAATTCCTTAAAAACAAGGTGACGATACATTCCGCGCTTGACGACAAGAGCGTTGAACAGATAAAAGCGCTTGCCGAGGAGCTTTGCGGAAATGATGGTGAAATCGGCGGCTCAGCCCTGATGAATATAGGCTACGGCTTGTATGTGGTCACTTCAAATGACGGAAAAAAGGATAACGGCTTAATAGTAAATACCGTTACACAGGTCACCAATACGCCCGATCGCGTAGCTGTGACGCTCGGCAAGGAAAGCTATTCACATGACACAATAAAACGCACTGGCGTGATGAATGTAAACTTCCTTGCTGTTGACGCGCCTTTTTCGGTGTTTGAGCGCTTTGGCTTTCACAGCGGACGTGATACCGACAAATTTGTGGGTCTGGAGCCGCTGCGCTCCCAAAACGGGCTTGCGGTACTGCCGCAGAATATCAACTCATATGTATCGCTTAAAGTCGAGCAATATGTAGACCTCGGAACACACGGAATGTTCATTTGCGCTGTAACTGCATCGGAGGTTGTTTCAGACGAGGAGACAATGACCTACACGCGTTATCTGAACGATGTTAAGCCTAAGCCTGACACCGAGGGCAAAAAGGGCTATGTCTGCAAGATATGCGGCTATGTATATGAGGGAGATGAGCTGCCCGAGGATTTTATTTGTCCCTTGTGCAAGCACGGAGCGGCTGATTTTGAACCAATACAATAACAAACAGGAGGAACGAAAATGAGTAAGTATGTATGCGATGTATGCGGCTGGGTTTATGACGAGGAAAAGGGAATGCCCGAAAAGGGAATTGCCGCAGGCACTAAATTTGAGGATCTGCCTGATGACTTCGAATGTGAGCTTTGCGGCGTTGGCAAGGATATGTTCAGCAAAATGGCGTGAAGCATGGAAAAAGCGGCTTTGAGTTTATGCTCAAAGCCTCTTTTGATTATTCACTTATTCTGATATCTTGAACGGTGTTTTCAACTCTCAGCGCGCCCGATTTTGAACCAAGACCTATACCTTCCTTGACGCGGAAAGTCATCTTAACACTGCATTCTTTAATAGCAATATCGCCGCCGCCTGCAATATCTCCGATACCCGACGCGGAGTTGCCCTCGCAGTACAGGTTTACCATAGAGGATTTTACGGTGCAGTTGACGTTACCCTTATAGCCTCCTATGCAGCTTATGATTCTGCCGTGCATATCGCAGTTGATAGTGCCGCTTGAAGTGTACACTCTGCCCTCGCCGTCGTTCATTGAGCCAAGTCCGCAAAGGCTCAGTCCCGAAAGGACTATATCAGCCTTGTAGTTTTCCATGAAAATATCGGTCTTGCCGTTGAGCGAGCCTATTGCAACTGCATTTGAAGCAGAAATATTGATATCACATGAGCTGTTGGAGAAGTCTATCACACTGTTGCCGTCGAAGTTTCCGATGCCTATGCAGTTTCCACCGCCGCAGTGAATCTCAAGTGCGCCTGCAAGGATACGGATAGCAGTTCCGCCCTTGTTCTTGCCGCCGCCGATCGCAACCGAGTCCTCACCGTTGGACTCAATATATATCTTTCCTGCACATTCGAAAACGATGTTGCCGGGGCTGTTGTCCTTATCGACACCGATTCCGTAAGCGTTGGGTATATCTACCTTAATTGACAGACTACCGCAGCCGCTGAGCTTTAAAGATGCGCTTTGCGGTACCCATATTCCGCGCGAGCTTAAGGAATTGTCGCCCACGAGAACCATATCAACGTTTGATTCTACGCCAAGAGAGATTATAGGATTGTCCTTATCGGTGGTGAGAACAACATTTTTGAGCGTTAATGTGGTATTCAAACCGTCCTTTATGATTATAGGACAGTTGACAGTAAGCTTTCCGTCGCCCTCGATAGTAACATCTTCAGCGTCTATATAGATAGTGCCGTAATGCTCTGCAGCAAGCTTTGAAAGCTCGACTGTTTCGCCGTTTTCGGGGTGGTATACCTTAGTGATATTCTTTGAGTATACAAGATTGATCGCGTTTATCTCTTCGCGCAGCGTATCGGTTATTTCATGCAGAGTAAATGGCTTCGGCATGGATATGTAGTAGCCTTGTATAAGGTCGGAGCCAAGCTGAATCATAGTTTTAAGCTCCTCGTGGGTCTCAACGCCCTCTGCAAGCACCGAATAGCCGTTTTCATGGATAAACTCAATAATGCCCGAAACGAACTTCTGTACCTTGGGTTTTGAATTTATATCCTGAATGAGTGAACGGTCTATCTTTACGAAATCGGGATTGTATCTCAGCAGATTGGAGGGGGAGGAATAACCCGCGCCGAAATCGTCGATCGCAAGCGCGATATTGCTGCGCTTTAATCTTTCACGAACCGCTTCGAATTTGTCGTCTTCCATTTCGGTCTGCTCCGTCATTTCGATAACGACCTTTTCCATCAGTTCGCCGTAGGTATGCACAAGTGCGTTCCAGTCATCATCGGTGAGCATATACGCCGGAATAGAGTTTACAAACAGGCGCTTATTTACAAAGCTTGCCTGATTGTCACAGAGGTATTTAAGCGTGTTGCTTATGGTCGCTTTTTCTATCTCATACATCTTTCCAAGCTTTTCAGCGGCGGTGAGAATCTCAAAAGGATTCATGCCGATGCTCTTATCGGTGCGCATGAGCGCCTCATATGCGATGATATCACCGTTTCTTGCGCTTACGATGGGCTGAAAATGATACTGGAAAAGATTGTTGTCGATAAGTCTTGTAAAGCGGCGCATCTTTTCATATTCATTTTTTTGCTCTTCAAACCGCTCGTCTGAGTAGGTGAGTATCGTGCCCGTGCCTTTTGCGGCAGCCTCGAAAAGCGTAAATTCCGCAGCCTGCATACGTTGTGAAACAAGCGCCACATCAGCGCCGCAGCCCGCGGTAAAGGTGAGATGGTGCGGCTCTGAGCTTTCGAGACCGAACTTGCGCACAGCGTCCTGCAGCAGCTTCAGACATTGTATCTTGTCATCGGAATAATCGGGAATATACAGCCAAAAGCGGTTTCTTGCAGCCGCGGAAAGTATCGTACCCGACGGAGCTTCAGCGAGGATAGCCGCGAGCACTTCGCCGATATCTATGCCGTCAAGGCTTGGGTTTCCGAATTCCTCTATCTGGATAAGCGCCAATAATGAATCGTGCGCGCCTTGTGTAATCGAAGTAACAAGATAAGTATAAGAACGCACGGGCAGGTTTTCTGAGAGCTTTGCAAGACTTGATGTGAGCTTTACAATACCCGCAGTGTACTTATCATTTTTATCGCTGAATAATACGCTTACAACTCCGTTGCCGTTCTCCTCGGAGAGGTTATGAATAAGCTCCGAAAGCTCCGTGAAATCGGGTGCGGCATTAAGCTTCAGCAGTACCAAAGCGTTTTTATCGGTCATCGCAGTTTTGTTTTCGTTATCAAGCAAAAAACCGCCTATTTCAGGAGTGCTTTTGATAAGCGTTTCCCAAACACTTCCGAAAACGGAGTTCCATAGTTGTGCCGTTTCCATTTGCATCATCTCTTTTCAACTTAAGTTATATTTGTTTTAAGTATAATAACCTATTTAACATTATATATTATTTGATGAAAAATGTCAATAACTCTTTGCACAAATTAGTAGTATTGCACAAATGAAATCATTGTTTTACATCATTTGTTCAATGCTGTTGTAATAATAATGTATCAAAATTGCCGTTTTTTGCTGCAAAGCCTTTACAAATTCGGCTCAATGATGTATTATATTTAATAGATTAACTTTTGAAAGGTGATATCATGCTTAAATCTAAAAAGATAACTGCGGTGATTTTAAGCGCAGTTATGTTACTTACAATGACCGCCTGCGGCTCGTCCTCCGCGGAGCTTTCGGCAGACAGCGGCTCTTCTTCAATGGCAAGCGTTATGACTGATGATACAGGATCAAGCTCACAGCCGACCGAGCAAGGCTCACAAGCAACTGAGCCTACGCAATCACAGCATCAGCAGACACAGCCGTCTGACACCGCTTCTTCGACTGTTCAGACCGAGCCGGTCGAGGCGGTAACTTCCACGCAGCAAACCACAACCACAGCGCCTCAGACCTCGAATCCGTCTGAAAGCACAGGCGTTTCGGTTACTTATTCTATTGCCTCTTCTTGGGAGGAGAGCGGCAAGCATTGCACCCAGATGGACTTTATTGTGAAAAACGGCTCTGATAAGGCGCTCAGCGGTTGGAGCGTTGAGGTATCTCTCGGTCAGCAGTGTGAGCTTATGCAGCAGTGGAATGCTTCTGTTACTCCGAGCGGAAGCTCTTTTACCGCAGTTAATGCCGAATATAACGGCGAGGTAGCGGCAGGTGCCGAAACTACATTTGGCTGCATTATAAAGACGCCCGCTGCGGTAACGAGCATCTCTTCTATAACAATAAACGGAAAGCAGGCACAGGTGAACAATAACACACAAAAGCCGAACACTACAACGGCGCAGACAACTGTCGCGACAACTGCAAAGACTACATCTACCGTCAGTAAGCCTCCTGTTGAGGAGAATATAGAGCACACGGGAAAATACGGTCTTGTTTCCGATATCGGTCAGCTTTCGGTAAAGGGACCTGACCTTGTTGGAGAGGACGGTGCTCCTGTTCAGCTTCGCGGAGTTTCCACACACGGTATACAGTGGTTTCCTGCGTTTGCCAATAAACAGGCTTTCAAATATCTGCGCGATAACTGGAATATTAACACTATTCGTATCGCGATGTACTCGGGTTCGGGCGAGGGCTACAATGACAGCACCAAGGCTGGGCTTGAACAGCTTGTTCAGGATTGCGTGGACGCTTGCATTGAACTGGATATGTATGTAATAATTGATTGGCATTTGCTTGGCGACCAGTCGCCGCAGGTGCGCAAATCCGACGCGCTGCGCTTCTTTGATTATATGTCGAAGAAATACAATAAGTACCCCAATGTTATTTACGAGATATGCAACGAGCCTAACGGGTACGCTTCGTGGGGCGGTGATGTAAAGCCTTACGCAGAGGAAGTTATCCCTGTTATACGCAAGAACGCCCCCGATTCCGTTGTTATTGTTGGCACGCCCACATGGTCACAGGATATAGACAAGGCGCTTGCCGACCCGCTGAAATTCGATAACGTCATGTATGCGCTGCATTATTATGCGGCAACACACGGCGATTGGCTTCGCGACAGAGCGAAGAAGTGCTATAACAGCGGACTCCCCATATTTGTGTCGGAGTTCGGCAACTGCGATGCTTCGGGCGGCGGCAGCAATAATCTCTCCGAGGCAAAAAAGTGGCTGACGATGTTTGACGAACTAAATATAAGCTACATAAACTGGGCTTTGTCTGATAAAAATGAGACCTGTTCCATTCTTGCTCCCGGAGCGAGCTCCAAGGGCGGTTGGACTGATTCTCATCTTACAGAGAGCGGCAGATTCATGCGCGATTGGTTCCTCTCTCATTGATTTTAGTATGATTCAGACCGTATCGTTTCTCATTGGAACGGTACGGTCTTTGTATTTATGAGCATTGTGTTGACAATTCTTACATTTGGTTGTATAATTGTTGTTGGAATGACAAATTTTTGGCATTTTGGGAGGTTACATATGAAAAGTAATATCATTAAGGTTATATGTGCTGTCGTGTCGATAACGCTTGCGTTCACGGGCTGCGGCAATGATAATACGTCTGATAGCCAAAGCGATCATGAAAGATTTACTTCTGCGCCATGGTCAAGTACCTCTAAAACCACGACAGCGACTTCTGATAAGGCAGAGAGCGAGCCTGAAGCTCCACCGCGTGATTTTGGCGACAGCGGCTCTATCATTTCCAGAATCGACGGCGAGCTTGAAGTCGCACGAAGAAGCAGAGCCACCGAGAACTCAATGGGCGGTGATGACTGGACTATACTGGTGTATATGTGCGGCACCGACCTTGAGAGCGAGTCCTTTTCCGCTTCCACAGATATTTTTGAAGCTTTTGACGCGGAGCTTGGCGAGAATGTAAACTTCGTCTTTCAGACAGGCGGCACGAATGAGTGGTCTTATGATGATATTGCCGAGGACAAGATACAGCGTTTTGAGCTGACAGAGGACTACTATACTCTTGTGGACGAGCGGTCGCTCACCAGCATGGGCAGGTCAGGCACGCTTTCTGATTTTGTTGAATGGGGCGTTGAAAATTATCCTGCCGAGAATATGGGACTCGTATTCTGGAATCACGGCGGCGGTAGTATCAGCGGTGTTTGCTTTGATGAAAGATTCGACTATGACAGCCTTTCTCTTGCCGAGATAGACAAGGCTTTGAGCAGTACCTTTGACAGCATGACGGAAAAGTTCGAGTTTATCGGCTTTGACGCCTGCCTTATGGCTACGCTGGAAACCGCAAATATGCTCGTTCCGTATGCGAATTATATGTTCGCCTCCGAAGAACTTGAGCCTAGCAACGGCTGGGATTACACCGCTATGATGGATTTCCTTGCCGCTTCGCCTGACGCTGACGGCGCCGCGCTCGGTAAGGCTATTGCTGATGCGTATTATGAACACTGCAAGCTTGACGGCTCGGAATACACCGCAACCTTTTCCGTTACAAATCTTTCCGAAATAGACGCTCTTATAACGTCCTTTGACAAAACGGCACAGCAGATGTATGAGAGCGGAGAATTTACGGAGATCGTTAAAGCTATCCAGTCCGCCGATAATTTCGGCGGCAACAACCGTACCGAGGGCTTCACGAATATGGTTGACTTCGGCGGTATCCTTGAAGCGGCTTCGGATTATTGTTCCAATGCTTCCGACACGCTGGATAAGCTGAAATCTGCAATACGCTATAAGAAGAATGGTATCCAACACGGCAGGGCAAGCGGACTTTCTGTGTATTATCCGCTTTCCGTTCAAGGGTCTGAGGAACTTTCAACGTTTTCAGGCATCTGCCCCAGTAGCTACTATCTAGCGTTTGTTGATAAGGTTGCATATGGTACGACAGGCGGCGATATCAGCGCCTATGACAACACTGAGCTTTGTCAGGACTATGATAATATCTGGGATATCGACTATGAATACGGTGATTACAGCACCAATACAGACGGCTTTGCTGATTATGAAACAGGCAGTATCCCTGTAGAGGATATCTTTTTCAATGACGATGGTTACTACACTGTTAAGCTGACCGATTTCGATAATCTGAGTTACGCTGCGTGCAGCCTTTTCCTAGAGGATAAGTCGGAGGCC
>JAZNTS010000168.1:0-5078 GCA_045591905.1 Oscillospiraceae bacterium | reverse complement strand
GCAGGTGCTTGAAAAGCTTTTGTCAAATAAGAAGCTTCGTTTTTGCAGTATGACAGAGATAGACAACTATGCGGATTTCTTCAGCGGACTTGTTCCGTCTGACGAGGTTGTGCTTTGCGGCGGCGATGGCACGCTGAATTTCTTTGTCAACGCAACAAAGGATATTAACATCGAGAATGATATCCTCTATTTTGCGGCGGGCAGCGGTAATGATTTTCTGCATGATATCGGCAAGGAAAAGGGCTGTGTTCCGTTTAAGATAAATAAGTATCTCAGCAATCTTCCGCGCGTTACGGTAAACGGTAAAGAGAGCATTTTTGTAAATGCTATAGGCTTTGGTCTTGACGGCTATTGCTGTGAGGCGGGCGATGAAAAGCGCAAGACCGCCAACGGAAAGCCTGTGAACTACACTTCTATTGCAATAAAGGGCTTGCTTTATGCTTACAAGCCCTCGGGTGCGACTGTTATTGTCGATGGAGTCGAGCGCCGATATAAAAAGGTGTGGATAGCGCCTGCGATGCACGGCAGATTTTACGGCGGCGGCATGAACGCTGCGCCGCATCAGGACAGGGAGGACGCCGAGCCGTGCTTGTCCCTTGTCGTTTGGCACACATCGGGCAAGCTTAAAACTCTGATGGCATTTCCGTCCATCTTCAAGGGCGAGCATATTAAGCATACCAAATGTATCGATGTAATCAAAGGTCATGACATTACTGTCAGATTTGACAGACCGTGCGCGCTTCAGATAGACGGCGAGACCGTTCTGAATGTTACGGAATACACAGCGAAAAGCGCCGCTAAGGTGAATGCCGAGAAAAAAGCGGCGGCAACAGTATAAGCTATCCTTTATTTACCCTATAGAACGCCGCGCGGTCACCTGCGCGGCGTTTTCCTGCAACAATATGCAGCTCGGTTATTTGCTGCGGCTGTGTAAACAGCACGGCTATCGCGCCGCCGAGCGTGCTGCCTTGAAGCTCCTCGCGCGTTGCAACGCATATCGTTGAGCCACGCCGCACTTTTTCTCCGATTTGCGGCAGAAATCCTGTATCAGCTTCGGTGAATACAGTGACGCTTACTCCGTCGCCCGTGCGAAGCGACAGACCGTCGGCTAGAGAGGTCACCACGCCGTCCGTGGGAGCGACTATCTCAACATACTCCGATGGCTGGATAAGCTGCCACAGCAGCCGTTTCAGCGAAGCGCCGAAGCCGTCGCCCTGCGGCTCAGTGCCGCGCTTTCTCAGCCTTACCGCGAAGCCGTCGCCTTTCAGCCGATGTGAATACACTCCGTCACGAAGTTCGTTTAATGGAATCACTCTGCCGTCTGCCGTGCAGCGCAGAGTTCTTGCGCCCCTTGAAAAATCTATTGCCATATTCCGCCTCCCGCCATAGTATTGTATTTATTGTGTCTAGACTGACCAAAAAAATACCGCAAAGTCGTAAATTATTGTTAAGAATTAGCCTTGAATTAATACGGGAATAGTTATATAATTGTTAAGGATAAAAATAGGCTTAATGAAAGGCGATTATATGGATACGATAACCTGTTTTAAGGATCTTGCAATAATAATCATCGCGGCAAAGCTGCTGGGGCTTGGCGCGAAAAAGCTGAAAGCGCCTCAGGTAGCGGGTCAGATAGTGGCGGGACTGCTTATCGGCCCGAGCGTTCTCGGACTTGTCGGCGAGTCGGAGTTTCTCGCTGTCATGGCAGAGATAGGCGTTGTGCTGCTGATGTTTTCGGCGGGACTTGAGACCAATTTAAAGGAGCTTATCAAGACAGGCCCCGTTGCGGTGTGTATCGCCTGCGCGGGAGTTCTGGTGCCGCTTGCGGGCGGCTGGGTGCTGTATTCCTGCTTTTACGGCTTTGCACCGATAGGCTCGGAGGAGTTTTTCAAGGCGATATTCGTCGGCACGATAATGACGGCGACCTCGGTAAGTATCACGGTGCAGACCTTGCGCGAGCTTGGCTGTCTGAAAGGAAAGATAGGCACGCTGATAGTGAGCAGCGCGATAATCGACGACGTTATCGGCATTATCGTTCTGACATTCGTTATCGGCTTCAAGAGCGCTGACGCTGACCCTGTTGATGTTATAGTAAAAACGCTGTTGTTTATAGTGTTCAGCCTGTGCATCGGCGTTCTGATATATTTCCTGTTCAAGTATCTTGACAAGAAGTTCTTCCATCAGCGCCGCATTCCCATTTTCGGACTTGCGCTGTGCTTTACTATGGCGTACTGTGCAGACGCATTCTTCGGAATTGCGGATATTACGGGTGCATACGTTGCGGGAATAATCCTGTGCAATCTGCGTGATGCGGAATACATAGCAGGCAAAATGGACATCAGCAGCTATATGCTGTTTGGGCCTGTGTTCTTTGCGAGTATCGGACTTAAGACCACGCTGGACGGCTTTACGCTTGAGCTGCTGTGGTTCGGACTTGCGTTTGTCGGCGTTGCGCTGATAACAAAGATAATTGGCTGCGGACTTATGGCAAAGGTGTTCAGATACAGCAACAAGGACGCCCTCAAGGTCGGTATAGGCATGATGACGCGCGGAGAGGTCGCGCTTATCGTCGCCCAAAAGGGACTTGCGTGTGGTCTGTTTGCACCTGAAAGTTTTACGGCGGTAATACTGCTTATAATAATTTCGTCCATCGTTGCGCCTATTATATTAAAACTGCTGTTCAAGAACGAGGGCGGAGCGCCGAATACGATAGAGGAGCACCCCGACTACGACGAAGCTGACGAGGTCTACGCCGAGGTGTAACAAAACAGCATTTACTGCATATAATGAGATACCAATGTTTGTTGGTATCTCTTTTTGTTTTGGAGGTGCTTTGATGATAATCTACACAGTTGAAAGCGGCGACACGCTGAACAGTATCTCGCGCCGCTTTGGTATTCCGCCGATGAGGATAGCGGCGGACAACGGACTTAGAAATACTTCGCCGCTTGTTGTCGGACAAAGTCTGCTGATAATGACAGACAGCATACGTTACATTATTAAGGAGGGGCAGACGTTGTATTCCATATCGCAGGAATACGGTGTTCCGCTGGAGGCGCTTCTGGAGGCTAACCCAAACCTTAACCCGCTGAATATTCGCGTGGGCGATACGGTGATGATACCCGTAGGATTGAATGCCGAGCGCCGCGATGCGATAGTAAACGGCTATGCATATCCCACGATAACAGAAAGCTCGTTGAACTGCGTGCTGCCGTTTCTGACCTTTTTAAGCTCGTTCAGCTACACTCTGACCCCTCAGGGCGACCTTATCGCGCCCGCAGACGATGACCTTATCTACCGCTCGGTGCGCTCGGCGGTAATGCCGCTGATGGTGGTGACAAATCTGTATGACGGAAGCTTTGACACCGACGCGCTTTCTGCGGTGCTCAATGACGCGGCACTAAGAGAGAAGCTTATAAACGGTATCGTTGAGGAGCTTCAGAATAAGGGCTACTACGGCGTGAACATGGATATGGAGTACATAGCCCCCACTGACCGCGAGATATACAACGAGTTTCTGCGGCAGCTTGCCGAGCGCGTGCGCGGGCTTGGATATATCCTGACGGTGGCGCTTGCGCCGAAGATATCCGCAGATCAGCAAGGACTGCTTTATGAGGCGCACGATTACGCCGCACAGGGCGAGATAGCGGATTATGTTATACTTATGACTTATGAGTGGGGCTACACATACGGTCCGCCGCTTGCTGTATCTCCGATAAACGAGATACGCCGTGTGCTTGACTATGCGGTTACGGAGATACCGCCCGAAAAGCTGCTGATGAGTTTACCGAATTACGCTTACGACTGGACGCTGCCTTATACGCGCGGAACAGCGGCAAAAAGCATCGGGCTTACTGCGGCGGTGGAGCTTGCGCAGCAATATAATGCCGAAATAATTTTTGACGAGGACGCACAGACGCCGTATTTTTACTATACCGCGGAGGACGGAACACCGCACATCGTTTGGTTTGACGACCCACGCAGCATCGCATCAAAGCTGTCGCTTGTAGATGAATACGGGCTTGCGGGCGTAAGCTGGTGGACTGTAAACCGCTGCTATATCCCAGCGTGGCTTATCATGCAGGAACTGTTCGATATCCAAAAGATCTGATAATAATTTGTATTTTTTAGGAATACCCCCGCAGCTTTGGGCTATACTAACCCCGAATAATCTGTGGGGGGCTTTCTATGTCATTAAGTGCAAGAGATCTGTGCAAACATTACAACATCGGCGGAACTGAGGTGCGTGCGCTGGACGGCGTCAGCCTTGATATCATGAGCGGCGAGTATGTAACCATAACGGGAGTCAGCGGCTCGGGCAAATCAACTCTTATGAACATACTTGGCTGCCTTGATACTCCGTCCTCGGGAACTTATATACTGGACGGCAGCGATGTTACGGAGCTGTCGGACAGGGAGCTTAGCCGTATCAGGAGCAGGAAAATAGGCTTTGTGTTCCAAAGCTTCAATCTCATTCCCGCGCTCACTGCGCAGGAGAATGTGGAGCTTCCGCTGATGTACAGGGGAGTATCCAAGGCTGAACGCCGCGAGGCGGCAAAGCGCGCTCTTGAAATAGTGGGGCTGTCCGACCGTGCAGGGCATCGCCCGGCTGAGATGTCGGGCGGTCAGCAGCAGCGAGCCGCAATTGCGCGAGCCATCGCCGCCGACCCGTCTGTGATACTTGCGGACGAGCCATGCGGAAACCTTGACAGCAGCAACAGCCGCGAGGTCATGGATATACTTCGAGATCTCAACCGCAGCGGCAAGACGGTCGTTATGATAACTCATGACGAGCAGGCGGCGAAAAAAGCGCAGCGGCTCATTCGTATAGCTGACGGAAAGATAGTCATGTAGCAGTTATGAAAAAATAGCAAAAACCACTTGACAGAAAAGGAAATATGAGGTATAATATCATTTAATAGAGTATCACTGTAATGCTTTAGGGGCATACAGTGCATACGTTTTGGGAAGATGAGTTATTGCAGAGTCTTTCCCAGCAATTATCACGCAGCGAAAGCTGTATTATTGATTGAGTTAAAAGCTCAAATTTTATAAGTTGGTTACTTACAGAAGAATAA
>JAZNTS010000167.1:0-5076 GCA_045591905.1 Oscillospiraceae bacterium | reverse complement strand
GTTTTTATGGTTTGATGTCAGTGCTGCCTGTGCGTACGCAGACTGCTGATTTCTTGGGGCTTACTGAGAGGTATTCAATGTGCGGCGTTGCGGCGCTGTTTATGATCACGCCTGTTATAAACGAGGAAATACTTTCGGCTGCCGAAGCGGCAGGTGAGCGGATTTCGGGCACGGTGGTGCTTATTTATGTCAACTGCACAGGTAAGCTGTGTGAGCAGCAAGGCGGCAAGCATTTTGTGTTTGCGCAGCTCTGCGGTGAAACTGAAAATGCCTATGGTGCGGTGTCTGAGCAGATATTTAATGAATATGCCAAGCTTTATGAATGATTTATTTTTTGACCTGCTGTTTCGCGGCAGGTCAAAAGAAAATTTGAGAAAAAATTAAAAAGTGCTTGACAAAACAGAAAAAATGTGATAAAATAATATGCGTAGTTTGTAATAGCTTTTTATCGGCATTTGGAGAATTACCCAAGTGGTGAAGGGGCTCCCCTGCTAAGGGAGTAGGTCGGGTAACCGGCGCGAGAGTTCAAATCTCTCATTCTCCGCCAGTACAAATACCGTGATTGATGCAATTCAGTCACGGTATTTGTATTTTATAGTGAAAACGAACAACAAGGCTATATAAAACAAGCGTTGCATTTTTTGGGGGGTGTAGCCCCCATCTTGCAACGCTTGTTGTTCTTTAAACTTCAAAAATTAGGAAATTCTTCAAGATGTACTTGCTTACCGAATTAAGCCCAAGGATCGTCGGCAACAGGCACGCGGATATCAGCAAGACACTGAATATCGTTCAAGAACCACTGACCTGTGGACGGCTTCTTTCTAAGCTTAATGGGACGGGGATTATCCGCACCGCCGCTTGTAACATAAAGTGTCGCCCAGTTTTCCTCGTCAAAGGAATAGGGGTTTTCGCTTACCTTAATAACATAAGGAGTTGTCGGCTTGTAGCCGTTCTCGGGAGTTGCACCCTCGAAGAAAGAGAATGTCTTGTAGAATTTGCCGTTAAGGCGTTCCTTGATAAAGCCCTTTTCGTATGTACTAACTTCTGCGGGACCTTTAAGGAAGTTCAGCATCTCGATGCAGGCGTCGGGGTTCTTTTCATAAGCACAAAGAGCAACGATAGTAAGCGCAGTTGTCTTGAACGCGGAATCGAGAGAAGCCTCGGGAAGAGCCTGTAATTCCGCAAGGTTGGTTGGAAGTGCGGAAAATGTAAAGCTTTCTGTGCGGTTTGTGCCTTTACCTACAGAAGAAGCGGCGTTGTTTACTGCCTTTGCTGCCTCGTTCTTAGCCGCATTTCCTGCGGACTTCATAAGTGAATCAAAAAATCCCATTTGTTAGTCCTCCTTGATAAATCTAAAATTCATAAAATTAAAAAAGCCGTTTTCATCAATGGGCTTTACCCAACTGTCGGCTTTCTCGCCATATACCTCGCCCTCGATCTCGGTGTCAAACCACAGTTCTCCGTCACGAAGCTCCCAAGCCTTAGGCTCGTCAGTCATCGCACCGTCAACAAGCTTTATTACGCCTGCCGAAACCGCCTTGTCGATCTCCTCCTGCGAAACTCCCTCGGGCAGAGGTGACAGCATATAAAGCTTTCCGTCATCGCAGATCTTGATAAACATACCGATAAGCTTTTTGCGCTCTTTCAGCTCATCTGCCACTGCTTCCTCGTCGCTTTCGTCAACGTAAGGCATCGGAGAATTGAGATACTCCTCGGGAGTGAGATAAACAGGCATATTGTCGTCATCGAATGTCATTACGGAATGAAGCTTCCATTTTCCTGTGTAATCCATCGCATTCTCTCCTTTGTGGATTTTTTAGCAATCTTGACTTAATAGAAGCAATATGCTAAAATTAAAAACGGGCGGTTCCTGCGATTGTTGGCGCACCCGCAGGAACTAAGAGTACCCTTGACGTGGCTAAGATATATACTCTCTTCTACCTTGCAAGCTTTATTATACTAAAATTCTGCTTTTCTGACACTACCCAAATTCACAAAAAAGGGTAGGAAAGGCTTATTTTTTTAAAAAATGGTAGGAAACGGGTGGGTTATCCGTGCGAAAGGGAAAATATAATTATGAAAAATATACTTGCTATACTTTTGTTACTTGCGCTTATACCTGTGTGCCTTTCGGGTTGTTCGGATAAAGCAAGACCCGATCCCGATAACCCAGTCACACTCACAATGTGGCACGTTTACGGCAGTCAGACGAGATCTCCTCTTAATGACGCGATCGACGAATTTAACGATACTGTAGGCAGAGAAAACGGAGTTACCGTAAATGTAGTATCGGTGACAAGCTCTTCGGCTATTGACAAGGCGCTTGCTGCTTCGGCAAACGGCGAGCCGGGCGCAGAGGTGCTTCCCGATCTGTTTACGGCATATCCGAGAGTAGCCGAGATAGTAGGCGAGGATAAGCTGCTTGCTTGGAATGACTATTTTCCCGAGCAGGAGCTTTCGATGTTCAGAGATGAATTTATTTCAGAGGGATATTTCGGGGACAAGCTGCTCATGCTTCCTATTGCCAAATCCTCTGAGGGATTGTTCCTGAATAAGACTCTGTTTGACAGATTTGGTTTTGAAACGGGAGTATCGACTGATAAGCTTAAAACCTATGACGGACTTTTTGAAACAGCCAATATTTATTACGACTGGTCAGGCGGTCAGAATTTTACGCAGATAAACGATTTTTACAACTACGCATATATCGGCATGAAAGCCTATTGCGGAGAATTTATCAAGGACGGCAAGCTGAACTTGAATGACGAAGCCTTTGAAAAGGTATGGCTGCCGCTCAGCAAAGCAGCGATCTACGGCGGAATATGCCTTGACGATGGCTATGCCGCATCGCGCTGGAAAACGGTTGAGATAATCTCAAATATAGGCTCGACTGCTGATATCCTGTACCAACCTGAAATGGTATTTTATCCCGATAATACGACTGAGAATATAACCTCGGTTTCCCTGCCGTACCCAGTGTTCACGGCAGATAAGTCTGTGGCTGTACACAGGGGAGGAGGACTTTTTGCGATAAAAAACGACGATGAACGCAAGAATTACGGTGCATATATTTTTGCAAAATGGCTTACTGAAAAAGAAAATAATCTGACATTTGTTACAAGCGCAGGCTATCTTCCTGTTACAGATGAGGCTTTTGCGGCTCTTTTTTCCGATACGGGCGTTGCCGAAAAGGAAAGCTACCGAAATCTTTATGACATGATGAACGGTATGATGAGCAGCTATGAGCTGTACGCGCTGCCTATTTACAGCAACGCTTCGGATATTCAGAGCCGCTTTGAACAGAATGCAAAGCTGGTGCTGCGCTCCGCACATAACCAGTACGTTGAGCGCACCGCAAACGGCGAGGACAAGGAAGCTCTGTTGAATGAGCTTGCGTTATACTCTCTTGAAGAGCTGAAAAAGCTTTGTGACAAGGATATGTGAGGGTAAGCCATGAATGTACTTAAGTACCTTGACATCAGAAGTCTTGTAAAGCAACTAAAATCAGAAGGTCTTTCATTGCGCAGAAGATTTGCTGTTTATGTCTTTTCGGTAATCTGTCTTTTTCTTGCTGTTATTATCATTCTGCTGAACCTTTTCGGCATTCTTAATCCTACTGACAGACAGATCATGAACGATCTTGATGTGCGGCTTTCTTCATGTTCGGACAGGATCGAGCGTGACTGTAATGAGCTTGCAGCCTGTGCGATATCCTTTTCAGGTCAGCTTGAAAGGTCGATTCAGGACTACCTGACCGAAAACAATATCAGCTTTGATGATCTGAAAAACAATTCCGAGGCACTTGACGCCTTGCAGAACAGGCTTTACGACTCGGTCTACCTCAATATGCAGGTTGCCCCCGCAAGCGGCGCGTTTTATATTCTTAACACCACAGCAAACAGCGGTTCGGATACGCAGCTTTACAGCGGGATATATCTTAAATATATCAATCTCTGCTCTGAAAATACCGTAAACAATGACTTCTCCATTTACAGAGGCTCGTTCACAACGGGAAAAAGCAGGGGCATAAACTTTCACAGTGGTTGGAAGAACGAAAGCAGCAGTGACTTTTTCGAGGATTGCGACGCTCTGTTTGCCGACGGCACTCATTATGCTTTAAGCTCAGTTGTCGAAATCCCCGACACATGGGAAAGAGCAAGATATATTTATGTTCCGATACGCAATTATAACGATAAGATCATTGGTGTTTGTGGGTTTGAAACAAACGACCTGATGTTCCAGCTATCTCACAAATCTGAAAACGGACAGTGGGGCAATACTGTATACGGTCTGCTTGATGAAACTGATGGAGTGTATTCGGGGCAATTCAGCTCCAATCGTTATAACAATACGGCAAATGGATTGCATATCACAAGCAGGGGCGGCTCGCATACCTTTGATTTCGACAATGAAAAATGCGTGGGTCTGACAAAGGGAATACATCTCGGAAACAAGATCTTCCACGCTACCGTTATGCTTCCCGAGGCGCAGTATGAGAGCTTTATTCGCAACGGTCAGATAAATATTATGCTGATTTTTCTGATCGCCGCAATTCTTGCCGCTGTGTGTTGTATCTTTATGAGCAAGAAATATGTATCTCCTATTCTGAAAAAGATAGAACGTGTCAAAGCGAATGAGGATACCGGCGAGCAGCTTCGTATACGTGAAATAGACGACCTTTTCGCTTTCCTCGAGGAAAAGGATAATTATTACGAACAGCTCCTTGATGACCTTGAAAATGCAAAACAGCTTGCCGAGGAAGAGGCGCGCAAGGCGAATGAAGAATACGAAAAGGCAGCGAAAAAATACGAACTTGCAAAAAGCGAGATCGACCGTCTTGCAGAAAAGAACAAAGAAGAGATAGTTCCTGAGGAATATAACTTCTTTGTGGAAAATCTCGGTATGCTTACCCCTACCGAGCATAGGGTATATGAGCTTTATCTTTCGGGAAAGAACGCAAAACAGATAGCGGAGATTCTCCACATTACCGAAAATACTTTGAAATATCACAACAAGAATATTTATAGTAAGCTGGGTATCTCCTCGCGCAAGCAGCTGCTTCGATATGCCGCTCTG
>JAZNTS010000166.1:0-13755 GCA_045591905.1 Oscillospiraceae bacterium | reverse complement strand
AACTCTGACCCAAAACTGATTACCGTTAAGACTAACTGACAAAAGCCTGAGAAAAACTCAGGCTTTTTCACTGAAACTACAACAAAAAGGTTACCATCATAACGGTGGTAACCTTTAATTTTATACGGGGTTGTTTTTTATAAACTCCTCCAAAAGCTCTGCCGCATATCTGCAAAGCTCTGCACAGGGGCGCTTTTTGTAGTATTCCGAGGTGCGCGCCTCAGGAACAGCCGATTTCTCTGCCTGCTGAAGTCCGAGAAGCTCGCGGCAGATTATACTGCCGTTATCCTCACGAAACTTGTCAGCAAGAGCGCGTATCTTTTCATAAAGCTCTGTCTTTGTTTCGGTGTCTTTAGGGTCGTTGTAGCCGTAGATCATGCTTGCCGCCATAGTAAGACCCGTGAAAGTACCGCAGACCTCGCGCATTCTGCCGATGCCGCCGCCAAAACCAGAAGCAAGCTTTACTGCTGTGTCGAAATCAACTCCAAGCTCCTCGGCGAAAGCGCCGAAAACTGCCTGTGAGCAGTTATAGCCTTCCTTGAAAAGCTCGTATGCTCTTTCACCTTTTATGCTCATTTGCAAAATTCCTCAACAGCGTCAGCGATAGGATCAGCCGCCTCGGACTCGAACAGCTCGATAAGACCGCCGTCTACCTGCTTTGCAAGCTCGGTGTCGATAGGCAGCTTTGCAAGTACCTTAAGTCCGAACTTCTCTGCAACCTCGTCGATATGGCTGTCGCCGAAGATATTCATCTTCTTGCCGCAGTCGGGACAAACAGCGTAGCTCATATTTTCAACAAGACCGATTATCGGAATGTTCATCATCTCAGCCATCTTAACGGCCTTGCCAACTATCATGGAAACAAGCTCCTGCGGAGATGTAACAACGATAATGCCATCAATGGGCAGGCTCTGGAATACTGTCAGCGGAACATCGCCTGTTCCCGGAGGCATATCAACGAACATAAAGACAACATCGTCCCAAACCACATCTGTCCAGAACTGCTTAACAGTTCCAGCAATAACGGGGCCGCGCCAAATAACGGGGTCGGTCTCGTTTTCGAGAAGCAGATTTACGGACATCACCTTTGTTCCCTTTTTGGACACAACGGGATATATCTCCTTTTCATTACCCTGTGCTCTCTCGTGGATACCGAAAGCCTTAGGGATAGACGGGCCTGTGATATCCGCGTCAAGAACAGCGGTATTGAAGCCGCGGCGGTTCATAAGAACTGCTGACATAGAAGTCACCATGGATTTACCAACGCCGCCCTTGCCGCTGACAACAGCTATGACCTTTTTGATGTTGCTAAGCTCATGGGGCTTTTCAACAAGGCTCTCAGGCTTGCGCGAGGAGCAGTTTGCAGAACAACTGCTGCAATCATGTGTACATTCACTCATTTTGATCGTTTCCTTTCTGTGCCCTTGCGGGCGGGGTTTTATTGTAACGGGGTTTCCGTTTACTGTCAATTGATTTTCTTTGCAGGCGACATCTCTCTGCTCCAAGTGTTAAGCTCCTCGCCGAACTGCGGAACACTTATCAGCCCCGCAGACCAGAGCCACGCCCTGTCGCGCTCCGAAAGCTCATCTAGAGCTTTCCACTCGACCGCACGGAGCACCTGTTCGTTTTCACTAAGCTCAGGGTCATAGCCGAGTACAGGCTCCTGTGCGCCGATATCTATAAGATACGTCCAGTAGCAGCCCGCATTGTACTTGTCATAGCCTAAATAATACTCCGAGGTCTTGCGCACGAGCACGCCGTCAACGCCGCACTCCTCTTTAAGCTCGCGCAGCGCGCCCTCTTCGGGAGTTTCATAAGGCTCTCTGCCTCCGCCCGGAAGCACCCAATATTCCTCTCCGTCAAGGCAATGCCTAACGAGCAGTATCTTGTTACCGCGAACAACTAGGGCTTGAACTCTGCCGCGCTGAAATTCCTTTTCCATGGCTTATTCCTCAACTTCAAGCAGCTTTAACACAGCCATTGCTATATTATCAAAGCCGCTTAAAGTGCCGTAATTTTGCGGCGCTATACCTTCTCCGTAGATAAGCAGTGGAATATACTCTCTTGTGTGGTCTGTTCCTGTATGGCATGGGTCGCAGCCGTGATCGGCTGTTATCATCAGAACATCGTCAGAGCGCATTGCGGAGATAAAACCTCCGAGCCACTTATCAAACTCGTTCAGCGCATTCGCATAACCGTCAGCGTCGCGGCGATGACCGAAGCTCATATCAAAATCAACGAGATTTGTAAAGCAAAGTCCATTGAAGTCCTGCTGCTGATAGCGTGAGGTTATCTCCATGTCAGCGGCATTTCCGATAGTTCTGTCTTGATCTGTAAGACCCTTGCCCGCAAAGATATCGTATATCTTTCCTACGCCGATAACGTCCTTACCTGAAGCTTTAAGCTTGTCAAGGAGTGTTTCTTTCGGAGGAACGAGCGAAAAGTCGTGTCTGCGCGAGGTACGCGTGTAGGGGTGCTCACCCTCGAAAGGACGCGCGATAACTCTGCCTACAGCGTGTTCTCCGACAAGAATATCACGGGCTATCTCGCAGTATTTATAAAGCTGCTCAACAGGAACGATGCTTTCATGCGCGGCTATCTGGAATACGCTGTCCGCAGAGGTGTAGACGATAAGCGCGCCTGTTTCAACGTGCTGCTGTCCGTAGTCTGCGATGACCTTTGTACCCGAATAAGGCTTGTTGCAAAGCACTTTTCTGCCTGTTGCCTGCTCAAATCTGCTGATAACTTCATCGGGGAAACCATTGGGATAAGTCGGGAATGCCCTTTCAGATACAAGCCCCGCTATTTCCCAGTGTCCCGTTGTTGTGTCCTTGCCCTTGGATCTCTCAGATATACGCATATATGCTGCCTTTGGCGCAGTGGTTTTCGCACCGACCTCAACGCCGTCTATGTTGAAAAGTCCGAGGCTCTGCATATTCGGCACATCTAGCTTTCCCGTACCAAAGCAAGAACGCAGTGTATTTGCACCCTTGTCGCCGAAATCGGCAGCGTCAGGAAGCTCGCCGATACCGAAGCTGTCGAGCACTATCAAAAAAACTCGTTTTGCCATATCAATAGCCTCCATTGCTCTCGCCGTCAAGCAGCAGCTTCACAGCAGAGCTTGTTCCGATACGCTCACAACCCTCGTTGAGGAACATCTCAAGGTCAGCCTTTGTCTTAACACCGCCCGCAGCTTTCATCTTGACATTCTCTCCGATGTGCTGCTTAAACAGACGGATATCTTCTATCTTAGCACCGTCAGTGCCGAAGCCTGTAGATGTCTTGATGTAATCAGCGCCTGCGCGGGTAACGGCGCCGCAAAGCTCTATCTTTTCGTTCTCTGTGAGATAACAGGTCTCAATAATGACCTTTAGTACCCTATCACCGCAGCTGCGCTTAACCGCGGCTACCTCTGACTCAATATCATCGAAATGACCATTCTTTACATCACACAGATTGATGACCATATCAACCTCATCTGCGCCGTCCTTAATCGCCTGCTGCGCCTCAAAGCACTTTACTGCAGCCGCGGAATATCCGAGCGGAAATCCTATAACAGTGCAAATTTTCAGCTCTTTATAAGTTTTTCTCACATACGCCACGTAGCAAGGAGGAATACACACCGAAGCGGTGTTGTATTTCAGTGCTTCCTCGCAAAGCTTGTCTATCTCCGCTTGTGTGGAGGTAGGGCGCAGCAGCGTATGGTCGATACGAGGAAATATATCCTTGTTTTCCATGTTAAAACGTCCTTTTAAACAAATTTAAAGCTCTTGAGCGACAGCATACCGCTAGCCACAAGCTTCAAAGTGCCGATTCCCGAAATTGGGCGAACACTGGCTGATACCGCCTTAAACGCAGTAAGGCTGCCTGTGGAGGGTATCTCACATTCCGCAACAACGGCGCCTGTTTCTTCATAAACAAAGGTCAGCTTTGCAGGCGCGCCGGGGTTTGAAGCTACTATCTCAACAGCGTGGAAAGGCTTGATAACGCAGCCCTCAAAGCTCATATAGCTCTGCCAATCACGCAGCAGAGCGTATTCCTCAAGCTGGTCGTCGGCGAGATACTCAACACCGAGATAATCCGTGCAATCAACTGCCTTTACGGTGTTAGCAAGTATCAGACCTTCATACTCGACACCCGAAACGTGAGCCTCAAATGTCCTGCGGATATCAGCCGAGGAAGAGCCTACCTGAAGCTCATAAGCTCCGCTGAAAACGCTGTAGTCGCGCGTGTTCGGATTCCATACAGCGAGGTCTGCGGCATTTATCTCCATCGTGACAGTCACTGCCTCACCTCTGGGAACAAAAACGCGTGAAAAAGCTTTTAACTGCTTTTTGGGCATAGTAAGCGGCAGCTTTGGGTATGAAACATAAAGCTGAACTACTTCCTCGCCGTCACGGCTGCCGATATTTTCAACATCAAAGCTTATGGATATCTTTTCATCAGCAAGGTAGCTTCTCTTCTCGCACCTGATCGCCGAATATCTGAACGCGGTATAGCTAAGACCGTAACCGAAAGGAAACAGCGGCTCGCCGTCGTAATAAAGATATGTCGATCTGGTTCTGATTATGTTGTAGTCCTTAATATCACAAAGCTCCTTGTGGGAGGAATACCATGTTACGGGGCAGCGACCCGCGGGAGATATATCACCGAAAAGCGTTGCGCAAACCGCCTTGCCCATCGCAGGACCTGCATGAGTAGTGTGCATGATTGCGGAAGCCTTATCATTTCTTATTGCATACGGATAGCCCGATACCAAAAACAGCACAGAGTTAGGATTGATCTTAAGCATAGTATCCAATATTGCCTGCTGCTTTTCGGGAAGCTCCAAGTGCTTTCTGTCCATAGTTTCACGGGCATTGATGAGCGGATTATTTCCGCAGAAATAAACAATATTGTGCGCTTCTGTCGCTATTCTTCTCACCCTGTCGCAGCCGCTCGAAAACAGCTCGATATGAAAAACAGCACTCTTTGAGGGCTTTAACGCAGTAGACACACATAGCTGATGATGTGAATCCATCTCAACGAATCTGTCCTGCCAATTTCTCAGCAAGCAGTCCGAGCCGATACGCTCAAGGCTGAACTTTTCCTTTACAAACCAGCCATAAGGCTCATTTGCAGTGCATTTAATGCCGCCATTGTCGGTAAGGAACTTACCGTTGAACTTTGATTTCATGGAGATCGCGCCGTCGCCCCATTCAAAAAGCTCAAACAGACAGGCTTCATTCAATGTTGCACTGTCGCACACAAGCGTTCCGTCCTCGTCAACGGAATAGTAAAAACCTGTCGCGGAATTTCTGAGCGCGATTATATCGTTGCCGCTTTCATACACGACATTGTCCGAACCGAGCCTTGCTTTTATCGAATCGAGGATAGTGCTCTTGTCCTCGGAATAGCCCGTGTACCAATCTCGGAAATTCATGTCGGCGTGATAGCCTATAACGGCAACGCGGTCGTCCTTTGACAGAGGTAATACGCCGTGACTGTTTTTGAGCAGTATTACGGACTTTTCTGCGGCTTTTTCTGCGATCTTTGCATACTCCTCACAGCAAAGCATACTTTCATCAACGGTATTATAAGGACAATCCTCATCAAATTCACCGAGCATGAGCCTTGCTTTCAGCACGCCGAAAAGCGCCTTGTCGATGTCAGCTTCGCTGATAAGTCCGCGCTGCAAGGCTTCTCTTGCCGCGTCGGTGACAATAGCCTCATGGTCGGTCATAATATCCGCACCGTGGTGCTTGTACACCTTAGCTATTGCGTCAACATGGGTCTTATCGTGGCGATGGCGCTGAACATTATCAATAAAGTCGCCGCCGTCAGTGACAGCAAACAAAAGACCCCATTTGTCCTTGCATACGTTTTGAACTTCGGGGTTGCACAGTGCCTCTATACCGTTTATCTCGTTGTATGAGGTCATGAGGCTGTAAGCATTGCCCTCGCGCACGGGCTTCTCAAAAGCGCGGAGATAGTAATCATATTTCAGACGGGTAGGAATTACGGCGTTGTCAACACCTCTGTCCTCCTCATGATTGTTTGCATAAAAATGCTTCAAAGTCGGAATAACACGAGCATATTTCTCGTTGCGGCCGTACATTCCCTTACAGAAAGCGGCAGTCATAGTGCCCGCAAGGCATGGATCCTCACCGTAGGCTTCTTCGTTTCTGCCCCAGCGCGGATCGCGTTCAAGATCGACAGTAGGCCCCCAAACACAAAGCGACGCCTTGCCCTTTTTATTGTATATCCTGACCTCGCTGCCTGTAACCTCGCCGACAGCTTTCATGATATTTGTATCAAATGTCGCTGCCATGCCGAAAGGCTCTGGGAAAACAGTTGTGGGAAGCTCACCGAAATCATTTCCTCTGCAAACAAAACCTCTTGCTACCTCGCCGCCGATACCGAAAGCCTTTAAACCAAGACGCGGTATCTCGGCCATACGGGTATGTATGAGAAGCAGCTTTTCTTCAAGCGTAAGCTCCTCAAGCATTGATCTTGCACGTTCATCGAAGCTAAGGGACGTATCGAGAAATCTAAATTCCGCCATAAGTGACCTCCTGTTTGAAAAACAAATGTTACTTTTTAACCGGTTTTCTTAGAATGGAATGCGGTGGAACTGTTATATCCGATGGTATCGTAAGCTTTTCCGTTGCGTGGCGCGCTACCTCTATCTGCTCGCCGTCGGAATTATACATCACTGTGGGCTTGAAGCTTATCGGCTCGCGATTTGGAGCAAGTATTTCAAGCTCGTCCGAAAGAGTGAAATAGTTGCGCTGGGTAAGGTGCATGATCCCGTTTTCGCACAGATCGACAGTGCCAACGAAATCATATTCCCTCATATAGCCGCTGTCGGCGAAATACTGTCCGCCGTTAGTGATCGTATTAGGGTCTTGCGTTTTTGAGCCTTGGTTCGGGTGTCCGTAGAAAAAGCCTGTGCAATAGGGTCGATGACTTATCTTGTTCACCTCGTCAAGCACCCACTGCTGCGGCTTCTCACCTTTAAGAGCCGCGTCAAGAGCTGCGCGATAGGCATTTACGGTGAGCGCCACATAATACGCGGACTTCGCTCTGCCCTCAATTTTAAAGCTGGTAACGCCCGCGTCAAGCAGGTCGTCAAGGTGCTCTATCATGCACATATCCCTCGCATTGAGGATATAAGAGCCGCTTTCGTCCTCGCAGACCTTGTAGAATTCGTTAGGTCGGCGCTCCTCCATGAGATAATACCCCCAGCGGCAAGGCTGAGCACATTCGCCGCGGTTTGCATTTCGTGCAACGAGGTATTCCGAAATAAGACATCTGCCCGAAAAGCTTACGCACATCGCACCGTGAACGAACACCTCTATCTCCATATCCTCGGGGATATTCTTTCTGATGGTGCGAATATTTTCAAGATCGACCTCACGCGCAAGAACGATGCGTTTTGCACCCATCTTATAAAGCTCCTGCGCGGTCTTGTAGTTCACAACACCTGTCTGCGTGGAAACATGAAGCTCCAGCTCGGGTGCGTGCTCCTTTATCATCGAGATAACGCCGAGGTCGCAAGCAATCGCGGCATCAATACCGCATTTGTGTGCATAGGATATAAACTCGGGAAAAGCGTCAAGCTCCTCATTAAGCGGGATCGTATTGCAGGTGAGGTACACCTTTACACCGCGCGAGTGAGCAAGCTCAACGGCTCTTTTCAGTCCCTCAGCGTCGAAATTCTTTGCGCCTGCTCTCATGCCGTAGGCTTTTCCGGCAAGATATACGGCGTCACAGCCGTAATCCAGCGCAGAGATCAGGCATTCCTCGTCGCCCGCGGGGGCGAGCAGTTCAGGTTTTAAACTCAAAATTACACTCCTGTTATATTATTCTTCAGATGAACGAAGCTCGGCATCAATGATGTTCTGCTCGTGCTCCTCAACAGTCTGTGCATAGTAGAACACTCCGTCCTTACTTGCAAGGAAGTAGAAGTAATCACTTTCTGCGGGATAAAGCGCAGCATTAATTGCCTCAAGACCGGGGCTGCAAACAGCGCCGACAGGGATACCATCGCACTGATATGTGTCATATGCCTTGATAACTTCATCGTAAAGATCACCTGCACTGGCAGGGATCTCAGGCTTAATACACTTATCGATATAGGTGTAGGTGGTATCAGACTGCAGATTTGGGAACACTCCCGCATTCTTAAGTCTGTTGTGGAATACAGAGGATATCATGGACATATTATCCTCATTTGTACCCTCTTTCTGTATGAGCGAAGCAAGAATGATGGTTTCGTCAAGAGTAAGACCAAGCTCCTCCATGCGGTATTTCATAGCGCGTGTGATCTTGTTCTCGAAGTTTGCATACATTTTTTCCGCAGCCATCTTCGCGTAGTCCTTGGTATCGAAATTCGGGTCGTCCTTAAGGTCGTCTATCACATAGAACTCATAGGTGTCAGGGAAAAGATAACCCTCAAGATAATAGAATCTGTTGGGATCGTCCTCAATACCCTCCTCGAAATCATACTTTTCAATCTTGTTCTTGTAGAACTGCTCAAAATCCTCAGCGCGGCAGACGTAATTTTCTTCAAGGATACGTCCGATATCCTGTGCTGTTGAGCCTTCGGGGATCATGACCATAACAGTTTCGGTATAGGTCTTTACAGTTTTCAGCGTGTCGATAATGCTGCTGTAGGACATATTGGACTTGACAACGAAATCTCCGTTTAAGAAGCCCTCGCCTTTATCAGCAATATTTATATACATCACAAACAGCGACGGCATTTCGATTACGCCCTCTTCGTGAAGCATTTCGGCGATATCCTGAACGTCCATGTCTTTGGTTATGGTTACCTCATATTCCTTTGAGGTCTTAGCCATGCCCGTGAAATCCATAAGACCGATTATGATATTATAGGCAAAATAAGCGCCTACGGCAATACCAACAACAGACAACAGCACACCAAGGAATATCTGTCCAAAGGTACGCGTATGGTTGGTCTGCTTTTTCTTCTTTTTCTTTTTACGGCGTTTTTTCACAGGATTTGCGGGCGGATACTGCTGAACCTGCGGCTCCTCCTCGGGCGTTATGGAGTCCATAAGACGAGTTTTGCCACAGTCATCTGTACTGTTCATGTCGGTGAACTGCTCGCGCGGCATAATGCCGCCGTTATCCTCAAAAAACTCTGAAGCGTGCTCGTCAGGAACACTGTCAAACTCCATAGTGCCTGAAAGATCCTCGTTTTCCTGTGGGATATTATCATCGAGGTAATCGTTGTTTTCCATGTAGACCTCCGTTTTATATGTCAAATATCGTCATGTCACAGCGCAAATCATGCGGCTCTGTAGGAACGTTCATTTTAAAATCGCTGTAGCATAGGATAATGCTTTTACCATTAAAGCGGCTGAGAAATCGGTCGTAATAGCCGCGGCCGTAGCCGAGCCTTGCACCGCTTCCGTCAGCACACAGTGCGGGAACTACGCAAAGAGCACCGCTATCGGCAGAAAAGACCTCAGACCTGTTCACAGGCTCAAGTATACCGAAGCGCCCCTCGGAAAGCTCGGAAAAAGAGCGTATCTCATAAAAGGAAAGCTCAGTATCACCCGAAACAGGCACCGCAACAGGAATACCGCGTTCAAAGCAGAACTCCATTATCCTGCGCGTATCAACTTCTATCTCCGTAGAAACATAGGTCAGCACAGCCTTTGCATTTTCAAGAAAAGGCTTTATCTGAACGAATATACTTTCATCAGCATAGCTTTTCGCCGCTGCGCTCATCGCCTTTCGGCGCGCGATAAGCTGCTTTCTAAGCTCGCGTTTTACTTCCTGCATTGCATACCTGCCGCAATACGGTCAGCCTCTGCCTTGCCGCAGAGTATCTCGGTAAGGCGCAGTCCGAAATCTATTGCCGCACCTGGGCCTACCGCTGTTGTGATATTGGCGTCGGTAACTACGGAAAGTTCAGAAAGCTCTGCGCCATCAAGGAATTTTTCAAACCCCGGGAAGCAGGTCGCTTTTCTGTCCGAAAGTATACCCTTTTTGCCGAGTATAGACGGAGCTGCGCAAATTGCCGCAACAGGTATTCCTTTTTCCATGCAGTAGTCAATGGCTGCCTGTACTACAGCATTCTTTTCAAGGTTGAGCGTACCCGGCATACCTCCGGGGAGCACTATCATCTCAAGACGCTCGTCAAGCTGCACCTGCATATCTGTGATATCGCAGAGCATGGTTACACCATGTGAAGTGCGCACAGCGTCACTTCCTACGCCGACAGTAACCACGTCCTTTTCGGCTCTGCGCAGGATATCAACGGGAGCAAGACCCTCTATCTCCTCAAAGCCGTCTGCAAGAAATACATATACCATGTGTCAACCTCCAAATGTTATATCAAATTTATCCTCTAAAAAAACGGGGTGATAAGAAAGCTTTGCCTTGCGCAGATTTTCAGCGCCTGTGTCCTCTTCCCTGTTTATATACTTGTATCGACCGCCGAGATACTTCACAAACTCTCTGTTTATCGCGGTATAAGCGCCTTGATAATTTTTAAGCGCCTTTTCAACATGAACAACAAATGTGTCGTCCGCAGAAGGCTCGCCGAAGCAGAAAGCCTGAACCTCTCCGTTTACGCGGATAAGACCGCCCGTATAGCCAAGCCTGTCGTAATACTTGAAGCTGCACCTAACGATACAGCTTTCGTCCTCCTTGCTCTGTGCTTCGGAGTCACAGCCAAGCTCACAGATATTCTCACTGCACCACTGCTCATTCATTTTGATACATTCAGCCATATTATCGGGGTTTATCGGCTCAAAGCTCCAATCGTTTTCGTAAAAGCGATTGAGGTGATTGCGCTTGCCATGATATTTTTTGCCTTTAAGCTCCGCAAGGTCTTCTGCGAAATAAACATAATCGCTGCCATCGCGGTTATAGCTGACGGAAACCTCGGGATAAAACTCTTGTATCTGCTCGGTAATACCACGGTTTGCGTAAATATGCAGCGCGATATCATTCTCTCTGCAATAGTCTTTCAGAAGCTCAACACCCGTTTTTACATCACAGCCGCCCGTTGGGAACGAAAACTTATAAGTTCCGTCGTCCATGCCCCATCTGACGAAATAGTACGGCATGAGCTGCGCTATCTCAACCCGATAGACCCTGCGCCACACAAAATTGTTGCCAAATGTGTACTCGCAGCCGCGAAACTGCGAGGCTTTAAGCGCCTTATCTATCCAAGGCTTGTCCGTTATTTCAATTCCTCTGAAAACCAGCTCAGACATCAATTAGCTCCTCTGTGATACTAAGAATACGCTGATGAATAACATCAATGGAAAGCGGCTCACCGTTTACGGAGCATTCTATCAGCTCCCAGCCGCATCTTTCCGCAGTGTAAAGCGCATTTTCACGGCAGCGCTTCAGAAACTCGAGGTTGCGCTCGTGAACATCTTTCTTTGTTTCGTCGCCGTTATAGCGCATAGTGAGCAGCTTTTGCGACACATCTAGCGGCATATCAAGGAAAAAGACCTTATCGGGCTTTGGAAGTCCAAGCTTGTTATACTCGTGATCCCACAGCCAAGCGAGAAAGCTGTCACGCTCGCCGCTTTCAAGCTTTGTCATCTGATATATGGCATTAGATGTGGTGTATCTTCCGCAGAAAATGACATCTCCGCGCTCATAAGCGTCTTTCCATTCGGTATTGAAGCTGATATAACGGTCTGCCGCATAAAAGCTGCTTGCCGCATAAGCTCCTACAGTGCCATCACACGGAATATCGCCGTTAAGATAGCTTTTTATGATTCGTCCGCTGTCGCTGTCGTAATTCGGGAAACTCACGAGCCTTGCGGGCAGCCCTTTTTCCTTAAGCGCATCTACGATAAGCTGGAGCTGTGTGGACTTGCCACAGCCGTCCATACCCTCAAGCACTATTATCTTACCTTTTCCCATAAACATACCTATCCATAATATTGTTATACATTATATACTATACCACAAACCGCCGATTTAGTCAATGCTTTTTGTAAGTTTTAAACAAAACATTGACTTTATCTCAAACAAATCTGACCCGACAAAACAAAGCTTATCGGGTCAGTATAAATTATTTACTTCTCATCACTGTCACTGATTTTCTTTTTACGCTTAACACTGATAACAATAACTATCAGCGAGGATATCATAAGTATAAGAAAACCAATACCTAAGAGCGGACGCTCTCCCACAAGTCCATTTTCGTCAATAAACGGTCTATCGTTATCAACTACATACATCAGCATGAAAGCCACTGCCTCGACTAATAGGACCCAAGCTCCCGAAACAACACCAATGCCTTTTATGCCGAAAATACAGTCCTTTGCGGCACACCTTATCGTCCACCAAAGAAACGCAACAGCCGCACATACGGCAAGGAGGGAAAAAACACTGCTGCACCAAGCAGCAATTTCATTTATAAGTACAACAAGCCCCGAAACACCGACATACACCCACAGCGATTCAACTGTGAGCTTTGTACGAAGCTGGTTCTGCCGCTCATCGAATACCTCTTTCTGACTTTGTGGCTCGCTCAAAATCATTCGTTCACAGAATTTATCAAAGCTCTTTAAGCTCATAGCTTACTCCTCCCTGTTATTCATCATCTGTCCAGAAAAGCTCATCAAGAGTCTTTCCAAGCGCTTTACAAATCGAAATGCATAGATTAATCGTGGGATTATAGTCGCCGTTTTCAACGGCGTTGATCGTCTGCCGCGTTACCCCTGCCTTTTCTGCAAGCTCTGCCTGCGACAGATCGGCAGCGGCACGAGCCGCCTTTAGTCTGAGATTTTTTGCCATTACCTCACCTCAACAGCATTGTAACATATATCAAATATTTTGTCAAGTATATTTTACTTTTTGTAAGAAAAAATTTCCGCTGTATAAAGCACAGCGGAAATTCGTATTATCATATTGTAATAAAAAGTGACGAGAAGAAGATCACAAGCATAAATACGGGACAAACAAACTTCACCATAATGCGATACAGCTTCTTCATACGGAATTTTGTTCCTATCTCGACCTCGTCCTCAACGTATTTTGTCTTAACGACATAGCCGACAAGAATACAGGTGAACAAAGCAACTATCGGCATGATTATATTGTTGCTTATAAAATCGAAGAAATCAAGGAACTGTCTGTCCATGATCTTTACATCAGCCCAGATGCTTGAGCCGAATACGGAAAGCAGTCCGATCACAAAAGAGAAGCCGATCACCACAAGACAAGCGTGCATACGCTTCAGCTTGAATTTCTCAACTATGATAGAAACGATAGTTTCCATAAGAGATATCGACGAGGTAAGCGCCGCAAGGCTGACAAGCAGGAAGAATACCAGACCTACTATCCAGCCGAAATCGGGCGATATCGCCTCAAACACCTTAGGCAGTGTATCGAACATAAGACCGGGGCCTTGTCCGAGCTTTTCGGGGTCGCCGCCGTTGAAAGCAAAAACAGGCGGAATTATCATCATACCTGCAAGGAAAGCTACGCCCGTATCGAATATCTCAATATAATGCACTGAGGTTTCGATGCTGTCTGTCTTTCTCATGTATGAGCCGTATGTTACCATAATACCCATAGCTATCGACATAGAATAGAAAAGCTGTCCCATGGCTGCAACAACGGTCATGACTGAGAAATTCTCGAAGCTTGGAGTAACATAATACATAAAGCCGTCCATCGCGCCGTCAAGCGTAAGAACGTAAATTCCTACACCGAGGGAAATAATTACAAGCACAGGCATAAGCACCTTGCTGAACTTCTCGATTCCCT
>JAZNTS010000165.1:0-6261 GCA_045591905.1 Oscillospiraceae bacterium | reverse complement strand
ATGGTGAAGCTTAAGGTTGACGGGTTTAAGGCGTTTGTGGTGGATGCAACTGAATAAAAAAATGTACCGCCCTCGAGTTTTTGCGGGGGCGGGTTTGTGTATATATTGACACTTAGTAAATATTTGAGTATAATGTAATTAGAGAGGAGGTGAAAAAATATGAAAACATTTGGGAATGTACTAAATTTCTGTAGGCAAACTGTACAAAAGTGCAATGGTATAAATCAGGATTTGTTAACGCAACGAACCGAACACGGCGAGTTTCAAGTATACAACGAATCAATCAATTGTCAAATAGGAATAACGCCTAAAAGCGCTGAATTTCACGCATTGAAACTTGAATACAATGATACTACTAAGCGGTTCACTGTTAGAACGGCTATTGATGAAACGTACAATTTACTTACAAAAAAAGAATATGAACTTAGCGAGAATCTTACGGAAATTATTAACGATTACTTTGACTCATATCTATTGATTGATGCTGTATTTGCATTGCTTAAGCTTAATTTAGATTAAATTGAGTATCAACAAGAAAGATATAACCTTTTGGAGTACGGCGGACCGGACGGTGAGCTTGCCGCTTCTCTCAGATATCTCTCGCAGAGATTCACTATGCCCGATAATATGGGCAAAGCTTTGCTTACGGATATCGGTACTGAGGAATTGGCGCATTTAGAGATCATCGGCAGCGTTGTCGGACAGCTTACAGACGGCGAGGGTGCAAAAAGCTTTGATCGTTACGGCAAGGGCGACTACTATGTTGACCACGCAAACGGCGTTTATGCTGCAAATGCGGCAGGCGTGCCTTTTACGGCATCGTACATTCAGACCAAGGCTGACCCTATTGCCGACCTTGTAGAAAACCTTGCTGCAGAGCAAAAGGCGCGCGCTACCTATGATAATATCCTCAGGCTTTCCGATGACCCTGATGTAAACGAGGTCATGAAATTTCTGCGCGAGCGTGAGGTAGTTCATTTCCAGCGCTTCGGCGAGCTTCTGAACATCTATCAGGAGAAGATCAAGTGTTAATGATTTCACTTCAAAATCAGTAAAATCCAAAAGCTGTGTATTTCTACACAGCTTTTTTGTCTGTTTACTGTTTGTGTTCTCCATATTCGTCGACAAAGTTATTGTAAACGTGTTCAAGATACTGTTTGAAATTATCGGAAACAGGACGCATATATTGCATTAATTGCTTTCGCGTAGCAATTTCGCCCTTGTCTTCAGCCGCAAAGGTGACATCAAACATATATTCATGGTCAATTTCAAGTACAGGACATTTATCCTCATTAGGCATATTTGTCAAATCGATACAGCGTATGAAATAATTATCCCTATCCCAAGCAAACGGTAAAAAGGCGTTGGCGGTGAGGTGCGGATTGTAGGTGTTATCAAAAGCTAACAGTTTGTTACTGCCTAAACCGTTTCTTCCGATTGGATCTTCAAAAAGATGATGATATGTTGACAGAAAAGCCCTTACCATAATAGGCAGCTTTAAACCATACTTAACTTCAATAGCATCTAGTTCTTCATTGGTTATAGTTGATGGTATCAGCTTCCACACATTCCATTCATCGTCTGAGTCAGCTACGTCTGCGCGCATTTCATGCGGAACATTGGGAAGCGTTAAAAACACAATATCGCGATTGTGAAGAAGCTTATAATATCGCTCGAAAAAGTCTTTCATATATGCTTTTGCTGAATCTAATGTCATGACTGCACCTGTTTCATTCAAAATACTTGTCAAGGTAAGCGCTGAATTTCGCAGGGTCGCTTTTTATCTTATCCTTTATTTTCTCTGCGCTTTCCTTATCGCCTGTGAAGATGTTGAGATAATACTTCTGCTTACCTGTACCGCTGTCCTTGATTGAAATACCTATGGTACAGGAGCCGTCCTCTTTCTCGGCGTATCGCACGGCATACAGCGAGCCTTTTTTCATGGCGTCGCGTGTGTAGACCTTAACAGCCTCTTCAAACATCTTTTCGCGGATAGAAGCAGGCAGAGTATTTCCAAACTCGCGCGCCGCCTGAACTCCAAGCTTTGTGTTGGAGTAGATGAGGTCGCCGTCAAGCTCCTCAACGACACATAAGCGTTCCTCTATACCGTCAAGCGCTTCGGCAAGGTCAAAGTAATTCACTGCTTGCTCAAGTGAGGTTATCTCAATAAGCTGCTGCTTTTTCAGCGGACAGCCAAGCGAATATATGAGGTGACAGACAAGTATTCGTATTGAGTTTATGTCCGTCACCGTTATTCTTGGAATGGTGTTCATATATTTTCCCCTTAATTATGTATGTTTATATATCAATATAGTCGATTAGCGCAGACAAAAGCGCGATATTCAGCGCCGATTCAACGCACGGAACTGCTCTATGAACTACGCAAGGGTCGTGTCTGCCTTTAATGATAAGTTCCTCCTCGGTCATTGTTTTGAAATCAACGCTTTTCTGCGGACGAGCTATCGAGGGAGTAGGCTTAAAGGCTGTCCTGAAGATTATGGGCATTCCAGAGCTTATTCCGCCGAGTATACCTCCGTGATTGTTTGTAAGTGTAGTGACTGTGCAGTCTTTCATTGTAAATGCATCGTTGTTTTCGCTTCCGAAAAGCTCTGTACAGCCAAAGCCGTTTCCGAACTCTATTCCCTTAACAGCGGGAATAGCAAAGACGAGCCTTGATATTATGTTTTCAAGTCCGTCCATCATTGGCGAGCCTATACCTGCGGGAAAGCCTACAGCGGCACATTCAACAACGCCGCCTACGCTGTCAAGCGATTCACGGGCATTGTTTATCAGCTCGCGCATTTTCTTTTCAGCTTCATCAGAAAGGACAGGGAAGCTGCGAGATTTGACCGCTTCAAGCTGTTCGGCTGTAACATTTACAGGGTCGAAGCTTTCATCTTTTATGCTCTTTACAGAAGCTATATGAGCGCCTGTAGTAATGCCTCTGTGCTCTAGTATCTGTGAGCAAACAGCACCTGCAAAAACAAGCGGCGCAGTTATCCTGCCCGAAAAATGACCGCCTCCGCGTGGGTCATTTGCGCCGTTATAGCGCAAATAGCCAGTGTAGTCAGCATGAGCAGGACGCGCGATATGAGAAATATTTCCGTAATCGCTTGAGTGCTGGTCGCTGTTCATTATCACGGCGCAGAGGGGAGTGCCCGTAGTATTGCCGTTATACAGACCCGACAAGATTTCGGGAATATCCTTTTCGTTGCGTGTGGTGCTCATTCCGTCCTTTTTGGGAGCGCGGCGCGCCATAAATTGAGCTATCTTATCAAGGTCAAGAACTTCGCCTGCGGGTAGGTTATCCAGTATAACACCGATACCCTTGCCGTGCGATTCGCCGAAAAGAGATACTTTAATACCACCGTTAAATAATGACGACATCGTATTCACCTCCGATAGAACGGAAATCCTCAAAGAATGTGGGGTAGGATTTTGCTACACATTCAGCGTCAGTAATGGTCAGCTTGTCGGTACAGCGCTGCGATGCGATAGCAAGCGACATGGCAATTCTGTGGTCGTTGAAGCTGCTGCATACACCGCCCGAAAGCTCCTTGACGCCCACTATTTCCAGCTCGTCATTTACGATAGTAACATTCGCGCCGAGCGAGTTAAGAACTGTAGAAATGGACTCAAGTCTGTCGCTTTCCTTAATACGCAGACGTTTGCAGCCGCGTATATACGATGTGCCGTCCGCAAAAGCGGCAAGCACGGTGAGGATAGGCACAAGGTCGGGAATGTCAGAAGCGTCGATATCAAACCCCGAATAGTTGTCACCTATCTTTATCATCTTTTCGATAATATCGAATATTGCACGGTCGCCTTGAACACTGTTCGGATTTATGCCAAGCAGTGTGAGATCGCTGCCGATCTGGTTTGCAACCGCGAAGAAAGCCGCCTGAGAGCAATCACCCTCTACGTTGTAGTCGGAAGCTTTGTATTCCTGTATGCCTTTAACAGTGTAGTTGCCGTTGAACTCAAGCGTTTCTACGCCGTGGTCTTTCATGCACTGGATAGTAATATCAGCGTAAGGCTTGGATTGCAGGGGAGAGGTCATAACGATAGTGCTGCTTCCATCAATAAGCGGAAGCGCGAACAGCAGTCCTGTAATAAACTGCGATGAAATATCACCGGGCATGGAGAAAACTCCGCTTGTGAGCTTTCCCTTAATGTGATAAGGCATTTCCTCGGAAATAAACTCAACTCCGTGTTTTTTGAACTCCTCAATATAGGGTGTTATAGGGCGTGTCGGAAGCTTTCCGCAGCCTGTAAAAACAGCTTCAACGCCGAGAGCAGCGGCAACGGGAATGAGAAAACGCAGTGTTGAACCCGATTCTCTGCAATTGATCTCCGCATATTTCGGAGGATTTCTTATACCTTTAACGTATGTAACGCCGTCTTCCGTGCGTATCTCAGCGCCGAGCGCGGTCAATGCCTCGCAGGTCGCGTCAATATCCTCACAGCCGAGCAGGTCGGTTATCTGTGATTCGCCTTTTGAAAGTGCTGCGCATATAAGCGCGCGGTGCGAAAAACTTTTTGACGGAGGTATGCGTATCTCACCCGAAAGGGTGTTTGGTGTTATTTCTATGTTCATGTTATCTCCTTAAAGAACTCCGAGAAAGGCGGCGTATTGTTCTATTGTCATTTTATCTACCTTGCTTTCGCCTATATCAGAGCAAATAATAATATCAATTCCTGAGTTGCTGCGCTTTTTGTCGCCGAGGGAATATTTATACAATATATTCATATCAATGTCAGTAGTACGCGGAAGCGCACATTTTTCGAGCAGTGCGTCAAGCCTATCGGCTGTACCTTTACGGCAGAAACCTTTATTTTCTGCAATATGAGTGAAAACGCTCATACCGATAGCAACAGCGTAGCCATGCGTGATTCCGCTGAAGTTATAGTGCTTTTCGATGGCGTGACCAAGGGTATGACCGAAATTCAACAGAGCGCGCTCACCTCTGTCAAACTCATCGTTTGCAACGACCTGCGCTTTTATTGAAACACAGCGCTTGATAATATCGGGCATATTGCTTTTTATGTCTTGTTCGCAGAGCAAGTCGAAAAGCTCTTTTGACCTTATCATACCGTATTTTACGACCTCCGCCATGCCGTCAGCGAAAAATTCGGGGGTGAGAGTATCGAGCGTGTCGGTATCGCAAATGACTAGGCTAGGCTGATGGAAAGCACCCACAAGGTTTTTTCCGCCCGAGATATCCACGGCTGTCTTGCCGCCGACAGAGCTGTCTACCTGTGACAGTACAGTGGTAGGTATCTGTATGAACTCAATGCCGCGCATATATGTCGCAGCGGCAAAGCCTGTAAGGTCGCCTACAACGCCGCCGCCTAAAGCGATAAGGATATCAGAACGTGTGAATCCGTTTTCGGCGAGATAATCATAAAGCTTCAACAGAACCGAATGAGATTTTGAAGCCTCTCCGTGAGGGAAAACAAACTTCACTACTGCAAATCCTGCCTTTTCAAACGATTTAACAGCTCTTTCTCCGTAATAGCGGTCTACATTAACATCGGTAACTATTGCCGCTCTGCGTGCTTTTACAGTCTTAGCAGAAAGCTCACCGCAGTCGTCGAGCAGACCCTCTCCTATTAATATATCATAGCATTTGCTTGCTTTTACATTAACTGTGTTCAAAGAATACGCTCCTTTAAATCGTAAATATACATCTTAATTTTAATTCATTTTGACGTAAATGTCAATAACATAATGCTATATTCGTCTAAATTACCAATAAATTTTATGGTTTAACGTTATAAATCGCTAAAATTTGAGTTCAACCACTTTACAGCGCTGAAATTTAGTGATATAATAGCTACATAAGCAAATAAGGAGGCTTTTTTTATGGGTATGACAATGACTCAGAAGATACTTGCTAAGCACGCAGGACTTGACAACGTTGTTGAAGGACAATTAATACGCGCAAAGCTTGATATGGTGCTTGGAAACGATATAACCAGCCCTGTTGCGATCAACGAGTTTGAGAAGATCGGGTTTGACGGGGTTTTTGATAAAGCGAAGATATCTCTTGTTATGGACCATTTCACTCCTAACAAGGATATAAAGGCTGCGAAGCAGTGTAAGCAGTGCCGCGGTTTTGCAGAAAAGTTTGATATTATCAATTATTACGACGTGGGCGAAGTTGGTGTTGAGCACGCACTTCTACCCGAAAAGGGTTTGGTCGTGCCGTCTGACTGTGTTATCGGCGCTGACAGCCATACCTGTACTTACGGCGCTCT
>JAZNTS010000164.1:0-8664 GCA_045591905.1 Oscillospiraceae bacterium | reverse complement strand
TCAGCTTATCTCTTTCCATTAACGACTACCTTCCTAAAAATACTTTCAAACTAATGTATTATACTATATTGTAGCGTTTGTGTCAAGAACCATGTGAGTTATTTTTTCCCTTTCGGAAGCTGCCGGGTGTCATTCCCGTATATCGCTGGAACATACGGCAGAAATACGAAGCAGAGCTGAAGCCGCATTCAAATCCTACAGCCTCTATAGTCATGCTGCTGTTTTGCAAAAGCTGCTCGGCTACCTCAAGTCGATACCTTAATAAATAAGCAACAGGTGAAATATGCATACAACTCTGAAAACAGCGTGCCGCTTCGCTTTTACTTATATTGGCAGCAGAGGCAATCTCTGAAAGGGAAATCTGATTACGATAATTATCCCTTATAAAATCCGTCATCAGCTGAGTGCGTCGGCGAGCCACATATTCATTTCCAAGCACTGTGCTTTTTACCGCACCCTCAAGGCCCTTATATATACTGCTCCAAATTTCACCTATAAGGGTATGAACATCAAGCTCCCAGCAGCTGCTTTCGGGCAGAGATATTCCAATGTCGCTATGAGGCAGATGCGAAACTGCGCCTGTATATCGTGTAAGCAGTGCAAAGACCTCCTCTGCAGCCGAAAGAGCCTTGCTCTGCCAAGCAAATCTACCGTCAAGAGGAACATACGGCAGCGTATGATTAAGAACGAAAGGTTTTACATATTTCAGGCTGATATCGCTCCCCGCGGGAGCAATAAATTCATCTGAAAACATGACATAAGTACAAACACAATCAGCCGTACCTCCAAGACTATGCATAACGCCTGAGTTTATCAGCACGCCTTGTCCCTCGGAAAGCTCAAGGCTTCCCTCACTGAAAGCTAGCGAGAGAACACCCTCGCGCACGAGCAGCAGCTCAAGCTCATTGTGACTGTGAAACGGTGCAGTTCCCTCTTCATCGGGGTGAGCACTGTATAATCTGATAGGAAAACCGCTTGCTGAGGAAAAAAAACCACCGGTATTAGTATTGTTTCTCATAAAGTAAATAACCTGCCTAATTACTTAAATCGGGAAGATAATGCCATATAAAAATGAAGCATTTTTTAGGAAATATCATACAAGAGCACGGGAATATTATTTTATTGTTTTGCAAAACAAACATCAAACAAACGTTATTGTAAAAACAAATATAACGTTTACGTGAAAACGTGCGTAAACCGTTACACACCGAGAGTAAAATACAATTACAAAACAATTAAATTTTGACAAAACTCGCTTTACGCGTTTTAAAACGCGCACCTCTTTGAGAATATTATACAATAAATCGGGAATATTGTCAATTGCTATTATGAAAATTCAAGTGTATAATTAAGACAATGTGTAGTGTCATACTATGCAAATCTGCCTTTAACATTCAAGGAGGAAATAAACATGAACAAAATAAAAAGGCTGCTTGGTTGCGGTCTTGCGGCAGCTATGATTCTCAGCATTGCCGCGTGTGAGGATACTGCACCGACAAGTAACCCCACTTCGGGCAACACTAGCGGCGACTTCGGAACAAGCGCCTCAACTTCGGCGTCCACAAGCACTTCTTATGAAACCGATAAGGAAGCTAAGGACCTTGACACATCTTCCTACTCCCCCAGCGGAAACGCAGGCGAAGTAAGCTTCCTTACTTATTATTCTATCAGAAACGACCAGAAGACAAGAGAACAGACCCTTATTTTCGAGGGCGAAACATTCGGCGGCAAGATCGTCGAAAGTAATGCCAGCAGCTTAACTTACCTCGAAGACCTTTCTGTAGCTATCTCCGGTGACAAATCACCCGATCTTGTTTTGTTTGATACTCTTTCATTCCCCAACGGCATCAGCAAAAATCTCTTCACACCCCTTGACGACTATATTGATATTAATGACCCTGTTTGGGACGGTGTGAAAGACCTTATTGATGAGTTCGAATATAAAGAAAAGCACTACTTCCTGCCTCACAGAGTGCTCACAAAGTACGGTCTTAACTACAACCGCAAGACTATTGAAAACGCCGGTCTTGACGATCCTTACAAACTGTACATGGAAGGCAAATGGACTTGGGATACATGGCGTAAGCTGATGATCGACTTCTGTAACATTGATCCCGAGAATAATATAGGTCTTTGTTGCACAGACACAATGCTTGAGGGCTTTATCAACACAACTGGTACATCTATTATCAACGTAAACGCTGACGGTACGATACAGAACAACCTTACTGATCCCGATGTAAACGCTGCAGTAGATTTCCTTGCAGAGCTCGGCAGAAACGGACTGCTGAAGGGCGGATACATATCCCCTCAGGATTTTGCTTCTTCTCATTCTGATACACTTCTGTTCTTAAGTATGCAGCCCGAGTGGACTTATATTGCAGCAACCGAGCAGATCCAGCGTGTACAGGCAGGCAGCATCGACAATTACATTCACGACACTCCCTCTGACTTTGCTTTCGTTCCTTTCCCCAAATATGAGAAAGCTAATGAGTATTATATGTGCGCTGAACCTTATGGCTTTATGATACCTAAGGGTGCAAAGAACATTGATGGCGCTGTTGATTTCATCTACTGCAACCGTCTTTATGAGATAGATGAAGATATCATCAAGCAGAAGAAGAACGATCACATTGCTCCCGCAGAGGTTCACGTCAAGGGCGGTCCCGACAAGGGCAAGCGTGATTGGGTCATCACCTGGGACGAAAAGGTTTATGACCTCATGGTTGAAATGACAGATAGCAGCAAGTTCACATTTGTAATCGAAGATATGTACGGTATTAACAAGGATTGCTCTAAGGATATCTGCAAGGCTATATTCGATAGCACATTCGGAGCAGACGATGGTACTGTTAAGTCTTGGACACAGGAAAGAGAAGCTCTTATCCCTGTTGTTGACGGCTATATTGCTGAATACACAGGCTAATTCACATCTATAATTTTGACCCACCGCGTTTGCGGTGGGTCTTTGTGTTTCTATGTTTTCATAATCATCAGGGCCGCAACAATTACAATGTCGCGTTTGCCGCGATACGGTATATCTCGGCAATATCCTCGGAAGAAAGCGGAACAAAGCCGCCGGTCTTGCCGCTGCCAAGACCGAATTTCTCGACAAGCTGCGGAATATCCTCGACCCGTGCGCCAAGCTCTGCAAAGTTTATCGGCATTCCTATCTCATGCAGGAAGCGTCTGAAGCAAGAAATACCCTGCATTGCCGTGCGCTCGGGAGCATGGAAATCCATCTCGCAGCCCCAGATACGCACAGCCATCTGCGCAAATCTCATTACATCGTGCTTGTAAACAAACTCCATCCAAGCGGGCATTATCACTGCAAGACCCGCTCCATGTGCGCAGTCGTACAGACCCGACAGCTCATGCTCAATGCCGTGGCTGTTCCAGTCCTGACTTCTTCCAACGCCGACTATATCGTTGTGCGCTACCGTACCCGCCCACATGATGTTTGCACGCGCGTCATAGTTATCGGGCTGCTTGATTGCTATAGGAGTTTCCTTTATCATTGTAAGCAGTACCGCTTCACAAAGCCTGTCGGTTATCTCCACTTCCTTTGTGTTGGTAAAATAGCGCTCAAACACATGAGCCATAATGTCAGTTGCGCCACAAGCTGTCTGGTATGCGGGAAGTGTACAGGTAAGTTCGGGATTTAAGACAGAAAAGCGCGGTCTTAACAAGTCGGAACCTGTGGAACGCTTCAGCATTACCTCCTCCTTCGTAACAACAGAAGCGCCCGAGCCTTCGCTTCCCGCGGCGGCAATAGTCAACACCGTTCCGACAGGGAGCGCTTTTTCAACGGGCTTGCCTGTTCCGTAAAAGTCCCAGAAATCTCCGTCATAAGGCACACCTAGAGCAATTGCTTTGGCGGAATCTATGCAAGATCCGCCTCCAACAGACAAAATGAAGTCCACATTTTCCTTGCGGCACAGCTCAATTCCCTCATAAACAAGAGTATCTCGCGGATTTGGCTTTACACCGCCTAGTGACACATAGCTGATACCACACTCGGAAAGCGAGCACTCTACCCTTTCAATAAGTCCCGATCTCACCGCAGAGCCTGAGCCGTAATGTATCAGCACTCGGCTTCCGCCGTATTTCTTCACATATTTGCCGCAGATATTTTCGGTGTCCTTACCGAAAACAAATTCCGTGGGGCTGTAAAAGCTGAAATTATCCATATTTGTTTTCTCCTTAATTAATCAACTATATTCCTATAAAATTCTGCGAGCTGGGGATCTATGATCTTACAGGTGTCTCGGTCGTAATGCCCATCTGTTATACTCCACAGAACGGGGCACATTCCGCGCGTGTAAGCCTCTTCGCATACAGAGGACAGGAACAGACGTACCGATGCCGGATCTCTATTCTGAGTCATGCAGCCGTATTCGCCTATGATCACAGGAACGCCTTTGTCAACAAAGGCAGTCTTGACCTTGTCCATATAATATTCAAGCTCCTGCATATCCGCCGCTGTTCCCCATGTAGAACGCACCTTTGCCCAAACCTCGTCCTTTTCCATAAGGGTAAATGGATATGGTGTATAATAATGAACCGATACGGCACATCTGTCCGCAGGATCATCGGGCATTTCAAACAGGCTGTCGCAGGTGCGGTCAATATCGGTATTATAACCGGAAATAAGCAGATGACGCGTATCGTTTTTACCGCCCGAGGAGCGAATTATGTCAACAAAGGTCTGATTGACTTCATTCACAAGGGCATAGGATTCTGCCTTTCCTTTCGTGCCGCTGTAATAATCCCATACTGAAAACCAACCAAGCTCTTCGTTCTGTGATTCGAACATCAGCTTTTCGTCGTAGTCTTTGAAAGCGTCGCTCACCTGTTCCCAAATACGCTTGTACTTTTTCATGCAGTTCTTCTTGTCTGTCGGGAAATTCTCCAGCCAACCGCTATCATAATGCAGATTGATGATAACATACATATCATATTTCAGCGCCCAGTCAACGACCTCTTTTACAGCGTCAATATATTCAGCGCTGACAGTATAATTGTCGCCCATGAGATTAGACCACGCAACGGGCACTCTAAGTACACCAAAGCCCGCGTCAGCATATCCCTTTATCATTTTTTCAGTGATAACAGGACTGCCCCATGCGGTCTCATAAGACTCGACAGTACCGTCGCCCCACTGTATCAGCCAATCTCCAAAAGACTCATAAGTATTTCCGAGATTGATTCCAACACCCATATCACGGACGATCTCCATCGTTGTGAGGTCGGAAATATCGTCCTCCTCGGAAATAACAGGCTCATCAACCTTTGCGGTAGTAGCAGGTGTGGTAATTGTAGCAACTGTAGTAGCCGAAGTAGTAGTTTTTGCCGTTGTGACAACAGTGGTCTTTTCGGTAGTCACAGCAGTTGTTTTAGCAGTTGTGGAGTTTGCGGTAGAAGCTGTAGTTTTAGCTGTAGTAGTTGCCGCTGTTGTAGCCTCTGTTGCCAATGTCGTTGCAGAAGAAGCTGTCGTTTCCTGAGGCAGGGGCTCACTGCTTTCTATCGGCTGGGTAGAAGCTTCGGTCGCCGATGCTTCAGAGCTTGGCGTTTCCTCAACATCAGATGACACAGAACTTTGTGAAGTCGCCGTATCAGTAACCTCCGATACAGTCGAGGATAAATCAGAGCTTTCGGTTGAAATCTGCTTATCATCTTCGCTGCAGCCAACCGCCGAAATAAGCATTATAGCGGCACAAATGATATTAATAAACTTTTTTGTCATAGGGTGACCTCTCTATATCTAGATTATACTAAAATATTAGCATACCCAGAGAAAAAAAGCAATAGCAATTTGACACACAGAGTTAACTATATGAGTAAAATTTGACAAATCAATGCTTATATGCTAAAATCATATTTGAATATTACTTATTACATTAGAGGCTTACAATGACAAAAAAGACTATATCAACTATCGCAGCCTTAGTTACAGCGCTTTTAGCTTTCAGCGCTTGCAGGGGTGATAACAGCACATCAAGCGTTGATACCGTATCAAAAGCCGAAACGACAACAGCTTCGACTACGCAGACCGCTGCTTCAACAAGCGCTTCCACCGCCGTAACGACCACGACACCAGCAACGACCTCGGAAACCACCACTACAGCACCTGAAACCGAGGAGCCGCCTGTTATCGAAATGGAATACTGCGGTGAGCTTCTTTCGTTTGTCGCAACAACTCCCAACGGTACAACGCTCAAATACGAGATCGATGAAGAAAACTGCACCGTTTATTGTGACGCAACCTACAATGCATCATATGCTTCCCCTTATCAGCTGCGTTACACCAATGTAACCGCGCAGGCCGAAAACGGAACTTGTATCTTCGGCGACAGTGAAACCACAGCAAAGCTTGATCTTAACGATAAACAGACCTTTGTTGTCGAAGACATTAACGGACAGACTAAGGAATACACGGTCATCACCGAGCAGACGCACGGTCTGCTGCCCATAATTAATATCACACTTTCTGACGGCAAGGACGTTGACGATATAAAACGCAATAAAACAACCGAAATGACGATCTCCATCGACTGCACGAATGCTCCTGAATACAGCAGTGGGCTTGCTTCTGTAAGCGGCACTATCAGAGGCAGAGGCAACTCAACATGGAAGTGGGACAAAAAGCCGTACAAGATAAAGCTTGACGAAAAAGCCGAGGTGCTCGGTCTCCCTGCAAACAAAGATTGGATACTGCTTGCAAATTACGCCGACAAATCACTAATGAGATGTACGCTTGCTTACACTATGGGTAAGGTGTTGGATAATTTTGATTGGGTTCCCACGCAGTACCCCGTTGATCTGTTTATAAACGGCGAATATCAGGGTGTTTATTCCATAGGCGAGCATATGGAAACAGGCAAAAACCGCGTGAATATCACCGAGCAATCCGAGGAATCCGCCGAATGCGGTTATCTGCTTGAGGTCGGCGGTGCTGACAGCGACTACACTACTAACGGCGTAGACTATTTCCATGCTGACTCCGATCTGCTGAATTTTATCACATTCAACTACCCCAGCCCCGAAGATATAACCGACGAGCAAAAGGAGCACATAATGTCATGGGTACAAAAAGCCGATGACGCTATCGTTGCAAAAGAGGGACTTGAGGAATACATCGACATCGACAGCTTTTGCGACTGGATAATCATTCAGGAGCTTACAAACAACACTGACAGCGCTTTCAGAAGAAGCTGTTTTCTGACAAAAGATGTTGGCGGATTGCTGAAGATGGGGCCGATATGGGATTACGACCTTGCATTCGGAAATCTTGTAGTGGACAATTCTCACTACGATAGCTGGACTATTATCGGCTCTTATGACGAGGACGCTTATGTTCAGGCTTCGTGGGGTAACTACCTCATGAAGAACGAAAGCTTCAGAGCAAGGCTCAGAGAAAGATGGTTTGAGGTTCGTGACGAGCTTTTACAGACCGCTATGGATTGTATCGACTACTACGGCGAAAAGATATATCCCTCGCAGGTTGAGAATTTTCAGGTGTGGGATATCTGGGACATCAAGGCGGGCTACTCCTCATGGAGCAATTACAAGGCGAACACCTATGAGCTTCAACTTGAGTATCTTAAGGATTTTCTCAACGACAGAGCCGATTGGATAGACGAAAACATATGACGTAAAAAAGCTCCGAGATGCTTCTCGGAGCTATTATGTTATTCCCACTCACCTTTGAGCCACCGTATCCTGCCTCTCACAAAGGAAACGATACCCTTTGCCGAATCAATGCGCCAACTCTCGTCACCGAGGTCATTTTCAAGCGACTGAGCTATCTTTAGAACTTTAGCGGTTGTCTTTGCAAGCGCAGTGCCGTTGTCAAGCTCTTTCCATTTCTCTTTGAGCATATCCCTGAACCAATCAGCTTTCATGATAACTGTCAGCCAAACATTGGAGCGCTCATACATATCATGCACGGGTGTCTGAAAGGCGCCTGCGTAGTATCTGCCATGAGTTTCCTCGCTGTATGCCCAGTTAAAATCCCACGGCGCAAGGAATGTAAGCCGCTTATACTTGCTCTCCTCGGAAAAGTCAACCGCCATAAAGAAGCTTCCCGCGCCTACGTCGTAGTTGTGCACAAGCTCCTGCAAGATCATGGTGTTTACCATTGAATCAAGGTCAATGACAGCCTCAACAGCTTCCTTTGCTGTAGGATATACGCCCTCAGCAGACACGACGTTATAATCCTTGTCGAACATCATCGGCTTGTTGTTTTCAACCGCCTCATACATAATGCGAAAAACACCGCCGAGATATTTTTCTATGAACTGACGCTGTTCGTCACAAGTGATATCGCTCTTTATCGAAAAATCATCGGGAACGAAAGCCTTTGTCGTTCCAACATAATCAGTAAATTCTATACCGTCATAATCCAGCGTAAAAAACGGCGCTTCGTCCTCACTTGCGTAGTTATCCATTTCAAGGAAATAGCCGATATCGGTCTGAAGCTCGTCTTCCTTAGGCTCGTAGACCTCTACCCTGCCCTCGACCGCCTGGTTTTGCTCGCATAACAGGTAAAGTCCAACGCCTCTGCCGTTAATATACACATTTACATATGTATAATCAGAGCTGTAATATTCTCCATCAAATATAGTTTCGGCAAGCGCAAAGCCCATGCAGTCGGGAACTAAA
>JAZNTS010000163.1:0-8278 GCA_045591905.1 Oscillospiraceae bacterium | reverse complement strand
TCGCCTACGCTCGTTTTCGAGATGTCGCAGCTTGGCGAGCGCAGCAATACCGATATCTGCCTGTGCTACATCAGCGACAAGGTGTCGCCGAAGCTTCTTGAAAATGTGAAAAAGCGCTTGCGGAGCGTTAAGCTGAACACTATCCTTGAAAGTGGCTATATCCAGCCGTATCTTGAGGGTGACGGCGGCTGGTTCTTTTCGGAGTGCGGTACGTGCGAGCGCCCCGACAGCTTTGCAGCGAAGCTTTACGAGGGCAGGGTCGGCATACTTGTGGACGGAACTCCGTTCGCGCTTGTCGTGCCGTATCTTTTCATAGAGAGCTTTCAGACGCTTGACGACTATACCCAAAAGCCGTTTTACACCGTTTTTATAAGGCTTGTGCGGCTTGCCGCGTATTTCATAACACTGTTTTTGCCCGGAGCTTATGTTGCGATAGCCTCGTTCAGTCCAGAGCTGCTGCCGTCTGCGCTGATACTGAATCTGGCCGCGGCAGAGCAGACAGCGCCGTTTTCGCTTATGCTGGAGTGTCTGTTTATACACTTTATGTATGAGATACTGCGCGAGGCAGGTATACGTCTGCCGAGGCCTATAGGTCATGCGATCGGCGTTGTAGGCGGTCTTGTTATCGGGGATATCACAGTGAACGCGGGTCTTGTGGGAGCGCCGATGGTGCTTGTTGTGGCGCTTTCGGGACTTTGCAGCTTTGTTGTTCCCGCTATGTATGAGAGAACGGTCATATTGCGTTTTTTGTATATCATCGCGGGCGGCGTTTTCGGACTTTTCGGGCTTGCCGTGGCGGTAGGTGCAGTGGTAGTGAAGATGTGCTCGCTGAATACGTTTGGAACGCCGTATATGGCGCCGATATCGCCGTTTACTCCTCGCGCGGGCAGAGATATGCTTGTGCGCGCAGGCTGGAAGCGCATGGCTGACGGCGACATGACGGTGCAAGGGCTTAACGGTGCAGAATAAAGGGGTAACATGATAAGTAAGTATCAGCTTTTTTGTATTATGCTTCTGTCGCGGCTGTCGTCTGAGATAGCGTTTCCGCAGACGGGCGGCTTTGGCTTTGAAGGCATGGCTTCGGTGCTTGTTGCGGAGGCGATAAGGCTGGTCGTTGCGCTGCCTGTTATCATATATTCCTCAAAGGGTAGGGATATCTACGGCGCGGCGGTCAGAAAAAACCGCCTGTTAGGAACGCTTTTGGGGCTTACGGGAGCGTTTGCCGCGGCGTTTCTTGCGGCGAGAACAGTTCTTATCAGCGCGGAATTTGCGCAGCGCTCGATAATTACGGGAATGTCGGCAGCGGTTACTGCGATAATTATTGCGCTGCTTGCGATATATATGGCGATAAAGGGCGCGGAGGCACTGTCGCGCGCAGGCGTGTTGTTTCTTGTTGCGGCGGGGCTGGTCACTGTGACGGTGATCCTTGCGGATATTCCGCATATGAAGCTGCGCGATATCGGCGGCGCGGAGATGTCGGAGAGCTTTATCTATCAGGTTTTGGAGCAGCTTTTGCGCGGCGGAGAGTATCTCATTTTTGCGGCGCTGCTGCCTTATGTGAAAAAAGGCGGCGGAGGAACGGCGCTTGTGTTTGCGTTAGCTTCAACTGCGGCGTTGCTGCTTGTGGAATTGTTCGGAATGTCGGTGCTGGGCGAGTTTTACGGTATCGCGGAGTATCCCTTTACCGCTGCGGCAGAGCTTGCGGATATTGCGTTCTTCAAGCGTCTTGACGGCTTTGCGGCGGCAGTGTGGACGCTCGGTGCGGCGTTCAGAGCAGGGCTGCTGCTGTTCTCGGTAACAGCGGCGGTGAACTCTGTCATGAACGGCAAGGAAGCCGTTGAAAGGAGCGGGATATGAAAAAGCTTATCATCATAGCGGGAATAATGCTGTGCTGCTGTGGCTGTGCGGATACGACCGAGATAGGCGACAGGGCAATAATTCAGCTTGCGGCGGTAGACTGCAAAGATGGGGAATATACGCTTAGCGCACTGCTTTTCAGCGCGGGCGGAAGCGGCGGCGAGCTTGACGTAACTCAATCTAATGTAATAAAGGTCACAGGCAGCGGCAAAACGCTCGGTGAAGCTGTAAAGGAGCTTTCACTGATTGACGGCAAGGAGATCTATATGAGCGAAGCGAAGCTGCTTGTGCTTGGAAGCGGTTTTGAGGAAACGGATATTATTTCGGTAATGACGATGCTTCACCACGATATGAGGTGTAGCCTTAATATGCCGGTGTGCTTCGCGGAAAGCGCTTCGCTGCTTACAGATCTGCAATTCACTGAGGGAATAACCGCCGCCGAAAAGCCTGTCGATATGATTAAGAACGCGTTTCTTTCTGGTGTATCGCCAATGACCACGGTGCTTGATATCCTGTCTGATTCGGCGGGCGGCAGAGATACGCTGATACCAAGCTTTGCACAGGCGATAAACGGCAGCGGAATGACAAGCTCCGATGACGGCAGGACAGCAGCGCTTAACGGCGCAAGGCTGATAAGCGGAGGAAAGCTCACTCGGAGCGCAGATTTAGGGCAGACAGCGGGCTATATGCTGCTTAGCGGACTTGCTGACAGCGTGGTGCTGAATATCACAGACGACAGCGGAGAATACTCCTGTGAGGCGTATCACATTGATGTGGACTGGGAGGACGGCGCTCCGTCTATATCTGCAGACTATCGCAGCAGAGCGGGGAAGCCGCTGTCTTACGCGCAGGAACGCGCCTGTCATGAACAGCTTCATGCTGCTGCAATACAGGGACTTTCGCTGTTTCGGACGAGCAGTGGAGAGGAACTTGCAGAAAAGTAAAAATCTGGTGCTTTCGGCTCGAAAAATTTTTGTTTAGGTCATATTTCCTATTGACAAAATAACTAAAATGAGGTATAATATTTTCAGTAAAAAGATCAGCACCTTTAAGGCGGCACTGAGAGGTCGGCAAGGTTATGATGGTTTTGTCTGCGCGGGCTAGCTATAGCTATATCCGCACCACTCAAACGATATCAAAGCCTGTCGCTCTTAGTGACAGGCTTTTTTGTGTTTGAAGATAAGAAAGGGAGTGAGAGCATCATGTGCTGCATCAAAGGTCTTTCCGTAAAAGCCGAAATACTTGACGAAAGCGCGATCAAAAGGGCTGTTACCCGTATTTCGTTTGAGATCCTTGAACGAAATAAGGGCACTGAGGGTCTTTGTCTGATCGGGCTTTTTTCGCGCGGAGCGGTGCTCGCAAAGCGTATCGCAGCAAAGATCGCAGAGGTCGAGGGCAGCGATGTTCCCGTTGGGTTGCTTGATATCACTCCGTTTCGTGACGACAAGCCGAAGCAGGGCGTTTCCGATAACAGCAGGATAGATTTTGACATAAAGGACAAGCGTGTCATAATCGTTGATGACGTTATCTTCACAGGGCGCTCGGCGCGTGCGGCGATAGACGCGTTGATGTCGCGCGGCAGACCCACGCTGATTCAGCTTGCGGCTCTCATCGACAGGGGACACCGCGAGCTTCCGATAAGGGCTGATTATATCGGAAAAAATCTTCCGACCTCGCGCGAGGAGATAGTTAAGGTTATGGTGAACGAGCTTGACGGCTGCGATAAGGTAGTCATCTACGGAAGTTCGGATTGATAGGGTTAGAATTTTGAACAACGGACAGCAGATAAAGTGGAGGGCGAGATGGTTTTATTTCTGAAAAACGGCTATGTTGTGGACAGCGCCAACAATTTCGAGGGCAAGGCTGATATCGTCATAAAGGACGGCGAGATACTCAAGATCGGCAAGAGATTGAGCTGCTCAAAGGCTGATCGCACTATCGACTGCAAGGGACTGACTGTTATTCCCGGAATTTGCGATATGCACGTTCATTTCCGTGATCCCGGTCAGACTCACAAGGAGGATATCATCACAGGCGGCGAGGCTGCCGTTGCAGGCGGAGTTACCGCGGTTGCGTGTATGCCGAACACAACACCCGCTGTTGATAACGCAGAAACGGTTAAATATATCGTTGAAAAGGCAAAGCAGTCCAAAACAAAGATCTACCCCGTTGGCTGCATTACAAAGGGGCTTAAGGGCGAGGAGCTGTGCGACTTCGAGGAGCTTCGCAAGGCAGGCTGTGTTGCGGTTTCCGACGACGGCAGACCCGTCAAGAACGCAAAGCTAATGGCGAGAGCGATGGTAAAGGCTCATTATGCTGGACTTAAAGTAATTTCCCACTGTGAGGATCTTGATATCATTGACGGCGGCATTATGAATAGCGGCAAGGTTTCAAAGGAGTTGGGAGTTCCCGGAATGCACCGTCTGAGCGAGGATATTATAACCTCCCGTGAGATAACGCTTGCGACCGACCTTGAAATGCCGATACACATTGCTCACGTTTCCACTATACAGAGTATGTCAAATATACGCGTGGCTTCGCGCTACGGCACTATGGTAACCTGTGAGACCTGTCCGCATTACTTCATGCTGACAGACGAAAAGCTTCGCACACGCGACGCAGACTACAGAATGAACCCTCCGCTGAGAACGATGGACGATGTAAGAGCCATTACAGAGGGTATCTGCGACGGCACTATCGACTGTATCGTTACCGACCATGCGCCTCATTCCGCAGAGGAAAAGGCGGATTTCCTGAAAGCGCCTAACGGCGTTGTGGGACTGGAGACCTCCCTTGCGGCAACGCTCACTGCACTGTATCACACAGGCAAGGTGAAGCTGTCTAGGATTGTTGCGATGATGTGCGTAAATCCGAGAAAGATACTTGCGCTTCCGGGCGGTTCGCTTCAGGCGGGCGATGTTGCGGATATCTGCATATTCGACCCCAACGAGGAGTGGAAGGTCGTTCCCGAAAAGCTGCACTCAAAGTCCAAGAACACCTGCTTCAAGGGCAAGGTGCTTAAGGGCAGAGTTAAGTATACGATAGTTGACGGCGAGGTCGTATACGAGGATAAGTAAGGTAAATAATTAATTTAACATAAATGAAAGAGAGGAAAAAGACTATGTCATTTGACAGGCTTATTGAAAACATTGAGAGGACGCAGAACCCTACGGTTGCAGGTCTTGACCCCAAGCTTGATTATGTTCCCGAATACATTAGAGCAAAGTGCTTTGAAAAGTACGGTGAGACTTTGAAGGGTGCTGCAAAGGCTCTGCTTGAATACAACAAGGGACTTATCGATGCGCTGTGCGATATCGTTCCCGCTGTAAAGCCTCAGGCTGCTTATTACGAGATGTACGGCCCCGCAGGCATGAAGGCTCTGCAGAAGACACAGGAATATGCCCGTGAAAAGGGTATGTTCGTTATCACAGACGGTAAGAGAAACGACATCGGCACAACTATGGAGGCTTACGCTACAGCTCACCTCGGCAAGGTCAAGGTAGGCAGCAAGGAGTACGAGCCTTTCATCGGCGACGCGCTGACAGTAAACGGCTACCTCGGCTCTGACGGTATCAAGCCCCTGCTTGACATCTGCCGCGAGAACGACAAGGGTATCTTCGTTCTTGCAAAGACCTCCAATCCCTCCTCGGGCGAGCTTCAGGACAGAAAGATCGAGAATATGCCCGTTTATGAGGTAATGGGTCATATGTGCGAGGGCTGGGGCAAGGAGCTTCCCGGTAAGTACGGCTACAGCGGCGTTGGCGCGGTAGTAGGCGCGACCTATCCCGAGCAGATCGTATATCTCAGAGAAGCGCTTCCCACAACATTCTTCCTTATCCCCGGCTACGGTGCTCAGGGTGCAGGCGCAAAGGATATCGCGGCAGCATTTGACAAGAACGGTCTCGGCGGTATCGTAAACAGCTCCAGAGGCATCATGTGCGCATATCAGAAAGAAAAGTGCGACGAGCACGACTATGCAGGGGCAGCACGCAGAGAGGCTATCCGCATGAGAGATGACATCATGAGCTTCGTTGGAAAGATAACTCTTAATAAATAATACAAACAAAAGAATCGGAGGCTAAATATGTACTTTGAAAACAACAAAAAGGCAAGCCTTGTTCTTGCGGACGGCACGGTTTTTGAAGGCCGCTCCTTAGGCGCAGAGGGTAAGGTCATCGGCGAGGTAGTGTTCACCACTTCGATGGTAGGCTATCAGGAAACTCTGACAGACCCCGCTTACTGCGGTCAGATAGTTGTTCAGACTTTCCCGCTGATAGGTAACTACGGCGTGAACAGTGAGGACGGTTATTCCGCAAGCAACACTCCCACAGGCTATATCGTACGCGAATGCTGCGAAACCCCCTCTAACTTCCGCTGTGAGGGCGACCTTGAGAGCTATCTTGTTAAGAACGGAACAGTAGGTCTTTGCGATATTGATACACGCTCACTGACAAGAGTTATTCGCGAAAAGGGCGTTATGAACGGCGCGATAGTTTGCGGAGACTATGACAAGGAAACTCTGCTGAAAGAGATAAACGAGTTCAAGGCTGAAAGAGCGGCGGCAAAGGTAAGCGTTAAGGAAAAGCAGACATTTACCGCTGAAAACGGCAAATACAACGTTGCTGTTATTGACCTCGGTATGACCAATGCTATAAAGAACGCACTTCTCGAAAGAGGCTGCAATGTGACAGTAATGCCCTACAACGCAACTGCTGATGATATCCTCGGCGTTGATCCCGATGGCGTTATCGTATCCGACGGCCCTGCAGACCCTGCTGAAGCGGTTGAGGCTATCGCTGCTATAAAGGCACTTTGCGAGAAGAAGCTTCCTATTTACGGTATATGCCTCGGACATCAGGTGCTTGCGCTTGCAAACGGCATCAAGACCTACAAGCTGAAGTACGGTCATCGCGGTGCAAGCCAGCCTGTTAAGAATTTTGAGAACGGCAAGACCTACATCACAGCACAGAACACAGGCTTTGCTGTTGACAAGGACAGCGTACCCGCAGGTGTTGCTGAGGTAACTCACGTAAACGGCAACGACGGTATCTGCGAGGGACTGAAATACAGCAATATCCCTGCGTTCTCCACACAGTTCCGTCCCGACACCTCAGGAAGCCCCCACGACTCGGGCTATCTGTACGACCGTTTTATTAAGATGATGGAGGAGAATAAGTAATATGCCGTTAAGAAGTGATATAAAGAAGGTTCTGGTTATTGGCTCGGGTCCTATCGTTATCGGACAGGCTGCCGAGTTCGACTATGCGGGCACACAGGCTTGCCGCGCGCTGAAGCAGGAGGGTCTTGAGGTAGTTCTTATCAACTCAAACCCCGCGACCATCATGACAGATAAGCACATGGCTGATAAGATCTACATCGAGCCGCTTACTCTTGATGTTGTAAAGCGCATCATCGAGATAGAAAAGCCCGACAGCGTGCTGTCCACACTCGGCGGTCAGACAGGTCTTACACTGTCTATGCAGCTTGCAGAGGAGGGCTTCCTTGCGAGCCACGATGTAAAGCTGCTCGGCGCTGTTCCCGAAACTATCCATAAGGCAGAGGACAGACAGGCGTTCAAGGATACTATGGAGGAGATAAACCAGCCTTGTATCCCCTCAAAGGTCGTTGAGACCGTTGAGGACGCTATGGAGTTCGCTACCGTTATTAATTATCCCGTTATTGTGCGTCCTGCGTTTACACTGGGCGGCACAGGCGGCGGTATCGCATACACTCCCGATGAGCTGCATGAGATCGCAACAAACGGTCTGCGCCTTTCTCCCATTACTCAGATACTTGTTGAAAAGTGTATTTCGGGCTGGAAAGAGATCGAGTTTGAGGTTATCCGCGACAGCAAGAACAACACCATCACTGTTTGCTCTATGGAGAATATGGATCCTGTTGGCGTTCATACAGGCGACAGTATCGTAGTTGCTCCCGCTGTAACACTTACTCCCATTGAGTATAATATGCTGCGCTCCGCTGCGCTGAACATCGTACAGGCGCTCGGTGTTGAGGGCGGCTGTAACTGTCAGTTCGCACTGAAGCCCGACAGCTTTGAATACGCAGTTATCGAGGTAAACCCCAGAGTTTCTCGTTCCTCTGCGCTTGCTTCCAAGGCGACAGGCTATCCTATCGCAAAGGTTGCTACAAAGATCGCTATCGGCTATACTCTTGACGAGATCGTAAATCAGGTTACAGGCAACACATACGCCTGCTTCGAGCCTACTATCGACTACATGGTAGTAAAGTTCCCGAAGTGGCCTTTTGATAAGTTTGTATACGCTAAGAAAACGCTTGGTACTCAGATGAAGGCAACAGGCGAGATCATGGCAATTGCTCCCACATTTGAGGCAGACATGATGAAGGCTGTTCGCACCATCGAGCTTGGTATGGATACTCTCACAAAGAAGGTATTCACAGA
>JAZNTS010000162.1:0-9237 GCA_045591905.1 Oscillospiraceae bacterium | reverse complement strand
TAAGACGTCTGTATGGAGTTCTCGAAACGCAGTACGGCAAGCTCAAGGTATACGACGACGATAATTTCACCGCTCCCGAAAAGGAAGCTGTCACAAACTAAGTAAAACAGCGGGCAGACCCGCAGAAATATATAATGTTCTCTAAAAATCCGTTTATTGACCGATTTTTAGAGTTCCAAAAAGAAAGAGGTATTTATTATGAACATCGAAATCGCAGAAAAGATCAAGGCAATGCTGGTTGAAAACCTTAGAATCCCCGCAGACGAGCTGGAGTTTACATCTGAGCTGTTTGGTGATGACATCGGTCTTGACTCCATCGACTCCATTGAGATAATTGCAGGCATCGACAGCCTGTTCGGCGTTCAGATGACAGGTGCTGCAAGAGAGCATTTCCAGACCATCGAGAGCCTCACAGCTTACGTTGAGGCAAATATGGGTGCATAATATGGCAAACTCCAGAAGATGTGTTGTAACTGGTCTCGGACTTATCTGCGCACTCGGTGAGAATACCGAGCAGTGCTGGAGCGCTGCGGTAAACGGCGTTACAGGTATACGCGAGGTAAAGTCCGTTGACGCTTCGGAATGCTACGCTAACATGGGCGCAGAGGTCTCTGCACCCAACGGCGAGCTTTCCCACGAGGACTATGACCGCGCTTCGCTGCTTTGCATAAAGGCGGCAGGCGAGGCACTTGCAGACGCAGGCTACACCAAGGACAGCTTCGACGACAAGCGCATCGGTGTTATCGTCGGAAACTGCGTTGGCGGCGCTGCAAGCATTGATGTATACTACACCGATAAGAAAAACGGCTGCGAAAAGGCGTCCGATATCCTTAAAATGCCCGCTGCGGCTATCGCAAACAACGTGGCTATGCATTTCGGACTTAACGGCGCAACCGCAAACATCGTGAACGCTTGTGCGGCTGGCACGATGAGCCTTGCATACGCTTGTGACCTTATTCGCTCGGGTAAGGCTGACGCTTTTGTTGCAGGCGGCTCCGACAGCTTCACTTCGCTCGCTTTTGCAGGCTTCCATGCGCTCCACGCGCTTGCGGCAGGCCCTTGCTCTCCCTTTAATCAGAGCAACGGTATCACCCTCGGCGAGGGCGCAGGTATACTTATCGTTGAAAGCTATGAGCACGCCGTAAAGCGCGGCGCTAAGATCTATTGTGAGATACTGGGCAGCGGCGTAAGCTCCGACGCTCACCACATCACAGCTCCCCGCCCCGACGGCGAGGGTCAGATGTCTGCTATAAAGCGCGCTGTAAAGAACAGCGGTCTTAGCTTCACGGATATCGACTACATAAACGCTCACGGCACAGGCACAGCAAAGAACGACGAGGCCGAGTTCCTCTCTCTGCATACACTTTTCGACGGAAATGACCACGTTTCGGTAAGCTCCACAAAGTCCATGACAGGTCACTGTCTCGGTGCGGCAGGCTCTATCGAAGCAGTGCTGACCGTAAAGGCAGTGTGCGAGGATACTCTCCCGCCCACTATCGGCTATGCGGACGAGCATCTTGACACGCTTAAAGAAAAAGCGGGCGATATCGACTTTATTGCCAACACAAAGCGCGAAAAGAAAGTCAACTACGCTGTTTCCAACTCCTTTGCATTCGGCGGCAATAACGCGAGCATCGTGTTTGCAAAGAACGAGCACGACATTCCCGACAGCACCAATAAGCAGCACATCTATATCACAGGTATAGGCGAGCTTTGCGGCACTGCCGAAACAGAGGACGGCAAGGGTATGCGTGCCGATATAACCTCCGATGACTACAAGGAGCACGGCATCAAGATGGCGTTCTACCGCAAGCTTGACCGCTTCAGTCAGCTTCAGCTCATTTCGGGCATGAGAGCGCTTGCAGACGCAAATATCACAGTTAACGAAACAAACGAAAATGATATCGGTATAATCATAGGCACAGCCGACGGCCCTCTCACTGAGATAGTGAACTTCCAAAAGACCGTTATCGAAAACGGCACGGCAAACGGCAGTGCGTTCAGCTTCCCCAACACCGTATACAATGCGGCAGGCGGCTATTTCAGCATTTTTGCGGGAATAAAAGGCTATAACGTTACCGTTGCAAACGGTATTCAGGCAGGTATACAGAGCATCTGCTATGCTGCCGATGTTATCCACAACGGCGAGGAGTCCATAATGGTCGCAACGGGTACAGACGAAAACACCGATGTTACCTATGAGCTTTACGAAAAGCTTGGCTATACAGCAAAGGACGACAAGGGCTTCACGCTCGGCGAGGGCTCTGTATCGCTTATCCTCGAAAGCGAGGAGAGCGCGAATAAGCGCGGCGCAAAGAAGCTGTGCGAGATAGTCGGCACTTCCATGACCCACAAGGCTGTGGAGTTCGGCAGTCTTATCGGCTCTGAGGACGCACTGAAGCGCGCCGTGACAGAGGCTTGCGCAGAAGCAGGTATCTCGGTCGGCGATATCGACGCTGTCTGCGGCTTTGCAAACGGTAACAAGGCGCTTGACGATATGGAAGCAGCTGTTTACAGCGAGCTGTTCGCAAATAAGCCTGTTATCATCAATGTGAGAAACGATATCGGCGAAGCAAGAGCGGCCGCTGCAACAAAGCAGGTCGCTCATGCAGCTAAGCTTCTCGGCGAAGCAGACTGCAAATACACCTACATACTTGCCGCTGCGGCAGGCGTAGGCGGTTCTTACTCTGCGGTCGTACTGAAAAAAGCTTGATAAATAGTTTTGGCGGACTGAATAAGTCCGCCAAATATATAACGAGAAGTATTTTTTACTAATACAACAACAGGAGGTTATAGATTTGGCTAAGGTTGCAATCGTAACAGGCGCTTCCCGTGGTATCGGAAAGGCTTGTGCAATAAAGCTTGCAGAGTGCGGCTATGATGTGGCAGTAAACTATGTGAGCAACGAGGCAAAGGCTCAGGAGGTCGTTGCCGCTATCGAGGCACTCGGTCAGAAGGCTATCGCGGTAAAGGCTGACACCGCAGACTTAAAGCAGGTACAGGATATGTTCCGCGAGGTACACAAGACCTTTGGACAGCTTGACGTGCTGGTAAACAACGCAGGCGTTGTAGACGACGCTTATCTGCTGATGATAAACGAGGATTCCCTCACAAGAAGCCTTGACATAAACATCAAGGGATATTTCCACTGCGCACAGCAGGCGGCTCTCAAGATGATGAGAACAGGCGGACGTATCGTAAACGTGTCCTCTGTAAGCTCAGTGCTTGCAGTTGAGGGACAGGGCGTGTACTCCGCGACAAAGGGCGCTGTAAACTCCATGACAGCAACGCTCGCAAAGGAGCTTGCTCCCCGCAATATCCTTGTAAACGCCGTAGCCCCCGGTTTTATCGAGACCGAAATGATAGACGCTATCCCCGAGGAGAAAAAGGAAGAATACATCAAGGCTATCCCCATGCACAAATACGGCAAGGCAGAGGACGTTGCAAACGTTGTCGCACAGCTCTGCTCCGATAACTTCGGCTATATGACGGGACAGGTGCTCGTTCTTGACGGAGGATTAAGCTTATGATGAATCTGCTTGAAATAAACCAGCGCATAAAGCAGCGCCCGCCCTTTCAGATGATAGAGCGCGTGCTGGAATTAGAGCCTAACGTATCCGCAAAGGGCATCAAAAACGTATCGGTGAACGAGCCTTATTTTATCGGTCACTTCCCCGACGCGCCGATAATGCCCGGCGTACTCGTTATCGAGTCCGCGGCACAGCTTTGCAGCCTTGTTATCGCACCCGATGACGCGGCAAGCGATGAGAACAAGCTGTATGTTCTGCTGAAAGTAAAGGACTTTAAGTTTTTAAAGCCTGTTATCCCCGGCGATACACTCACTATCGATGTAAAGGTAGTTCTCGCGTCTTCGGGACTATATGAGTTCTCCGCCGTTATTTCGGTAGACGGAGTTACAAAGGCAAAGGGAAATATGCTGTTTACAACAATGGATAAGAGCGCTGTATATGGATAAGATAATTGATTTTTCCGCTTGCGTTGCATCGGGCGGCGACAACCTGCGCCCGCGAATAGAACAGGCACGCGAGCTTTACTCCCCCATGAGCGAGGAGTATTTCAACCGAATAATCTCAAAGTCGGGGCGCACATTCACAGAAAGCGCCTGCGGCTTTCTGCTGCTGGATAATCTTCTTTCAAAGCACGGAATTGAAAAAAGCGGGCTTGTCATCTCCCGAAACGGTGACGGCAGACCCAGCCTTATCAACAGGTTTGACGTGGATTTCAGCATCTCGCACTCGGACGGCGGAGTTATGTGCTGCCTTATGATAGGCGACGAAGCAAGGATCGGCTGCGATATCCAGTGCGTGCGAAGCTATGATGACGAAAAAAACGCTACACTTGCCGAGATATTCATGCCCGCAAAGGACTACACCGAGTTTCTCACCACGCGCAGTGAAGATCTGTTTTACACTATCTGGACGCGGCGCGAGGCTTTCATAAAGCACAGCGGCGGAGATGTTTTTGCAGACCTGCGCGATATAAATTTCCATGCTGACGGCTACCGTACAGGCGTTATCCACGCCTGCGGCAAGAAGTATTACTACAGCATTTTCAGCGAATGACGGAGGGTGCTATGAAAGTATTAGTCATAAACGCAAGCCCCCGTCCCGAGCGCAGCAACACAATGAACATCACGCGCGCATTCATAAAAGGATTTCCCGAAAACACCGAGGTCGAGTATGTCACGCTGAACAAGCTTGATATAAAGCCTTGCCTCGGCTGCTATTCCTGTTGGGACAAGACCCCCGGAAAATGCGTGATAAAGGACGATATGCAGCAGCTTCACGAAAAGATACGCGAAGCCGATGTTATAGTGCAGAGCTTCCCGCTGTATTTCTTCGGTATGCCATCTCCGCTCAAATGCATGACAGACCGCTGTTTGCCGCTGACATTACCCTACCTTGGAAATATCGTCGAGGACGAAAACGCGTCATTCCATGAACTGCGTGACGAAACCATGCACAAAAAAAGCCTTGTAGTTATATCGACCTGCGGCTATGTTGACGCGGCACATATGTACAAGGCGCTTGTAAAGCAGTATGACCTTATCGCAGGCGTAGGCAAGTACACCGCTATTTTCTGCCCCGAGGGCGAGCTTTTCGTCACAGATAACGCAAAGCGTCAGCGCGAGGGCTATCTCTCAGACGTTACCGCAGCAGGCGCGGAATTTGCGCAGAACAAAACGCTCAGCGACGAAACTAAAAAGCGCCTGTCAAAGCCTATCCTTTCACCGAAAGGCTTTGAAGCAATAACGCTTGCACACTGGGCGCAGTTCAGATGAGCCTAAACGGAGGGAATTATGATAACACAGCTTTTGCATGAGATAGAGGAACTTGTAGGCACAGACTATTTCCAATATGATATGGAAGAGAAGATGGAGCTTATAAAGCAAAACGGCGCAGGCATTGAAACAGTTACCCCTATACTGGAGATAATGGAGCGTCACCCTCTTGAAGATTTCGGTATGCCCGGCGCTATGGTTCATTTTGCGGAAGGCTTCGGCGAGGAATACAAGCTGCTGCTGATAAACTCCTTAAAGAAAAGACCGTCAATGCATACGGTATGGATGCTCAACCGCTGCATAAACGGCAGCGCAAACAAAGACGAATATATCGCTTTGTTAAAGGAGATATCCGAGCGCACCGATATCGAAAAGGAGATAAGGGACAGCGCAGAGGATTTCTACAAATTCCAGCTCGGAAAGTAAGGAGCAGTAATGTTCGGAAGAAAAAAGAAAAAGCACAAGGACAGTATGCCGCTTGAAAGCATACTTGCTCTGAACTACAAAAGGATACAGTATGCCTCCATGCGCGACCCCGACACATATAAGGAGATACGCCTCGGCACAGACGGCGCTATAAACATCATAGGCGACAAGCTGCATATTGTATGCTCGGGCGAAAGCGTGTTTTCCTGCACTCTTGACGAGGTCTCCGCAGGCGAGCTTATGAGCCATGACGGCATAGTGCTGAAAGGCTTCGACCATATCTCGGGTGAGGAGCGCACAGTTACTGCGTTTTATCTGAAAAAAGACTGAAACGACAGCGCTTAAATTTTTCAACAGGCTATAGGTATTTAAGTCCTCTCTTTTTCGGACAGAAAAAGAGAGGACTATATTAACACACTGATATATAATATTTGAAGAAGCTTATTGAAAGGAGAGAACGCAAATGGAGTGGATAGAACGCCTTAACAGCGCGGTGAAATATATCGAAGACAACCTGTGCAAGGATATCGACCTTAACGAAGCGGCAAAGCTCGCCTGCTGTTCATCGTATAATTTCCAGCGAATGTTCACTTATATGGCGGGAGTAACTCTGTCGGAATATATCCGCAGAAGAAAAATGTCGCTTGCGGCAGTTGACCTGATGAACAGTGACAGCAAGGTTATCGATGTTGCGCTGAAATACGGCTATGATTCTCCGACTGCTTTTAACAGAGCATTTAAGGCTATACACGCCATCGCACCCTCGCAAATAAAGGACGAGGGCGCAGTAATACGGGCATTTCCTCCGATAAGCTTTAAACTTACAATATCAGGAGTGTGTGAAATGACCTATCGCATTGAAAAGAAAGAACCGTTCAGAATTATCGGCATATCGCGTCCTTTAGAAAAGGACATCGAAAGCAACTTCGCCGTTGTACCGAAAATGTGGGGTGAAGCTGCGGCAGACGGGACTATAGGAAAGCTTGCGGCGCTTATGAACTCCGCGCCTATGGGTCTGCTTGGTGTCAGTGCCTGCGGCGACCCTGAGGATTGGCGGTATTTTATCGCAGTATCCAGTACAGTAGAGAATACGGGCTTTGAGGAATACACAGTGCCTGCCGCAGAATGGGCAATATTCAGCGGCGAGGGCGCAAACACCTCTATACAAGAGCTTGAAAAGCGCATCGTTACAGAATGGCTGCCCACATCAGGCTATGAATACGGACAAGCTCCCGACATCGAGGTGTATCTTAACCCCGACCCGCAAAACGCGAAATTTGAAGTGTGGATACCTGTGGTGAAGAAATAATTATAAAGGACGGACTTTTCTCCGTCCTTTTTTCTATAAAACGGCTGATAATAGTCATAAATTCAAAAAAATTCTTTACTTTTCCAAAGAATAGTGCTATAATGTATTATGTATTATTAGGATATGTCCGTTTTTGAGAAAGCTATATAAAAATCAAGCTTTCGCGGACAAGAAAGGAAACGATCATGAATATCAGAATCGAAAAGACAACTACCCCCAAGGCAAAGCCCACAGACGAATCCAAGCTCGGCTTCGGCAAGGTGTTCACCGACCATATGTTCATCATGGAATATGACACAGGCATGGGCTGGCACGATGCAAGAATAGTTCCCTACGGTGAGATATCACTCTCCCCTGCCGCTATGGTTTTCCACTACGGTCAGGAGATCTTCGAGGGCATGAAGGCTTACAGAACTCCCGACGGAAATATCCAGTTCTTCCGCCCCGAGGAGAACTTCAAGCGCCTCAATCAGTCCGCTGAAAGACTTGTTATCCCCGAGCTTCCCGTTGAGGACGCTCTGCAGGCTCTGCACGCTCTTGTTGAAGTGGACAAGGACTGGGTTCCCCATAACGACGGTGCTTCGCTGTATATCCGTCCCTTTATCATCGCAGTTGACCCGTTCCTCGGCGTTCGCCCCGGCGACAAGTATCTGTTTATGATAATCCTCTCCCCCTCCGGCGCTTACTACAGCACAGGTCTTAACCCTGTTGACATCTATGTTGAAACAAACTATGTTCGTGCAGTAAAGGGCGGTATGGGCTACACCAAGACAGGCGGCAACTACGCTGCTTCTCTTGCAGGTCAGGACGAGGCTCACAAGCAGAACTACTCTCAGGTACTGTGGCTTGACGGCGTTGAGCGTAAGTACATTGAGGAAGTTGGCGCTATGAACATCATGTTCGTTATCGACGGCGAGCTGGTTACTCCCGAGCTTCAGGGCTCTATCCTCCCCGGTATCACAAGAAAGTCCGTTCTTGAGCTTTGCAAGAAGTGGGGCATGAAGGTATCCGAGCGCCGCATTTCTATTCAGGAGATCTCCGACGCTTATGATGCAGGCAAGCTTCAGGAGGTATTCGGCACAGGTACAGCAGCAGTTATCTCCCCCGTAGGTCACCTAAAATGGGGCGACAAGGTTATGGAGATCAACGGTAACAAGATCGGTGAGATCTCTCAGAAGCTGTATGACACCATGACAGGTATGCAGTACGGCAAGCTTGCTGACGAAATGGGTTGGATCGTAAAGCTGAATGGTTGATATGCATTAAGCTGTTAAGGAGAAAAGCACTATGAGATACAGAGCTTTTGCAGCAGCGCTTGTTGCTATGCTCATGCTCACAGGCTGCGAAGATAGCGGAGCATCTTCGGCAACAACATCTACAACTAAAGCTTCATCTGCTGTCGAAGCAGCTCAGGACGATCTCTTTTTCCGCGAGATGTACGCCTATGAACTGAACAACCAATATAATCAGCTACTCAATGATCAGGAAGCATTTTTTGAGGCTAATAATAATTCTAATAATGCGGTAGATGTGCAGGAGCTAGATGTCGATGCTTTTTTTGCAGCAGCAGAAAAGTGCATTTCTACGCTTGAGGCTATTATTGCTATTGAGCCGCCTGAATCGCTTGCTTATTATCATGAGCAGGTGATCAAAGGTGCTCAGTACGAAATAAAGTTTCTTAACAGCGTGATACAAGCGTCCAAGTACGACTTAGGCGAGTTAGATCTGAGTGCGCAGGAGGTAGAAGAGCTTCAGGCATTCTTTACGGAATACTCCGAAGCGGAAACTCACCTCTTTGTTGACGCTTATAGTGCGGCGATGGAAGCTGCGGCAGGAATCGTTCAATAGTAATTTTCAAGAGGAAGTTTATGAAAAAAGCTTTGTGGGCAATCTCGTTTTTGCTGATACTGTTGGTTGGCGGCTGTGCAGGTGGCAAGCCGCTTACAAAGCAAGAGTATTTTGACGCGGTGCAAGAATGTGTGACTGCATATACAGCGGCAGCGTTGGATATCGCGCAGCCGCTTTATGAGTACGAGATAAACGGAACTCCCTTTGACAATGAAGAACTTCACGCAATATCTCAGAATGCTGAAAGCATGCTCCTGAAAATAAAAACGCTAGTCCCTCCTCAGGAATATAGCGGATATCATGACAAGCTATGCGATGGTGTTGACTCTATTTTGCCATGGTTTGACGCATT
>JAZNTS010000161.1:0-26173 GCA_045591905.1 Oscillospiraceae bacterium | reverse complement strand
ATAATATAGGGGTGAACAAGCCCTTTTACTCTGCCGACAGCCAAATTACGGAGCAAGGTCGGGGTATTATTCGGCTTTGCTCTTTTCTGGTTTTTTAAAGGTGCTTATTCGACGTTTTATGGCAGAAAAAAACGGCGGTTTTCTGGGAGGAATAATGAGTTTATTACCAAAAATATGGCAGGGTCTTAAAGACTGGGACCAAAAAGAAGGCGAAAAGCAGCGCATCATGAAATCCAGCACGAAGCAGGTGATAGTGCTGGTGGTAGTGTGCGCTTTGTCGATATATGTGGGATTTTTCCTGCTGAAGTATTCCGTGCTTGACGGCGATAAGTGGAGAGTTCTCGCAAATGATCAGAAGATGTCCTCCGTTACCATCAAGGCGAGCCGCGGCTCTATACTTGATACTAACGGAACGGTGCTTGCGCAAAGCTCCACAGTGTGGGACGTTGTCATATCGCCGCAGGATATAGCGGAAGCAAACGAGCTTGCCGAAAAGCAGTATCAGAAAGATAAGGCGGCGGCTGAGGAAAAGGGAGAAACTATCGCGCCCTATGTCGACCGCGCAAAGCTTATCTGCAAAAAGCTTTCAGAGGTGCTTGATGTTGACTATGACACGCTGATGAAGGCTACAGAAAACCTCAACAGGCAGTATCACGTTGTAAAGCGCAAGGTTGAAAAGCCCGAGGTTACAGAGATAAACCTGTTCCTTGCCGAAAACGGCATTGACAGCGACAGCGTTTTCATGGAGGAGACCAGCAAGCGCTATTATCCCAATGAGTCGCTTGCTTCAAATGTTATCGGCTTTACAAATTACGAGGGTCACGGCGTTTACGGCCTTGAGGCTTACTATGACGACTATCTCAGCGGCACTGACGGTAAGGCGGTGTACGCTAAGGACGCTTACGGACGCGAGATGGCTTACACGGGCGACGCGTATTATTCCGCAGTAGACGGCTATGATCTTGTGCTGACGATCGACGAGGTGCTTCAGCACTATTTAGAGAAAAATCTGGAGCTGTGCGTATCTCAGCACAGCGTAGTAAACCGCGCGTGCGGTATCATCATGGACTGCAATACAGGCGCGGTGCTTGCGATGTCCACAGCACCGAGCTACGATCTTAACGATCCGTCCACGCTGTACAGCGCGTATGATCTACAGAAGCTTGAAGAGTTTATCGCTACCGAGGCTCCGCAGGAGGAGGTTGACGCGCTTGAGGCGAAATACCGCGAGCAGCAGTGGAAGAACAAGGCGATCACAGAGCTGTACTATCCCGGCTCGGTATTCAAGACGGTCATGTGTGCGGCAGCGCTTGAAGAGGAGGTAGTTTCGACACATTCCACTTTCAATTGTCCGGGCTATGCAAAGGTTGCCGGACAGAGGATAAATTGCCATCTTGATTATGGCCACGGTGAGCTTGATCTGCAAAACGCGGTTACAAAATCCTGCAACCCGTCGTTTATAGCGATAGGACAGCTTCTCGGCGTTGAGCGCTTCAGCCACTATTTTGAGGCGTTTGGCTTTACCGTTCCGACAGGCATAGATCTCCCCGGTGAATCGCGAAGCCTTTACATATCCGAGGAAAATATGGGCCCTGTTGAGCTTGCGTCCTCTTCTTTCGGACAGACCAACAAAATAACTCCGATTCAGATGGCGACAGCATTCTGTGCGGTCGTAAACGGCGGCTATCTCGTTACTCCTTATGTGGTAGACAAGATACTGGACAGCGACGGAAACGTTGTACAGGCCGCACAGCCGCAGATAAAGCGTCAGGTTATTTCTGAAGAAACTTCCGCGCAGATGCGCGAGATACTCGAGAACGTAGTTGAAACAAACGGCGGCAGCAACGCTTATATAAGCGGCTACCGTATCGGCGGAAAGTCGGGTACTACAGAGAAGATTGATGAGAAGAACGCGGCGATAGCGGCAGGCGACAAGGCCGCGAAGATGACGTTTGTTCCGTCCTTTGCGGCGTTTGCTCCTGCGGACGATCCGCAGATAGTTATGCTCGTTATGGCGGATACTCCCACGGGTACGCAGTATTACGGCTCTGCGGTCGCAGCGCCTGTAGTTTCTGCGGTATTCAAGGAGGGCTTGCCGCACCTCGGAATATATCCGACCTACACGGCGGAGGAGCTTGCAAAGATGGACGCGGCTGTTCCGTATGTTCTCGGATATGAGGCGCTGAGAGCCGAGTCTGCGCTTACTGCACAGGGCTTTGAGGTGCGCATCGTGGGTGATACAAGCACCAATGCAAAGGTAACAACACAGATACCCCGCGCTGCGTCAAGTATACCAAAGGGCAGCACGGTAGTGCTTTATCTCGGTGACGCTGAAAGCTATGAGCTTGAAAAATCAGTTGTTCCCGATGTTATAGGCATGACGGTTGAAGAAGCAAACGAAGAGATAACCAACGCAGGCTTTAATATCAAGATATCGGGAGGCGCGGCGGAAAATTCCAACGCAGTTGCCACGGCGCAGTCGTCGTCGCCCGAAGCCGAGCTTTACAAGGGCAGCGTTATTGAGGTAACGTTCCAAGTGAACGATTATTCCGACTAAAAGGGTGTGAGAAAATGACATTATCGGAGCTTTTTTGCGGCATTGCGGATATTTCCGCGGAAATGGCGGATACAGAGGTGCTGGGAGTTACCTCCGACACGCGAGAGATGCAGCAGGGGTTTGTGTTCGTCTGCATAAAGGGCGCAAGCTTCGATGGTCATGCTCACGCGGAAAAGATGCTTCAAAAAGGCGCTGTTGCGGTAGTAACGCAGCAAAAGCTGGGACTAGCGCGAGAGATAAACGTTGAAAACTCCCGCAGACTGTATCCCGAGCTGCTTTCGAGGAGCTTCGGCTGTCCCACAAAGAAGATAAATCTTTGTGCGGTAACAGGTACAAACGGAAAATCAACGATAGTTAACCTGTGCGCGGGAATAGTGAGAAGCTTTAACGAGCAGGTCGGCGTTATCGGAACGCTAGGCACTGATACGGGAAAGGGACTTGAATATGCCCACGGAGGGCCTCCCACAACTCCCGAGCCGAGAAGATTATACAGCCTTTTTGCCGAAATGGCGGAAATAGGCACGAAATATTGTTTTATCGAGGCAAGCTCTCAGGCGCTTGCGCAGTACCGTTTCGCGGCGGAGAGCTTTGCTGCTGGCGCGTTTATAAATCTTACACAGGATCATCTTGATTATCACAATACTATGGAGGATTACTACATCGCAAAGCGTTCGCTGTTTGATATGTGCGAGCGCGCGGTGATAAATATTGATGACGAGTACGGCGTTCGTACGATGGAATACTGCCGCCAAAACGGCATACCTTGCATAACAACGAGCGTTTCGGGCGAAGCTGACCTTTATACCGAGCAGGTGAAGCTTACCCCGTCGGGCGCGGAATTTCTGCTTACCGACAAGGCGGCACAAAAGACCTATCCCGTTAAAATTGCGCTGACAGGTCTTTATAACGTCAGCAATGCGATACAAGCGGCGGCGTTGTGCAGCAGTCTTGGCTTCCCACTGTGGAAGTGCCTTGCGGCGCTTGAAACGATAGAGGGCGTAGGCGGCAGGCTTGAAAAGCTGTATGACGGGGAATACACGGTGATACGTGATTATGCGCATACTCCCGATGGGCTGGAGAAGCTTCTTTCTACGCTGAAGCCTCTTACAAGAGGCAGGCTTGTCGTGCTTTTCGGTGCGGCGGGCGAGCGTGATACGGCAAAGCGTCCTGTGATGGGCGAGGTGTGTGCAAGGTATGGCGATCATCTTGTCGTGACCTCCGATAATCCTGCGCATGAAGAACCGCAGAGCATAATCGACGAGGTTAAGCGCGGAATACCCGATGGCATTCGTTATGCGGAGTTTGTTGACCGCGGCGAGGCAATAACCTATGCGCTGGATATGCTGCAAAAAGACGACCTGCTGATACTGTGCGGCAAGGGACACGAGGATTATCAGATCATCGGAGATGATTATGTTCATTTTGATGAGAAAGAGCTGGTTGAAAGCCGCCTTAAAGAAAAGGGTGTGATTTGATGTTTACGGTAAATGAGATAGCAAGCGCTGTCGGCGGAAAGCTTATCGGTGACGGGAATGTCGCTGTTTCGGCTGTTTCAACTGACACGAGAACGATAGAAAAAGGCTGCCTTTACGTTGCGGTAAAGGGCGAGCGTTTTGACGGAAACGATTTTATTGCTGACGCGGCGCAAAAGGGCGCTGCTGCGGCAATAACCGACAGGTCAGAGGGCGCTGACGGTTATGATATTCCGATAATCCTTGCCGATGACAGCCGAGATGCTCAGCTAAAGCTTTCAAGATATCACCGCGACAGGTTTTCTGTGAAGCTGTGCGGAGTTACGGGCAGCGTAGGCAAGACCTCCACAAAGGATATGATTTACGCGGTATTGTCGGCGGGTTATAATACGCTCAAGACCGAGGGTAATTTCAACAACGATATAGGACTTCCGAAAACGCTGTTTCGCCTTAACGAAAGCTACGGCGCGGCAGTTATCGAGATGGGAATGTCCGACCTTGGTGAGATAAGCGTGCTGTCAAAGGCGGCGGCTCCCGACTGCGCGGTGATAACCAATATCGGCTACTGCCATATAGAAAATCTGAAAACGCGCGAGAATATCCTAAAGGCTAAGCTTGAGATACTTGACGGAGCGAAAGAAAATGCACTGCTTATCATATGCGGTGATGACGAATATCTGCGCGGTGTGAAGCTTAGCGGCAGACGTGTTATAAGATATGGCTTAGGCGAAAACTGCGATGTAAGAGCAGAGGATATCTGCCATCTTGAAAACGGTGAAAAATTCGCGCTTGTTGCAGGAAGCAAGCGTTACTCGGCAGAGCTTCCGATAAGCGGCGAGCATCATATTCTCAATGCGCTTGCGGCTTTCTGCGTTGGCAGAGAGTTCGGAATGAGCGCAGAGCAGATAGTTCCCGCATTTATGAACTACGAGGCTTCGGGGCTTCGTCAAAAGACCGAGCAGCACGGAGATGTGACGTTTATCCTTGACTGCTACAATGCAAGTCCCACGTCGATGCGTTCTTCGCTGTCGGTGCTTGCCAATACCAAGACAACAGGCAGAAAGATCGCAGTGCTTGGTGATATGCTGGAGCTTGGCGAGATGTCGCATGAGCTTCACGCTATGACGGCAGATTACGTCAGAGAGTACGCAGATGTGTGCTTTTTATACGGCGAGGAGATGGCATATTGCCGTGATGCGCTGTTAAAATGTGGCTTTGAGGTGTATCACAGCACCGACAAGAACGAGCTTGCCGAAATGATAAGCGACCGCAAAAAAAGCGGCGATGTGCTTTTGTTCAAGGGCAGCCGCGGCATGAAGATGGAAGAGATCGCGGAAAAAATAAAGTAAAAAGAGGACATTATAATGCAATGGACTAACGCTATTGCGGCTGTAGCTGCATTTCTGATAACATGGCTGCTGGGAGTATGGGTCATTCCCATGCTTCATAAGCTGAAATATGGTCAGACTATACTTGATATAGGCCCGAAATGGCATAAGGAAAAGAAACAGGGCACGCCCACGATGGGCGGTATCATGTTCATCATCGCCGTGCTTCTGAGCTTTGTTGTCGGTATGCTGATACATTATTTTTCAGACCCTGACGCGTTTGTCAGTGCGGCAGGTATGCCTACTGCGCTTCAGGAGCTGATACGTTCCTCGGCGGGCTTTATGCTTGCTCTGATGATGGGCTTTATGGGCTTCCTTGATGATTTTCTCAAGGTCAAGAGAAAGCAGAACGAGGGTCTGTCCGTTATCCAGAAAACGATACTCCAGATACTTATTATAGCGGCGTATTTCGCGACGCTGTACCTCAGCGGAGATACTGGCACTGTTATCACATTCCCATGGGGCTGGCAGTGGGAGATGGGGCTGCTGTACTATCCTATCATGGGCGTGGCTGTTTACTATATCGTGAACGCTGTAAACCTTACAGACGGTATTGACGGACTTTGCTCCTCTGTTACGGTAGTGTATATGGCGGCTTTTGCGGTTATCTCCACGATAGTGGGCGCTTTTGGTCACACGCTGCTTGCGATGTGCGTTGCAGGCGGCTGCGTGGGATTTCTTATGTGGAACTTCCCGCCTGCAAAGGTGTTTATGGGCGACACAGGCTCGATGTTCCTTGGCGGCGCTGTGTGTGCGCTGGGAATCGGCTGCAACGCCGAGGTGCTTATGATAATAGCAGCGCTGGTATATATCATTGAGGCGCTTTCTGTGGTCATTCAGGTGACCATTTTCAAGATAACCAAAAAGATATATCACACCAAAGAGGGCAAGCGTCTGTTTAAGATGACGCCTATCCATCATCACTTTGAACTCAGTAAGTGGAGCGAGGTCAAGATAGATGTCGTGTTCACGCTTGTGGCGGCATTGTGCGGCTTTGCGGCTGTTATGTGCTCGCTGAATATATTCCAATAACAAAAACGGAGGTACTATGGCTGCTTCAACGATAAAAAAAGGAGCGGAGGGTTCGCGTCCTGCGGCGAAAAAAGCGCCACAAAAGGCTGCTGCACCGAAAAAGCGCGCCAAACGTGAGAAAGACCCTAACCGAATAGGCTTTTTCTACGGCAAGGGCAGCATAGATGTGCCCATGCTGGTTATAACAGTAGTATTGCTCGTTCTGGGAATCACCATGATGTTCTCGGCGAGCCATGCGCTGTCCTACCGCGATAACGACGGCGACTCCTACAGCTATGCGGTGAGTCAGATGACTTTTGCGGCGATAGGTCTTGTGCTTATGTTTATAGTAAGCTTTGTAGACTATCGTCTGCTTAGAAAAGAACTGAAGATAACGGTTGGCGGCAAGGAGCTTTGTTTTACTTTCTCGCATATTGCTCTGTTGCTGGGTCTTGTGCTTACGTTCCTTGTTATTCCGTTTGGCGTCAGCAACTTCGAGGGAGGCCCGCGTCGTTGGCTGCCGTTTATCGGACGTACATTCCAGCCGTCAGACGTGCTTAAATTCTCTCTGATAATCTTTTTCGCCTACTACATCGCGAAAAATTACAAGAAGATGCGCTATACCTTTACGGGACTTGTAAAGCCTGCGATTCTGCTTGTTGTCGTAACTTGGCTGATGCTTGAGCAGCCGCACCTGTCGGGCTTGCTGATAATGCTTTTGATTTCCGCGTCGATGCTGTTTATTGGCGGCGTAAATATGAAAACGGTCATTATTATAGGAAGTATCGCGGCAGTCCTGCTGGTGGTTGCGGTAATGGCGAGTGAGTTTACATACTTCGGCGACCGTATAAAGTACACCTTTGACCCGCTTGCGGATATCGGCAAAAAGACCTATCAGTCGTATCAGGCGGTGCTTGCGATCGGCTCGGGCGGTCTGTGGGGCGTTGGCTTCGGAAATTCCGCGCAGAAGTATTACTATCTCCCTGACGCGGAAAACGACTTCGTTTTCGCTATCCTATGCGAGGAGTTCGGTTTTGTGGGCGGCGCTATGGTGGTGCTCCTGTTTATGATATTCGTTTTCAGAGGCTTCTACATTGCAAGAAAATCCGAGGATCGCTTCGGTATGCTGCTTGCAACGGGAATTTCCTTGCAGGTAGGAATACAGGCGCTTCTGAATGTCGGTGTAAACTGCTGCTGTATCCCCAACACGGGTATTTCAATGCCGTTTTTCAGCTACGGCGGCACGGCGCTGGTTATCCAGCTTGTTGAGGTGGGACTGCTTATGTCGGTTTCACGAAGAGCAAAACTTAATTAAGGACGGTATTTTTCAATGAGAGCTGTTTTTGCGGCGGGAGGCACTGCGGGACATATCAATCCCGCGCTTGCTATCGCGGATAAGATGAAGTCTGTTTTCCCCGAAACGGAGATATTGTTTATAGGCACTCCTACGGGACTTGAGGCGCGGTTGGTCGCAAAGTCTGGCTACAGCTTTAAAGCGGTTGAGATGGCGGGCTTTCAGAGAAGCCTGTCCCCGCGAGATATAGGCAGAAATGTTAAGGCGCTGTATTACTACTGCTTTTCGGCAAAAAAGCAGGTGCGGGAGATACTTCGCGAGTTCAAGCCCGATATAGTTATAGGTACAGGCGGTTATGTAACGGGCACGGTGCTCACACAGGCGGCGGCGCTCGGAATAAAGACCGCAACGCATGAGAGCAACTCCTATCCCGGTATGGCGACAAAAATGCTGTGCAAAAAGGCTGACAAGGTGTTTATTGCAACGGAAGATGTGAAAAAGCACCTCAGCTCCACCGAAAGATGCGTAGTAACAGGAAATCCTCTGCGTTCTAATATCGAAATAGAGGAAAGAGCCGCAGCGCGCGCAAGGCTCGGACTTCCTGAGGGCTTTACTGTGCTTTCTTTCGGCGGAAGCCTCGGCGCACCGCGCATAACCGACGCAGTAGCGGAGCTTATCGCGTGGGAGAGCAAAAAGGGCGGCATAAATCACATACATTCCTATGGCGGCAAGGGCAAGGATATGTTCTATCAGGCGCTGGAACAAAGCGGCGCAACGGAGGATAAGTCCCGCCATATATTCCGTGATTATATTGATAATATGTACACTTGTATCTGCGCCGCAGACCTTGTTATATCGAGAGCGGGCGCAATGACGGTGACGGAGCTTACAGCTATCGGCAGACCGTCTATATTGATACCTTATCCGTATGCTACCGAAAATCACCAGTATTACAACGCGCTTACGCTCAGCAACGCGAATGCCGCGGTGCTTATCGAGGACGAGAAGCTGACAAGGGCGCGCCTTATCGAAGAGGTGTCGGCGCTTTATACTGACCGCCACAGGCTGACGCTGATGGAGGAGAACTCCAAAAAAATGTCCAAAAACAATGCAGCGGACAAGATAATGAGCGAGATAATAGACCTGCTCGGAAATGACGTGCTAAGCAGATAATTCGGCTGATTAACAAAAAATCTCCTTTGGCATAATATGCAGTATGACTTCGGCTGTGTGCTGAGAGGAGATGATATTATGGATAACCGCCAAAGGCTCGTTATAAACGGCGGGCGCAGGCTGGAGGGCGAGCTTGCTGTGCAGGGTGCAAAAAACAGCGTGCTGCCGCTACTTTCTGCGGCGGTGCTGGTGCGCGGCGAAAGTGTGCTTCACAACTGTCCGCAGCTAACTGATGTTGACGCTGCGTGCAGGATACTTACCTGTATTGGCTGTCGCTGTGAACGCAGCGGCGGTACTATATGCGTTGACGCGTCAGCGGTAAGCGGGTATGAGATACCCGAAAAGCTTATGCGCGAAATGCGCTCGTCAATAATGTTTTTAGGCTCAATACTTTCGAGAACAGGGCGCTGCAGACTCAGCTTTCCGGGAGGGTGCGAGCTGGGGGCGCGTCCCATAGACCTGCACATATCTGCGCTTCGACAGATGGGCGCGGTTATCACAGAGGAGCACGGTATTCTTGACTGCCGTGCCGAAAAGGGGCTTCGCGGTGCGAAAATAACCTTGTCGTTCCCATCGGTAGGTGCAACGGAAAACATAATGCTTGCAGCGGTGCTTGCGAATGGTGATACTGAAATACACAATGCGGCGCGTGAGCCTGAGATAAGCGATCTCGCGGATATGCTCACGAAATGCGGCGCAAAGATTAAGGGCGCGGGTGAAAGTGTTATCTATATTGAGGGTGTGAATAGGTTGTTTCCTGTGGAGCACAGCGTGATTCCCGACAGGATAGTGGCGGGAACATATATGTGCTGCGTTGCCGCGGCGGGCGGAGAACTTATATTGAGCCGCTGCCGTACAGAGGATATGACTTCGTTCATGTCGGTGCTGGAGGCGATGGGCTGCCGCGCATATTCCTACGGTGACGGCAAGCTTTATTTCAGCCGACAGCGCAGGCTTACAGCGCCGCCTACGATAAGGACGATGCCGTATCCGGGCTTTCCGACAGACATTCAAGCGCCGATAATGGCGGTGACTACACTTGCGGAGGGTACATCGGTATTTGTCGAAACGATATTCGACAGCCGCTATCGTCACGTCCCCGAGCTTGTTCGGCTTGGAGCTTCAATAAAATCCGAGGGCAGGGTCGCTGTCGTTGAGGGCGTAAAACGCCTCACGGGCGCGGGACTTCAGGCGGCAGAGCTTCGCGGAGGAGCGGCACTCGTTGTGGCTTCGCTTGCGGCGGAGGGTGCGTCGGAGATAAGCGGAATAGGCTATATCGACCGCGGTTATGAGAATATAGAAAGTACATTACGCCGTATTGGCGCGGATATTAAAAGAATATAGGAATGAAAAAAGAAAGGGGTCGGCGTTGTGAAGAAAAAAACAGCGGACAAGAAAATAATACATAAGCCCGCAAACGGTGCGCCGAAGCCGAATGCGGCAGATACTGTGCGCCGCGGACAGGGGACTGTCACGAAGAAAGCGCCTGCAAAGCCTGTCGATAAAAAGGCAAAAAAACCTCGTGGAAAGCTTGCAAAGCCGATATTAGGTTTAGGCGCAAAGCCCAATGCTGCGCAAACTAATGTCAATACATCACCGTCTGAGGCTGTACAGCAGCCTAAAAAGGCAGCAGTGAAAAGACCTGTGCCCACAAAGCCTGTTTCGGGCGAGCAGCGAAAGGCTTACAACAAGGCGGTGAAAAACCGTGCCACAAACAAGAAAAAGCGCGGAAGCCGCGGCGGAAACTACATTTTATATTACATTTTCGCGGCTATAGTCGTTGTGGTTGTGTTTATTATCCTTGCAAATACGGTGCTTTTTAACTGTTCCTCTATCGTTGTGGAGGGCGCCGAGCGCTACACCTCTGAGGAGATAATTGAAAAATCGGGGCTGAAGCTTGGCAGTAGTCTGCTTTCTTTGGACGAGGTGAGCGCAGAACAGCGTATCGCAGAGGCTTTTGCTTATGTCGATAAGGTAGACGTATCAAAGTCTTTCCCGACAAAGATAGTGATCACAGTTACGGAAGCGGAGCGCTGGTTTGCGGCAAAGCATGGCAGCCGTTATTACATCGTGTCGAGAATGGGCAAGATAATAGATGAGGGCGAGGCGGGTAGTCTGCCTGTCGTTATGGGCTTCGCTGCGGAGCAGCCTGTTGTGGGTGCGCAGCTTACGTCTGCTGTCGAGGGCAAGAACGAGCTTCCCTCTCAGATACTTGCGGCTGCGGAGTCTGCGGGTCTTGATGGAATTACAGTCGTAGATGTTACTGACAGATTTGAACTGATAGTGACCGTAGATGACCGCATAACACTGGAGCTGGGACTTGCGACCGAGCTTGAAAACAAGCTTCAGATAGCAAAGGAGCTTATTGCTACCGAGATCACCGCAACGGAATCAGTTACGATAAATCTCACAAACACCGAAAAGGTCTACGTGAGGGATAACAACATAATTGATAATCCTGAAGCCACGCTTCCTGCTATCCCCGAGCAGGATACAACGGAGGCACCCTCCGAAACAAAGGAAGCCGAAACCGCGGAGGCATAAATAATCTACGCTTGTCTATAATCTCCGTTTAGCAGAAATTTCTTTAAAAAACAGTTGCATTTTGATTTTAAATCTGCTATAATAAAATGTAGAATACTATATCTAGGGGTAGCTTTGCGCAAAAATGCGGAAAGAGCTCCGATGTATAAAGATCGGGAGGACAAAAGTATGGCATTTGAAATAGATAAGCACGATGATGATTTTGAGCTTGATGAGTTTGAGGATTCCACCAAAATAATGGTTATCGGTGTTGGCGGCGGCGGCGGAAACGCTGTCGATCATATGATAGAAGCAGGCATGAGCGGCGTTGACTATGTTGTTGCAAATACCGATGTCAAGGCGCTTCGCTCCAAGGACGGCAGCAAGATGAAGCGTATGCAGATCGGTAAAAAACGCACACGCGGCTGGGGCGCAGGCAATGAGCCTCAGGTTGGTCAGGAGTCTGCAGAGGAGAGCCGCGATGAGCTTAATGCAGCGATGGATAAGGTGTCCATGATCTTTGTTGCGGCAGGTATGGGCGGCGGAACAGGTACAGGCGCAGGTCCTGTCGTTGCTTCTATCGCAAAGGAAAGAAATATACTTACTGTTGGCGTTGTTACAAAGCCTTTCGCTTGGGAGGGCAAGGAGAAGATGCTTCAGGCGCTCAAGGGTATCGACGAGATGAAGAAATACGTTGACGCGCTGATCGTTATCCCCAACGAGAAAGTAAAGGAGATTTCCAACAGCAAGCTTACCACCATCGAAGCTTTCAAGGCTGTTGACAGCGTGCTTTACAAGGCTGTTAGAGGTATTTCCGATCTTGTAACAGGTGTTGGCTTTATGAACGTTGACTTCGCCGACGTTACAATGGCGCTTAAAGACAGCGGTATCGCCCATATGGCTATGGGTAAGGGCAAGGGCGACGATAAGATCCAGAAGGCTCTTGACGAGATACTCCACAGCCCGCTGCTTGAGACCTCTATTTCGGGCGCACGCAGAGTTCTGCTTAACGTAAGCATTCCCACGTCCTGCACACTTGACGATTTCGATACTATTTCGGCTGAGATCACAAAGAATGCCGCTCCCAATGCTAGGGTAAAGGCGGGTATCATGTTTGATGATACGCTTGATGACGATGAGATCTCTATCATTGCAATTGCTACCGATTTCGGCGCTACCGCTCCTGCACGTGATCCTGAGAGATTTACCGTTGTGACCGAGGAGCCTGTGGCTTCGCTGTCCTCGCTCGGTGCTGTTCCGATATCCGATACCGATACAGGCGATATCGACGCACTGCTCAGTATTCTCAACAGCTCTAAATAAGATTGACTTTATCAGCAATTAATGACATAAAATTCCGTCGGAAACGGCGGAATTTTTGTCCCTGTCGGAGTTTTTTTAATAGACGTTTTCGATTGTGTGTCTAAGTGTTTTCGCGTTTCATTAAAGTTGCGCGGTCGTTTTCGAGATTATTGCAGAGAAAAGTGTGGTTTTCGCGACAATATTTGTTGAAAATAATAAACTTGTACAAACCACTTGAATTTTTTCTTGATTTGTTATACAATAATTATATGTGGCAGTATACAAAAATATATCCGCTGCCGTTATTTATAGATGTTCTAGGAGGCTATTATGTTCAAAAAAATGAGAAAACTCAGCGCTGTTCTTTTAGCGCTTACAATGATGCTTGCGCTTGCTGTGAGCGCATATGCGGACAGCTCGGTGTTTAAGACCCCCGCTAAAAATGATATCGATTGTTCTGTTGTAGGTGATATCTCGGCAGACGGTTTTACGATAAAGGCGGACGTAATGACCGATGTCAGCAAATCAATAAATTATTACATACAGGGTGATGGACTTGACCCCGAATACTGGAACGATCCCGACGCTTATGTTGAGATCGATCTTACGCTTAAAAGCGACAGCTCTACAGTATATGCGATCATGCCTGCTTTTACAGCCGATTGGAGCTGGGTAAATCCTTCTGTATGGGACTCTTACCTCAAGGAGGGTAAAACTGTTACGCTCAGAGAGCCGCTGACGACCTTTTATACAGGTTTTGAGAATTCGACGCCTCTTCTTATTCGTGTTCAGATAGGCTCTAATGCTGCTGAGCTCGAAACTGTTGAGATCGAGGTTGGAGCAATCAGAATTGCTGGTGCGGATAGCGCGCCTGTTGAGGACGATTCTCCCGATGATACATCTTCTGATGACAGCGCTTCCGATGATGAGAGTGTTCCTGACGAGGAAAGCACGACCGATGAGGAGAGTTCAAGTGCTCCTGCGGAAGAAAGCGAGCCAGACGAGGAGAGTGCTGCAGGCGAGGAAAGCTCAAGCGCTTCTTCGGATTCTTCTGATGCAGTTTCGAGTACAACTTCGACCTCTGCGCCCGCTTCGTCAAATACATCTTCAGGTTCAGGCTCCGGATCGACCGATGACGGCGGTGCTACTATCGTTGTTATTATCATCATCGTTGCGGTAGTTGTGATCGGCGGCGTTGTTGCAGGCGTGATTATTTACAGAAAGAAAAAGTACTATTAATAAATTGACGGAAAGGTTGAGCGCTCATGGATAAGCTTGTTGCGTTTCTGAAAAATGTATGGTTTAAAAGAGGCATTGCTCTTATATGCTGGGCTTACACCGGACTTCTTCTGTGGGTAGCGTGGCTGAGTTTTGCGTATCGTTTTGAGTATGAGAACGCAACCTCGCTTTTTGTGCTCTACCTTTTCACTAATATCGCAGCGCTTGGACTCATGATATACACAAGACGGCAGGTCATTACAATGGTGAACTGCATGGTGCTGCCGCCTATCGTATTTTTAATAGCCATATTCGCGTTTGGCGATATGTATATGCTGCTGCCTCCGCTTTGCGTGGTAGTTGCGATGTTCTTTATAAATGCCGCAAATGAAACGCTGAAAACAGTGCTGGGCACGATGTATCTGCTAATGTATGTTATCGGCATAGCGGGTTATATCGCGATAGATATGCTGATGGGTCCGATAAGCTTTACGGGTGTTGACCTCACAAAGCGCGACGCGTGGTATGAGGCGCTGGAGGACAACCTTTCCCCCTCGGGTGAATACCGTATAGTGCGCTATGTCGGCGATGTTACAGGCGACCGCAGGATCGCTTCGTATTATATAGAATATACGGGCGATGACGTTGAGATACCATTTGGTTTCTGCAAAAAGGTTCTGGGCTGTCAGCACGCTCATTCCATGCAGTACACCGGTCGCGAGGACGATCCCGTGAACTGGGTCGAGGGCGAGGTAGACGGTGAGGAGGCTGAGATGATCTCCGTTGAGGGAAGCATCAGAGAGAACCCCTATCTGATTGAAGTCATCTCTGAAACGGACGAGGCGGAGGGTCTTGTTGAGGTGCCCGCCTTTGATGACACCAAGGAGACCTCTGATATACAGACCGCCGAGGCTTCCGATACAGCCGAAGCAACGGATACCGCCGAGGCTGCGTAAAAAGTATTCTTTCGGACGGCTTCAGGCGTATGCGTGGCCGTCCGTTTTCGGTTTAGCGTTAAATTTGATTGTAAAGGAGCTGCACTGTGGACAGAATTCTTCATCTTGTCGGCAAAAATTCCAGCGAGATAATCATGCTGAAATATCCGCGCTCACTGCTTAATTTCTGCGAGTTCGACCTTGCGTATTTTGCAGAGAATGCCATTGCTGTTTGCGATGACGCACTGAGATCGGGTGAGCTGGATTTTGACAGAGTGGGCGATCTGCGCAATTCCCTGAAAGGCGCGCACGTCTACATAGAGCAAAATATCCGCACTATCTACGACAAGATAGTTTTAGACTGCTGGATAGATTATGTCTGCCGCAGGGATAACATAGGCACAGGTGCGCTCTGGAACAGATTTATGACCTGCAAGACGATGTTTGAAAAAACGATCTTTACGCGCCTTTGCGACTACCGTTATAACCGTGCGATAAACGAGTGGCTGAACCTGATAAGGATACAGGATTACGCTAAAAATAAGATAAACTTTCTTTTTTCGGGCGAGCTTTCCAAGGTGGAGGAGGCTGCGGCGCGCAGAAACTACTTCGATCTTATGTTCAGTGTGACCGCGGGCGAGCTTGGCTGCCACGTTGAGGAGCTTGGAGTGACCAAGGTCTTTTCCGTGGGACGTACTCCCTCTGCGGCGTTTATGTTCCCAAATATTTCAAAGGATATAGTTAAAAATCTGCTTTCGGATTTTGATTATTCCGAGGATTATTCCGATTCTGACAGCAGCGGAAGCCTTTCCGATCAGATCGCGATGGACGCGTTCTCATATATGAAATCGGGGCTTGCGCAGGAGTTTTCAAGCTACAACATATCGCGCAGCGAGATGGAAAATTCCCCTGTGAAATTATATATGCCGTGTGGTTTTAAGGCGGTAGTTGATCTCGAGATAGACGCGCTTATCGAAAGCGGCGGTTGGCTGTCGCGCTGCAAGCGCTGCGGACGCTACTTCGTGCGCGATGCAGAGCATAATGTGGAGTATTGTTCGCTGTTCAATCCTCGCGGAAAGACCTGTCTGCAGATCTACGAGATCGAGCACCCGAAGAAAATTATCTCGCCCGAGCTTGAAAAAAGCTGCAGAGAGATCACCGATGAGATGTATGCGCGTGTTGATGTTTCAATGACGCTGCATGAATATGAGAGCTGGAAGATATATCTGGACGCGCTTCACGACAAGGTTGACAAGGGTGAGATACCCGCAGAGGAGCTGGAGGATTTCATCGCCTACTCGCGCGGTCTGGATATCTCCAGAAGTAACCCTGTGAGGGTAGTTGAAAAGAAGCCCGAGCGTCCCACAAGAGAGCGCGTGGTGAAGCCTTTTGTCCCCAAGCGAATAGACAGAAGCGAGCTGGAGGCTCAGACAAAGCCCGAGCCTGTTGCAGAGGAGGAAGAGCCCGGTCTGCAGCAGCGCGGCAAATCGTTCTTTACATCACCCAGCGTACAGCAGCGCCGAAGCTCACGCGAGGCCCAGCCTGTCACAAGGATAATCAGAGCAGAGCAGTCTGCGGAGGTGTTCGCGCCTAAGCAGAATACATTCACTCCGTTTGGGCAACAGCCCGCGCCGTATGAGCGTTCATCTGAGCCTGTGTTCGAGCGCCCTGTGACGCCTGCTTTTGACGCAATGCCTGTTGAGCGTCCTGTCGCTCCTCCTGCGCCTGTTCGTGAGGAAGTGCAGCAAGAACCTGAGGTAGATTACGAGCGCGTTTCTGAGGTGCTGACACGCCTCAGACAGATGGAACAAAGAACGGCAGAGGCACAGCCGATAGCCGCTGAACCTGTTGAAACGCCTGTGTTCGATCTTTTTGGCGATGTTAAGTATGAGAGCAGCGACAATCTTGAAACCTACGGAAATGTGTTTGATCTGGAGCGCGACGGTTTTGAAACCTCTTACGCTGAACCGAAAGCGACAGAGGAAGCACCTGTTGACGATGTAAAGATATATGAGCCGAGTGTGGCAGAGGCGCCGCCTAAGCCCAAGGTTATACGCAAGAATGCCGCGGCTATTTCGGCATACGGAAGAATGTCGGGCGCGCCTGTTGTGACAGCGCCTGAGTTCAGCGCAGTATCAAGACCTCAGGCAGAGGTTGACGACGAGCCTTTTAAGGACGTTGCGGCGATATTTGACGATATTCAGGGAAATGTGCCGACAAAGGAGGAAACGCCCGCGTATACTCAGGAGCTGTTTGTGGCTGAACCCGAGGAACAGAGTGTTCCCGTTTCACAGCCGCCTGTGATAAAGCCGCCGAAAAAGCGCAGTACAAAGCCAAAAACTCAGCCGCAGCAGGAAGCTGTCGTTCCCGACAAGGTGACAGAGGAAAATGTTCCGAGCGGTATCTGGACAGAGGAACGCAGTCTGTTCCCCGAGCCTGACGCAGATGAAATGGAGATGCTCAGAGAGAAGAAGCGCGCGCGTTCAAACAAGACACAGCGTCTTTTTGACGCAATAATGCGCGAACCTGAGGATAATCCCAATGTCGTGAGAAAAAAGAAAAACTGACCTAAAGACGGTTGGTTCGGGTTATAAAGTATGATAATACATAATGCGCGGTATCGCTTAGGTGATACCGCGTTTTGCTGTTACATAAAAAATGCGGCTTCCGACATTACTGTCAAAAGCCGCTTGGTTGTTTTCAGGCTGCGTTTGTTTCGTCTTTGTTTTTGTTAAGGTTGTTATAGCCGCCCTCGCGGATTATCTTAGCATAATCCTTGTACGAGATGTTAAGGTCAACATAACCGTCGATGCCCGAAACTAAGCCCTTTGAGCTGTACTGCCACATTCCGAAAGAGCCGAGATATGTAGGTACGGAGTTCCACTGTGCGAGCCATACATCATATTCACTTAGCTTGCTCATGTCGAGATAATTAGTGAGCCATGTCTTGTTAGCGTAGATCATGCCGTAATAGCCGTTCTTTTTAAGCTCGTCCAAAAACGCCTTGCACATAGCGGTAAGCTTCTCTTTGCCGAGGTTTGCCTGATATTGCTCCTCAACGTCAAGAACAACGGGATAGGTTATGTCATACGGCTCGATGGTCTTGATGAAGAATCTTGCCTCTGCAACAGCTTCCTCAACGGTATCGGCATAAAGGTAATGATAAACGCCGACGTTTTTGATGTATTTGCTTGCTTGAGTGATGTTGTATTTGAATGTAGTATCCACAGTCATGGGCTTTTCTTCGCTGATGTATCCGCGGGAAGCGCGTATCATCGCAAAGTCTATTCCTGAAAGCTTGACCTTTCTCCAATCTATCCTATCCTGTGCATAGGAAACGTCAATTCCCTTAATGTTGGAGTTTGCACCGTTTCCGCCTGAGCCACTGTTACCCGACGGTCTGAGGTATCGGTAATCAATAAGCTCGCTGCTGGGGGTAACAGCAAATCGGGAGTTTTCAACTCTGAAATATTTCACGGTTTCTTCAAATATAAACACGCCGCTTATTATCGTTTCGCCGTATAGTATAAACTTTCCTGAAATACTAGACTTGCCGCTGGTAGTAACTCCAAAATAGCCTCTGTTGGTAAACGTGCCGCCGACGGGAGTCTGAAAATCACCTGTTACAAGCATTTTTGCATTCTGACTGAGAGCGGTCTGACCGTAGTTTATGTATACTCCGTCTTTGTAGACATTTAGGTTACCGGAAAATGTAGCTTTTGCACTGTCACGGATCATAAAATCGCTTTGTATCTGCAGTATGGAGCTTTTTGTGCTTCTGATCCTTCCGTAGCAGTCAAATGCAGACTCGGGATAAAAGCGAAGCTTTCCGACTATGCATATATCCGAGTTCGGTTCGGTTATGATCGTGCCTTTTACATTCAATGTGCCTTTGGATTGAATGATAATTTCATTACCCTTTGTTATGACAAGTGCTGTATCCTTTGGCACAGTAATGCTTTTGTTAAGCTTAAGATCGTCCCCTACATAATAGTTTCTGCCTGAAATAAGCGGCGAAATACCGTTCCATTTTATGTAGCCCGTAAGGTCGATAGGAACGTAGCTCGTATCGGAAACATCTATTTTATCGTCTTGCTGGACATCTTTATCTGATTCAGTACGCTCACTTTCCTGTGTGTTGGGGTCGATTATCGTGGTTTCGGTGCCTGCTGCCGAAGGAGCTTCGGTAACAGCAAAGGCGGAAGCGCCGCTGCTCATCGCTAGGGTACAAGCAAGAAGCAGGGCTGTGATTTTTTTCATAAGTTTCATATTTCACACTCCGTCTGTAGCCTAAAGTTCTCATTACAGTAAGATCACTGTATTTATATTGTCGCATATTTTTCCCCGTTTGTCAAATGTTTTTGAGCATTTTTTTAAGGAAATATATGGCGAGGTGTGAAATTATGATAAAACAAACAAAAAATCCGCGCTTTTATCGTCATACAGGGAGAAAAGCGCCGCAAAATGTTATTTTTTCCATGTGGAGGGCGCAAACAGAAGCAGCATAGGAACCAGCTCCAGTCTGCCTGCGAGCATATCGAATATCAGCACCAGCTTTGAGCCGGCAGAGAAGAAGCCGAAGTTCTGCGTAGGGCCGACCATCTCAAGACCGGGGCCGATATTGTTGAGCGTTGCGACAACTGAGGTGAAATTGGTCGTGAAATCGCAGTTGTCGAATGAGATAAGCAGCATTGAGATCGCGTAGATCAGCAGGTAGCTTACCATATAGGCATTTACGGAGCGCACTGTTTCGTGCTCTACGGGGTGGGAATCAAGCTTTATCTTCTTGATCTCGCGCGGGTGGATAAGCATTTCTATCTCCTTTGCGACGCCCTTGAAAAGTATCAGTATTCGCGATACTTTAATGCCGCCGCCCGTACTTCCTGCGCACGCACCCATAAACATCAGCATTACAAGTATTACTTTAGACAGCTCAGGCCACAGGTCGAAATCTACCGTTGAGAAGCCTGTTGTGGATACTACAGAGCCTACAGTGAAGGCCGCGTGCCTTAACGCGTCGCCTACAGAGTCGAACATAGTGGAGATATTGACGGTTATCACGGCTATTGAGGAAGCTACTATCAGAAGAAACGCCTTTATTTCAAGATTGAACGCTTCTTTCAGCTTGCCAACAAGTATAAAGTAATATGAGTTGAAATTCAGCGAGAACAGCACCATGAATACCGTAACAACTATCTGATTGTAGGGCGAGAACTCACCGAAGCTTGTGTTGTAGATGCCGAAGCCGCCCGTGCCCGCTGTTGCAAACGCGGTGTTGAGCGATTCAAAAACATTCATTCCGCCGAACAGGTGCAATAAAAACTGCAACAGAGTAAGCACGAAATAAATGGAATACAGCAGCAGTGCGGTGGTTTTAACACGCGGAACGAGCTTTCCGACTGATGGTCCGGGGCTTTCCGCTTTCATAATATGCATATTCTGTCCGCCCGACAGCGGCAGGAATGCCATGATAAACACCAGCACACCCATGCCGCCGACCCAATGAGTGAAGCTTCTCCACATGAGCATACATTTAGGGAGCGCTTCAACATCGGAGAGTATGCTGGCGCCTGTTGTTGTAAAGCCTGATACCGTTTCAAACAACGCGTCAACATAGTTTGGTATAGCCCCCGAAAGGAAGAATGGCATGGCGCCGAAGATACTCATTACTATCCAGCTCAGCGCTACGATGACAAAGCCGTCACGCGCATAAAGAGTGGTCTTCTTTCGTTTTTTAAGCGTCAGCAGCTTGCCTGCGATAAGGCAGAACAGGGCGGTTCCGATAAAATACCACACCTGTGTTTCGCCATAGCAGATCGCAGTTATGACGGGAACTGTCATAAATATTGCTTCAAATATCAGCAACCAGCCGATGACATAGGTTATCATTTTGAAGTTCATTTGTACCTCTGGGTTTATTTCAGTATATCCGTGATGTCCTGCATTTCGGTATGACCCGATACAATAACAACGGAGTCGCCCGCTTGTATCTCATCGTTACCATGCGGGGTTATTACCGTTCTGCCGCGGAGAATCGCGGCAATAAGCACGTTTGGCTTTAGATGCAGCTTTGAAAGCGGTATTCCGACAATGGGAGAGCCGTCTTTAATACTGAACTCTGCCGCTTCTATCTTGCCCTTTACGATGCTGTACAGCGTTTCAACGTTGCTTCCGATGGTGTTTTTCATTGCGCGTACATAACGTGCTATAGTTTCGGAGGTAATGTTTTTGGGGTAGATTATAGTATCAAGGTCAAGGTGCTTGATAACATCGTCAAAGTCGATACGATTTATCTTGGTGACAAGCTTTCCGTCAGTTACACGCTTGGCAAACAGCGACAGGAAGATGTTCTCCTCATCGAGATTTGTCAGCGCGATAAAGCCGCCTGCGTTCTCCAGTCCCTCCTCCATCAGAAGAGCCTGTTCAGCGGCGTCGCCGTGGATTATGCGCACGTCCTCAAGCTCCGCGGAAAGCTCCTCGCAGCGCTTTAAGTCCTTTTCGATTATCTTTATAGAGATACCGCCGCCCGAGCGCTTTAGTATCTGACACAGATAATGCGATATCTCGCCGCCGCCGATTATCATTACGTCCTTTACGGAGTTCATTTTGTAGTTTATTTTTCTGAAAAAGTCGTTGGCGTTTTTCGGTGTTGCGATAAGGGAGATAACGTCCTTTTCCTCAAAGACGAAGTCGCCGTTTGCAATAAATGCTTCGTCCTCGCGCTCAACTGTGCAGATAAGAACATCACAGCGGAATTTGCCTGCAAGCTCCTTTACTGCGCAGCCGATGATGGGGCTGTTTTCGGGCAGACGGAATTTCATCATTTCAACTCTGCCCTTTGCGAATGTGTCTATCTTCATCGCAGAGGGGAAGCGAAGCACGCGTGCTATCTCCGAAGCGGCGGTAAATTCGGGGTTTATTACCATCGCAAGGCCAAGCTCGTCCTTTAGATAAGGCGCTTCAACGCTGTATTCGGGACTTCTTACACGCGCGATAGTTTGACAGTTACCTGCTTTTTTTGCGATAAGGCAGCACAGCAGATTAAGCTCGTCCGAGCCTGTTACGGCTATCAGCAGGTCGCAGTGCTTTATATCGGCTTCCATCAGTATCGCGTGCGTTGCACCGTTTCCGATAACGCCCATAACGTCATATTTTGAGGAAACATCATGCACCCTGTCTGCGTTAAGGTCAATGACAGTGATGTTGCTGCCTTCCTCGTTAAGCTGCTCGGCAAGGGCTTCACCGACCTTGCCGCAGCCAACAATGATTATATTCATACAGAAATAGTTCCTCCGTTGTTGAGCATATTTGCATATACATAAGTTAATATACACCTTTTGCACGAAAAAGTCAACCGCATTATATTGATTTTTATAGAATTATGTGGTAAAATCTTTATAAAGATACTTTTGAATGTTATTTCATTTGTAAAGGGGAATTGCTATGTTTTGTACAAAATGCGGCGCACAGTTGAAAGAAAATTCGAAGTTTTGCACTTGTTGTGGAGCAAGGGTCGCCCCTGCCGAGCCTGTTGTGCCTGCACAGCCCGAGGTTGCCGCACCTGTTGAGCCTGCAGCACCTGCACAGCCCGAGGTTGCCGCACCTGTTGAGCCTGTCGTACCCGCACAGCCCGAGGTCGCTGCTCCTGTTGAGCCTGTCGCAACCGCAGAGCCTGAGTTCATCGCGCCTGTTGAGCCTGTTGTGCCTGCGCAGCCCGATGTCGCTGCACCTGTTGAGCCTGTCGTACCCGTACAGCCAGAGTTCGTCGCTCCTGTCGAACTTGAAGAACCTGAACAGCTTGGAGAGCAGCCGTTGAGCTATAAGCCTGTTCGCAGAAAAGGCGCTCCGATAGGCGTAACGATAGCTGTTTCGATACTTTTTGGCATGATTATTTTTGGTCTGCTGCTGTCGTCTATGATACTTGCGAGTTCAAATGAGACACTGAGCAAGGCGAAGATATCCCATGAAATAGCACATATCGAGCCGCTTGATATCGTTGTCGGCGACCTGCTTCTCAGTGATATGATGTATGATGATATTGAGGAGCTTCTTAACGAATACGGCATTGACGTACGCAATATACGTCCGCAAACGACGATAGGCGAGTTTATATTGCTGTTTGTACCCGATGATCTGGACGTAAGCAAAACAGAGCTTGCTGAGATAATCAACGAGGTCGAGGTGATGCAGCTTGTTTCAGATGTAGCGGAGAGCTATGAGGAGTATATCATGTACGGTCGTGACGGAAATGCGATTTCTGTTAAAAAAATAAAGGACATTATAAAGGCGAATATTGCAGAGGTAGCCGCTATATGCGAACTTCCTCTTGGAATTGATAACAAGATGTTAGATATAGAGCTTGAAAACAATCGCAGCTCCATTGAGGGAATAAATCCGCAGAACGCTCTGAATGGCGTTGGCGGTGTAAGCTCTGTAGTGCTGTCTTTCCCTGTTATTATGGGTGCGTTTGCGTTGGCGCTGGTACTTGGCACGCTTGTCGGAGTTATCGGTAAAACGCTGTTTGCACCGCTGCTCACATTCGGAATTTGTGCGACGGTTTCAGGAGGAATACTTCTGCTGATACCGCTGCTTTCAGGGGCTATAATGGATATGCTGGGCATTTCGTTTGAGATCGTCAGCGGTCTTGCACTGGAGCTTCTCGGCAATACGCTGTTCGGCTCGTTTATATTGTACGGAGCAATTTCGGCAGGAATTGGTGTGCTTATGATAGGCGCTGCGGTCATTGTAAAAATTGTTTCCAAGCGAAAAGCTCCACAGCTTGAAAGCGCTTTAGTATAATAATATTTAATAATAATCAAGCCCCGCTTACGGAATACACCGTTTTGCGGGGCTTGCTGTAATTATTCGTTGTCGGCTTCGTACTCGTCATCGGGCTTTACAGCCGTCAGCCAATCACTGCTGAGGCGGCATAAAAGACGCGCGTCGATGTAAGCCTGCGGGATAGTCAGTATCGTCTGTCCCTGATAGTTGCCTGATGGTGTAAGCTCCACGACAAGGGCAACATCGGCGTTTTCTTCATCGCTTAAGCACAGCGGAAGCATCAGCGACATACTGTCGTTTTTGGGATAGTAGGAGGGGATAGCGGTCTTGTAGTTCCAGCGCACGCGTTTCCTTGCAAGCTCTATCGAGTCCTTTATGCGGTTTTGTATACGGATAAACAGCTTGCTGTTATCAGCTATCAGCTCTTTAAGCTGCTCGTAAAGCGCATTCTTGTTGTAGTGATCCGCAGTATAGAGCTTTTGCACTAGCTCCTGCGCCTCGGGGCAGTCGTTGAACTGGTCTTCAAGGAAGCTTAACGGCAGTCGTCTGATGTTGTCGATGATGATATGGTCAAAATCGGGGTGAATAGGCTTGCTGAGGTCGAATATGAGATCTTCGTTTCGCTTGATATAGCATGGCGGCTGGGGCAGGGGATTGAAGTAGTTCACCAACAGCTTTCCGAGACCGCGCGAAGCGGCTGTGCAGAAGCCTGAGAATTTCCACTTCGTTTCGCTGCCGCTGTTGGGGACAAAGCAAGCGTAAAGGTCGTCGTAGTGGTCGTCAACAAGACCTGTATTGAATGCCGCGAATTGACCGTCGTGAGATATACGCACCTTGTTTTCGCGGGTCAGACGGTAGAAAGTGTATTTTATATACTGAATGAGGATATGATGGTCTTTGTCAGGGGAGTTAGCAAAATCCCATTCTTCATAGATAGCTTTATCGGCAAGCTCAGCAAGGAAGCTTGACCAGCTTCCGAGAAATGCGAAGCTCTCAAGCTGCTTTCCGGGGAAGACTGTTTTTGGTGCGCTGCTGTGAGTTGCAGTGTCGATATAGTTAAGAAACCACGGCTTACCCTCATAGGTACTGCGCTTCAGCGTTATTTCAACAGGCACGCCGTCAGCTTTAAGATAACGGCAGGGGAATATCATCTTTCCATCGTAGAAACGCACTGAGCTGCTGCGCGCGGCTTCAAAATCCTCGCAAAGAGCCGTTCTCAGCTCGGTCGGGGAAAGCTGCTGCCCGTTAGCCTGAACATAATTCAGCAGTATTCCTATCGGCTTTGGCGGCAGATTGCAGAACTCATCAAGCGGCTGCTGGGGTATATCCTCGCTATGCTCGATCTGCTTTTGTGTTTCGTCAAATCCGTCGGTCTTATTTATGGTGACCATTATCTGAGGAACTCCGCCGAGAACTACGTCCTCAAGCGTAAGATAATCCATCTGAGCCAAAAGCTCTTTCATCTTATAGCAGCCGTATTTGCTGCGGTCGATGTTATTGTCGGTGAGAAGCTTGCTGACCGCCGCCATGTGCTGCGGCTGTCCTATCGGGAACGCCGATGTAAGCAGGCGGTATATCTCGCGTTTGTCCTCATCGCTTACTGTTTTGGGCGCGAATACAGGCTGAGCGGACTGACGCACCGAATCACTGTCGAATATAGCGGTCTTTTCAAATGAGAAATACAGGCTTTTTCCGCGCGGACTTAGATTTTTGGTGATGATTCCGTTGACAAGAAAGCCGTCAAGGCAGCAATCTATCGGGAAAGTGTAGCGCTCCGCAAAAAAACTGAGTGTATTTGATTCCTTTGCGCCGGCGAAGCGGTCAAATATCCGCTGCTTCATCTCCTGCACCGACAAGCCGTTGCCGAGCACTTTAGTCAATGCGTAGAGCGACTGCTGTGACATTTCTATTATATCATCGTTCAGGATAAGTCTGCTGCTTCCGAAAAAGCTGTCGGCAGGGTGCTCTCCGGGCTTGCGCTTAGCCGCACCGTCCCAGCTTTTTATAATGACGTAGGTTTTTCCGTCCTCTGCGGGGTGAGCGCTGAGCGCCTCGGGGAAATCAGCGGCGAAACTGCCGAAATCCGCATAGCCGAGCTTTTCGAGAGAGTAGCCGTTTGTTGACAGCCACTCTGTAAGCCTTGTTATCCTGTAAATTCCTTCATCGGGGAATTGGTTGAGAATACAACCGAAGATTTCTGATTTTTTTTCTTGTGTAAGCATTTTTTCCTCTTTCATCTGTCGTTAATCCCTGAATAAATACGGTATTAACTTTTATGTATTACATTTTTTCAGCGTCTTGCCTCTGTGGTTTCTTTTGCTTCTTCTGTTTCAAGCTCATAATCTTCAAGGTCTTTCAGCGAATTGACATCTTCGATATATACATGATGCACCTTTTCTGCAAGCTCTGCCTCGGTGTAATCCTGCATAAACAGCCCGTTTACATCAAGATGGAAGCTGCTGAGCATCGTTTCGCTGATAAAACGGAACGAAGTAACGGGTATACCTAGGAAACGGTAT
>JAZNTS010000160.1:0-3527 GCA_045591905.1 Oscillospiraceae bacterium | reverse complement strand
AGGTGACAGAGCAATTGAAATTCCGTGTCATATCGATACACTGAAAGATATCTTCGGAGAGCCTGAAAAGTACGTTTTCGGCGATGTTGTAGGACTTAGCGAGAGCTTAAATGCCTTGCTGCCCGTGCGTACCAATTATGTATGGCACGAGTGTGGAGTGCTTGCGTATACCTACAACGGTTTTTCGGTAGCAACGCTGGAATTTCGCCTCAGACCTACCAAAACTGAGGGCTACAAGGAGCCGTCGTTCTATCCAAAAAAGATGTTCAGCGGAAATATCACTATCAACGGCAGATCTTGGATAGAGCTTATCAGGGACGGTGAGCTTTCGGAAACTGAAACCTTTAAAAAGGCGAACTACGGTAAATTCAAGGTTTTCGCGGAGCTTGCCGACTGGCACCATATCGAGAATTGTCTGACGGAAGAGGATTACACGCATATCAGCTTTAATAAGAAAGGCAGACGGTAAATATGGGATTGCTTGACCGCTTCAAAAAAGCTCCGTCCATAGAGGATTTTGATACCACACCATCACGGAATATAAGGTTTGAACTCACCGAGGAAGTGCTTGACATCAACGGTACGAAGCTGACGCTGCCATGCCACAAGGACGTGCTGAAAGGCATTTTCGGCGAATATAAGCTGTCGATGGACAACATAGGCGGCACGGGCGTGAGGTACATATATCTCTGGCACGAGCTTGGGATAATCGCCTATTCAAATGATGACGAGTGCGTGAATTGTATCTCGGTACAGTTCTTTCCGCACGAGAACAAGTATGCACCAACCGCAACCAAAAATATCTTCGGCGGTTCTGTGATAGTTGACGGAGCGGATTGGCAGACGCTCTTTGTTGACGAGAAGCAGCCGAAGCTTGACGGAATGACGCTGCCGTTCAAGCTTAAACACTATGGTGATTTCTCCTTGTGCGCTGCTGTTACTAAGAAGCCTAAGGGTCTTATTAAGTCGCTTGGCATAAACAAAAGAACAGAACTTAATTTAAGAGGTTAAATATGGGATTTTTCGACCTTTTCAAGAAAAACGAGCCTGTAATCGACGAACACGACCCCGCTGAGGATTTCGACAGGACGCCCTCGCAGAACATTGCGATAAACGTCACCGAGGAGTGTGTTGAGATAAATGGAAAGCAGTTCATGCTTCCGATAAAGATGGAGGAGCTTGTACAGCTGTTCGGTGAGCCGAAAAAGCACACTTTCGGCAAGGTGAACATCGAGTTTCTGACTGAAGAGCAGAACGACATGATAAACAACTCGGTCAGCGAGCAGCGCGCGAATTTCTCGTGGGATAACCTCGGGCTGTATGTGTTTACGAACGAGGGCAGGTACGCGGATTGTCTGATGGTGATGCTTCGCCCGTGCGTTGACAGAGAAGACCCCGATAGCTATCCTACAAATATGTTCGGCGGTACTCTGACGATAAACGGCGCGCACTGGTTTGAGTTTTTGAAGCCTGTAAAGCCCGAATACAGCAACAGCAGCAATAAGAAAAGAGCGCTGGGCAGACATATAATATACGGTGAGTTTACCAAGCGCGAATTTAAGGACAAAAAGCGCACCGATAAGCATTACGGGCATATCCAGATATCGCTTAAATCATAAGGCAGAACAGGAGAATCTACATGGGATTATTTGACCTTTTCAAGAAGAACGAGCCTGTAACAGACGAGCACGACCCCGCTGACGACTACGACACAACGCCATCAAAGGACATCACGATAGACGTTGACGAGGAGTATATCACGATAAACGGAAAGAAGCTCTCTCTGCCGATAAATATGAACGAGCTTGTTGAGCTTTTCGGTAAGCCCGAGAAGCAGACCTTTGGCAAGGTGTATCTCGATGTGCTTGACGATGAAGACAACGAGTATCTCAATGCAATAGCGGGGCAGCGTATAAATTACGTATGGAACGACCTCGGTCTGTATGCCTACACCAATGACAGGGTTTATGTAAAGACCCTGATGCTGGTGATAAGACCGTATGAGGACCGTGAAACGCCCGAGATATATCCGAAGAATATGTTCGGCGGTACGTTTACGATAAACGGCGGAAGCTGGTTCGAGCCGCTGAAGCCGATAAAGACTAAGTATTCCAACAGTGCCGAGAAGTCTTTGAAGCTGGGCAGGCATCTTATTTACGCAAACTTTACATCGCGTGATTTCAAGGACAAAAAGCGCACCGAAAGGCATTATTCGAACTTTCAGATAAGCCTGCGCAGTGAATAAAGGAGAACTGTCATGGCTCTTAAATTAAAGTATTTTTTCAAAAACCTGTTTAGGAAAAAAACTCCTGTTCAGACTGCTGTGATAAGCACTATCGACATTACCGAGTCAGGGCTTGTGATAAACGGCAAGCCTGTGGACGTGCCGATACACATATCGGTGCTGAAAGGGATTTTCGGCGAGCCGCGCTCAATAGGCTTCAAGACCAAAAAGGAGGAAAAGGAGTTTCTTGAGCAGCTTCACGGCGACGGTATGGTGACGAAGCGTGTGAATTACACATGGGACGACCTCGGTATCTACTGCTACACGCATAACGGTGCGGTAGTAAATTCCATCGGAATAAGGCTGTCGAAGCAGGGAGATACCTACAAATATACACCGGACAAGACCTACAAGGGTACTGTTACGATCGAGGGCAGACCGTGGTTTGAAACCATAAACGAGGGCGAGGATATGGAATTTTTCCGCCGCTGCGAGCTTGGGCCTTATTCTATAGTCAGCGAGTACGCCGACCCATTCGATGACAGCGAGCGAACCGAAAAGGACTACGTTGACCTTGAGATAAATCTGAAGCTTGGCGGTTGATATCGGGAGGAAATAATGGGGTTTTGTGATTTTTTCAAAAATCTTTTCGGCGGTGCAAAGCCGAAATATGCTCCCGAGGAGCTTGATATCAATATAACCGACAGCGCGATAAGCATAAACGGCAATACCGTTGACTGTCCGTGTCACCTCAACGAGCTGAAAAAGCTTTTTGGCAAGCCGAGGAAATCTGCAAGCCGTTCGGGGAATGTGAATTTTACATGGGACGAGCTTGGCGTTTACTGCTACACCAAGGGCAACAACGTTGTGTACTGCTTTGCTGTAAGGGTAAATCTCGGCGGTATTGCAACGGACTTCGACCCGAAATGTATGTTCAAGGGCAGGCTCAATATAAATGGTGCGCCGTGGGAAGAAATAATGTACAGCGGCGAGGATATGGAGATCGCGCGAGCGTGCGAGGTAGGCGGACTGTCGCTTTTTGCTGACTATGCCGATGTGAACAAGGGCGACAGCGAGGGCTGCAAGGGCGCTTACACAGGCGTTGAGGTGCAGCTTATTTCCGGTTAAATAACAGGAGGATCAGCGCTGCTGCCAATGGAGGTGAAATTATGGGATTTTGTGATTTTTTCAAAAACCTTTTCGGCGGTGCAAAGCCGAAATATGCTCCCGAGGAGCTTAACATTGATATCACAAGCAATGTGATAAACATCAACGGCAACATCATTGATGTGCCATGTCATCT
>JAZNTS010000159.1:0-4216 GCA_045591905.1 Oscillospiraceae bacterium | reverse complement strand
CATGGTCAGCATGATGAGATGGCGGTGTTCTCCGAGTGTATCGCTCCTCATACAGAAAAGCTTGAAACGCTGAAGAATTGCCTGTGTTTTTTCCCGAAATGGGTGTATAACGGTGATGGCGGTGTTGGCTCTGTATTTTACGGCTTTGAGATGGGACAGCACTGCATGATAAACTGGGTGCAGAATGACCTTGTTTTCGATAACGGAACTCCCGCAGATGACAGACTGCCAAACGGCGTAACAGGCTGGATACGCTTTGTTTGCGAGGCTACATAAAAATTCTCCCCCGAAATCTGTACTTTTCGGGGGAGCTTTGTATGTAGTTTTATTCTGTCTTTGCAGCAGCGCCGCCGTCCTTTTGGAGCAGGTCGCGGATCTCTGTCAGTAGAACTATCTGAGGATCGGGCTTAGGCTCGGGCTTGGGCTCTTCAGCCTCTTTCTTCTTGAGCTTTTCAGCCTTTGTTCTCATAACGCTTATTATCTTTACAACAGCGAATACGCATACAGCGATCAGCAGGAAGTTGATAAGCGCGTCAAGGAACACACCGTATCTTATAGCAAGCTCTTCCTTTGCAACAGTAACTCCGTCTGCCGCAAGCTCTGCGGGAGCGAGTACGATCTTAAGATCAGCAAAGTCGATCTCGCCTGTGAGCACGCCGAGCGCGGGCATGATAAGATCGGATACAACGCTGTTTACGATCTTTGTAAACGCGCCGCCGATGATAACGCCGACAGCCATGTCGATAACGTTGCCCTTGGAGATAAATTCCTTAAATTCGGTAAATATGGATTTCTTCTTTTTCTTTTCAGCCATTTTGTTTGATTTCCTTTCTTTGAATGTGCCTTTGGGCTTCTCTCGCGGTTTGCTCTGTCAGCCGAGGAGCTTGCCCCGAAAATAATTATAACCGATTTTTCGACAGTTGTCAACTGTGTGCGACTGAATTATGTTGCAAATCGGTTTGAAATATGCTATACTTTTACTATCATAACTCCGAAAGGAATTGCCATGACTGAAATAACAGTTTCAAAAAACGATGCGGGACAGCGTGCTGACCGCTTTCTATCAAAGGCTTATCCAAATCTTACGCTGCCGCTTATCTGCAAGCTTATGCGCAAGAAAAGGATAAAGCTGAACGGCGCTAAGACCGAGCCGAATGTAAAGCTTAACGAGGGCGATGTGTTTCGCTTTTATCTGAGCGATGAGCTTCTTTCCAAGGGCGGGGAAAAGGAGAACGACTTCCGCAACGTGCCGTCCGAGCTTAACATCATCTACGAGGACGAAAATATCCTGCTGTGCGACAAGCCTGTGGGAATGGTAGTCCATGAGGACAACGACAACACCTCCGATACGCTTATCAACCGCATTAAGTGCTATCTGTGGAAAAATGGCGAGTATATTCCCGAGCAGGAGCAAAGCTTTGTGCCTGCACTGTGCAATCGTATCGACCGCAACACGGGCGGAATAGTAATCGCGGCAAAGAACGCAGAGAGCCTGCGCGTGCTTAATCAGAAGATACGCGACAGGGAGCTTGTAAAGCTGTATCTTTGCGTGGTGCAGGGCAGACCAGAAAGGTCAGAGGCTACGCTTACCGCGTTTCTGCAAAAGCTGTCAGACGAAAACAGGGTAGTGGTGACCGACAAAAAGACGCCCGAAAACCGCACTATCAAAACAAAATACCGCGTGCTTGACAGCATAGGAACGCAGAGCCTTGTGGAAGTAGACCTGCTGACGGGCAGAACTCATCAGATAAGGGCGCATTTTGCACATATAGGTCATGCGCTGATGGGTGACGGAAAATATGGCAGCAACAAGGTCAACAAGCAGTACGGCTACGATAATCAGGCGCTTTATTCCTACAAGCTCAGTTTTGAGTTTACGACCGATGCGGGCTGCCTTGAATATCTCAATCACCGCTCATTTGAGGTTGCTGACAAAGAGGCAATCTGGTTCGTAAAAAAATACAGGGAAAAATGCTGATCTTATCAGAGGATTATCACGAATTATCATTCGGGTAATTCCGCGCAGCGGACACATTGATTCCTCATTCCTCGCTCCTCATTCCTCATTTGTTTTATGGTTTATGCACATTAATAAAACCAATGTGTTGTGCATGGTGCACAAAATCAACAGCTAGTTTTTTACCAACTTTTCTGATAAAATTTAGTCAAACATCTTGATTAAATCAGCTTTTTTTAGTATAATATTATTGATATGATATATATCAAAATTATTAGGACAGCGGGTCGCTCCCGCTTCCGGAAAATTCAGGAGGAATATTCCAATGGCAGTTAAAGTTGCAATTAATGGTTTCGGCCGTATCGGACGCCTTGCGTTCAGACAGATGTTCGGTGCTGAGGGTTACGATGTAGTAGCTATCAACGACCTGACAAAGCCCTCTATGCTTGCTCACCTGCTCAAGTACGATACCGCTCAGGGCGGCTACTGCGGCAAGATGGGTGAGAATGTTCACACTGTATCCGCTGATGACGAGGCTGGTACAATCACAGTTGACGGCAAGACCCTCAAGATCTATGCTAAGGCTAACGCTGCTGAGCTCCCCTGGGGCGAGATCGGCGTTGACGTAGTTCTGGAGTGCACAGGTTTCTACTGCTCCAAGGACAAGTCCATGGCTCACATCACCGCAGGTGCTAAGAAGGTTGTAATCTCTGCTCCCGCAGGTAACGACCTCAAGACAATCGTTTTCTCAGTAAACGAAGGTACTCTTACAGCTGATGACCAGATCATCTCTGCTGCTTCTTGTACAACAAACTGCCTTGCTCCTATGGCAAAGGCTCTCAATGATTATGCTCCAATCCAGAGCGGTATCATGGCTACAATCCACGCTTACACAGGCGACCAGATGATTCTCGACGGTCCTCACAGAAAGGGCGATATGAGAAGAGCAAGAGCAGGTGCTGCTAACATCGTTCCCAACTCAACAGGTGCTGCAAAGGCTATCGGTCTTGTTATCCCCGAGCTTAACGGTAAGCTTATCGGCTCTGCTCAGAGAGTTCCTGTTCCCACAGGTTCAACAACAATCCTTACAGCTGTTGTTAAGGGTGCTGACGTTACTAAAGAAGGCATCAACGCTGCTATGAAGGCTGCTGCTTCTGAATCATTCGGTTACAACACAGACGAAATCGTTTCTTCAGACGTTATCGGTATGAAATACGGTTCACTCTTTGATGCAACTCAGACAATGGTTTCAAAAGTTGCTGATGACCTTTACGAGGTTCAGGTTGTTTCTTGGTATGACAACGAAAACAGCTACACAAGCCAGATGGTTAGAACAATCAAATACTTCGCAGAGCTTGCTTAATTTTTGATTAAATAACTTAAACCCCGCAGTTACAAGCTGCGGGGTTGTTTTTATGTATAAGCTTTTCGATATCAGCATTCACTTACAAATTTTTCAAATGCTTTTTCGAGTTACAAGATTAAAGCTTATTGTAAAATAAGTATCCGATACGATATACTGCTCTGCTCTTTTGCTTTCAAAAGAATAAGCTGATATAAGAATATCACCTTCGCCTTTTTTAAGCTTCATAAAAAGCTCATCATCAGTATCAGGGATATATGAAATGTTATAGCCATATTCTTCTGCAAAGGTTTCTATAATTATAACGTGAATACCCGAATACTCACCACTATCAAGAAGATAGAAATACAAATCAGACGAAGGATTACACAGCACTCTTAATTCATTTTCACCGTCACCGGTATATGATGAGTGATACGTAATACCGTTATATTCGGAATTTTTAATTTTATCAATTATGCATTTATCCTTCATATCTGATATTGAGGAATTAAACTTATCACGAAGCTCTGTTGAAGCATCGTTGAAATATGCGCAAAATTCAATCTTATACGGACACTCTTCGTGTATTTCGATTTTTCTTTCAGCTATTTTCGCTTGAACGAATTCGTAATCCGATAAAGCACCGTAATCAACGTAACCGTTTTCAACTGCTAAAAGCAAATCACTTAAGGTATTGTAGCCAATTAACTGAGCGCCTGAATCAGAATATGACCTTGCAGCAAGCTCACTAACGGAATCAGTAACAAAACCGATAATAGTATCCTGATGCTTCTCTTTGCACTCTTAGGCGCGGGGCATACTGCACTTGCGGCAGAGGTGGTGGAGCTTGACGGCGTTCATCAGGAAGGCCGCCTTAATGATGGCGTACGTGTCCAAATGCAGATTGCAGGGCG
>JAZNTS010000158.1:0-3909 GCA_045591905.1 Oscillospiraceae bacterium | reverse complement strand
CAGCACCTTGTTTATTGCTTCAAAGTTGTGGTCTGTTACGTAATTCGCATAAAAAGCTATCACCTGACCGCCCGAAACTCCGAGAATGGTAATTATCGTTGCGAAAATATTCAGCTTACCCGAGAAATACAGGCTCGCAATAGCGATAGGATACACATACAACAGGACTGCGTGATACGACATCGTAACCGCTACAACAACGGTAAACAACGTTGCACAGACAACTATTATGTACTTCACCCAATCGGCTGTCTGCTTCATAACATTCACGATAAGAGTAGGCACATACAGTAGCACCGTTCCTATTATGAACGCGATTATCATCGTGGTAAGCTCCACAACGAAAACACCCAGAATATCCAGCACCAACACCGCGGCAAACACTATAGCGGTGATGCGCATTACCTTAGCCGCAGCTTTATTGGCGCTGCGTTCATTTTCTTTTAAAAGCTCCATAGTTTCCTCCTTAAAATACGGACAAAAAAACACAGAGCCATACCTATGTCTAAGTATTGGCTCTGCGTCTAAGCGTCCGGCTCTTTCTACTGGTTCAATATTATTGCTCGGCGGTTTCGCCGACAATGCTTATTTTCATGTTCTCCGCGCTGATAACGCTCTCCAGCTTGCACTTAGGGCAAAAAAGCGGAAAATTTACCAGCACGGTATCCTGTCTTAGCTTAACTCTTGTTTTGCTTTTGCAGACAGGACATATCACCCATTTCTCTTCCATGAGCCTGCACCTCTCCTGTTATCGGTCACTTCCTGTGGATATACATTCTTGACAGCTCGCTTTCGCCGTCGCCCTGTGCCATGCACAAAAAATCCCAGCCATATCTCTCGTAGAACGATGTGTGATCGGTAAGAAGATACAAAGTATCAACTCCAAGCCCGTCCATATCCTCGCACACATAATTGAGAAGCATTCCGGCTATGCCTTTACAGCGGTACTCCTCCTCGACAAATACAGCGCATACATTTGGCGCGAGGTCTTTTCTGTCGTGAAAATCGTTATCAATAACTCCGAGACCGCCCACGATCTTATCGCCGTCCATTGCAACATACCACTGGGGCACTGCATTTTCGCCTTTGATACATTCCTCCATGCTCTCGAGATATGCCTCATCGGGCACTCCCCATTTACTGTGGAACCACTGCGACGCACGCTCTTTAAGCTCGGCGCGCTGTCTTATCTTAATAATAGTTGTTTCCATTTATTTCTCCTTATTGTTCAACAAGGTCAGCTTTCCTTTTTGGGTATCGTTGTGCAATCCTTAGCCTTACCCGATTTTATCAAAGTGAGCATAGCCACGAACTCGTAGCTAAGCATATCCTGCACCTCATCGGGGGTGAATTTGCACATTCCTGTTGCGATAAGCGCTCCGATACCATAGGTGTATATCCAAGTGTGCATAAAAAGCTGCTTCGCTTCGGAATAGCTAAGACCATAATCTTTCTGAATAATGTCAACGCACTGTACTGCAACATCGCCAAGATGATCGAAAACATCTTCAAACGATTTTGCTTCGGGCTTCTCGCTCATATAAATGAGACGATACAGCTTTGGCTGCTCTGCTGCAAAAAGAATCATCTGAAGCCCCACCTGTTTGAATATCGGGGTAAAGCCCTCCGCTTTCTTTGCATAGCTTGCAAACTCTGCAAGAGCTGCCTTGCGCACCTCCTCCAGAACCTCGCTCATGCTACTGAAAACGGTGAATATCGGGCGCGCGGAGCTGCCCAAAGCAGCGCCAAGCTCCCTTGATGTCAGCGCTTTAAGACCCTTGTCTGCTGCGATACCGAGCGCGGCTTTTACTATCTCCTCACGGGTGAATTTAGGTTTTGGCGGCATATTATCCCTCTTTCTGAATTGTTTGTTTTAAATCGTTTGGTTTATTATAGCAAATAAAAACACCTTTGTCAAGTACCTAAATCAAAAAAATTCTACTTTTTTCTCGGCATATTGACATATAAGCCATTTCATAATATAATAAATTGAAGGTTTTAAAACACTCGGAGGATTGTTATGGGACGTATGGATTCATTCAGCGCGCTTGACATAATAAAGCGCGTTATAGACGAAAACGTAAAAGAGGGCGACATCTGTATCGACGCCACCGCAGGTCGCGGAAACGATACTCTGCACTTATGCCGACTTGTCGGCGACAGCGGTCATGTTACGGCATTCGATATCCAACAGGACGCGGTTGACAGCACCAAGGAATTGCTCAGCGAAAACGGAATGGCTCACCGTGCCGATGTACGGCTTCAGAGCCACAGCGAAATGGACAAGCTTTTCGAGGAAAACAGCGTTTCATTCATCACATTCAATTTCGGTTGGCTGCCAAAGGGCGACCACAATATCTTCACAAAAAAAGAGACCAGCATCGAGGCTATCGAAAAGGGACTAAAGCTGCTTAAAAGCGGCGGCATAATGTCGCTTATCATATACTATGGCAGAGAAACAGGCTTTGAGGAGCGCGACGCACTGCTTGAGTTTCTACCGACAATAGACAGCAGACGCTACACCGTTGTGGAAATGCCGTTTGTAAACCGTCCAAACTGTCCGCCGATACCGATAATAATAATCAAAGACTGACAAAAATTCCCGCAGAGCGCTCACAGCTTCGCGGGAATTTTCGGCTTTTTTTCTTACATTTTTAATTGTCGTATAATATCAGCGCTTACGAAAAAACTATTATCGGAGATGATATTATGCAGATATTTTCAACGGCTGCCGCGATAGTGCTTAGTATTAGCGCAGCGGTTAGCCAATACTCATATCTTAACGACTACGCAGGCGACAAAATCGCCTATGGTATGGGAAACGAATGTGACAGCCAAAACAGACCGCTCGGCGCGGTTGACGCTCAGCGGCTTTACGGCGAAAGCGGCGCTCTTTTTATCGGTGATGAAGCAGACAAACGTCTGTGGCTCACCTTTGACGAGGGCTATGAAAACGGCTACACTCCCCAAATCCTCGACACACTAAAGGAAAAAAACGTGCGCGCAGTGTTCTTTGTGACACGTGATTACTGCGAGAAAAATCCCGACCTTATCAGACGTATGATAGACGAGGGGCATACCATCGGCAACCACACATGGAGCCACCCGTCACTGCCCGAATGCTCCCCCGATGAGCTTTACGCTGAAATATCGCTGCTGCACGAATATGTCAGCGACAATTTCGGTTATGAGATGTACGTTATGCGTCCGCCTATGGGCGAGTTTTCAGAGCGTGTGCTCGCCTGTGCAAAGGAACTTGGCTACACTACAGTTTTGTGGAGCTTCGCCTATCCCGACTGGGACGTAAACAAACAGCCCGACCCGACCGCCCCTTATGAAAAGATCACCTCGAAAGCTCACAACGGAGCAATATATCTGCTCCACGCCGTTTCGGAAACCAACACCGCTATCCTCGCCAATGTCATAGACTATTGGCAGGAAAACGGGTATCTTATAACCCCCATGTAAACCACACAAAAAGGCTTCCCCATTTTCGGAGAAGCCTTGATCTTTATCTGATTATCTTGCCCTGTTTCTTTTCCTTTTTCATCTTGATGGGAGCTTCCTCGCCGCCTCTGTCCTCAAACACAGCCTCCTCATCATCGTCGTAAACAGGAAGCTCGGGGTTGGTCTCACCCTTTGCCTCATAGAACGGATTGATGATGAATTTCTGTATTGCGGGATAGCAGCAAAACATCGAAACAAAGCCCAGCCAGCCAAACGGCACGATTGGCGCAAAGACCAGAACGAACACATCGAAGAACAGCACCAGCATATAGTAGATTATAAACAGTGCCAGCGCGATAAGATTGCCCTTAAGGTTTACAAACGCTAAGATCAGCGAATTTTTGATTATCGAGGACATCTTCAGATTGAGCGCCACTATCTGCGGATAGATGTAGAAATTCA
>JAZNTS010000157.1:0-2767 GCA_045591905.1 Oscillospiraceae bacterium | reverse complement strand
CTGCGTGTGCTGCTCATGGCAAACGTAAAGCCTCATGAATATATGCTGGGCGTGGGCAGCTATGTATGGCTGCTGTGCATGGCAGGTGCGGCAGTAATTGGCTTGAGTGCAGGATATTCTGCTTCTGAGTTTGTTTCCTTTATGCTTATTATGGCAGTCGGATTTATTATCTCCATCCTGCTCGGCGCAACGGTCGGCCTTGTTTCCAAGTCCCAGATGGCGGCTACATCAATAACAGTGCCGCTGATGATGATCCTCTCTTTTCTCCCGATGCTTGCCATGTTCAACAGCACCATAGAGAAGATTGCAAAATTCTGCTACACATATCAGATCAAACTCTTTTTCTCTGTTATGGATAGTGGTATAATGGATAAGCTTGGTATTATCGTGCTTGCTGGCAGTCTCGTTGCTGCCGTGACTGCATTCATCATTGCATATAGAAGAAACGGACTTGAGTGATATGAAAATAACCATTGAACTTATTCCCGACAAGACCGACACGGAAATAACCGTGTCCTGCAGTTCTCTCACACCGGAGATAGAAAAATTGCTGGCTACTCTGCGCATACTCGACCGCCAGCTGACGGTAAGATACGAGGATTCGGTGCATCTGCTCGATCTGAATGAGATAATCTATATCGAAGTGGTGGAGCGCAGTACATTTGTGTACACCGCAGGCAGGGTCTATGAATCGGATTTCCGGCTTTATGAACTGGAACAGCAGCTTGCCGACAGCGGGTTCTTCCGCATAAGCAAATCATGTCTTGTGCGGCTCAAGAAAATCAGGAGCCTTAAATCGGACATCGACCGAAAGATCCGCATTACCATGGAAAACGGCGAGCAGCTTATAGCCTCGCGAATGTACGCCGATGAGCTCAGAAAGAAGTTAGGAGTGAAATAAAGATGGAAAAGAAGAAAACCATATTCGATTATGCCGCTCAGGCTCTTATGATATTCGGTCTTATGGTCGTTTTCCTCTCGGTGTGCAGCTGCCTTGCCGGTGATGATGGAAAAATACACTCAACGCTGTTCAGTCTCGGTGCAAACGGAATGTCTATGGCATCTCTCGCGCAGATGCTGACTCTGGCGATAATCACAACCTTGATCCGCGCGCTGTTTTTCTCCGACAGACTGTTCAAAAACCTGTCTGTTCTGGGACGAAGCATAGGAATGGTAATATGCTGTGTTGCCGTGATTGTCGTGTTTGTTGTCGTGTTCGGCTGGTTCCCTGCAGGCAACACACTCGCATGGCTGTTATTTGCGCTGTCATTCGGCGTATGCTTTACTGTCAGCCTCTGGATTACACTCTCCAGACAGAAGCGAGAAAATGAAGCCATGGCAGAGGCCCTTGAGCGGCTGAAGAGGGAGTAAGGACGAGGTGTCGGCGACTAAAGAGGAGGCGAGAACGGCTGTGCTCAGAAAACCAAACGGCCCGTATCAGGTCAGTGTCTGCCAGATTGATACAGATTATTTTGGTGATAATGAATTCAGAAGAAAACTTCCGCTCATGTTTTTCTATCCGTCAGAAGGCGGAACAGAAATGTGCCCGTATATGGATGCTGCATATCAGAAGAGCGCGGCAAACGGTCAGCCGATGGATAACGGTGTAAATACATATTGTTATTTGAACGGTCGACTCAGCTCCGAAGAAAGTAAATATCCCGTGGTCATATACAATCACGGACTCATGGGCTATCAGATGGACAGCACGGTGCTTTGTGCAGATATTGCCTCTGAGGGATATGTTGTGGTAAGCGTGGGTCACCCGTTCGGCGCAGGCGCAGTAACATATGCTTCAGGTGAATTTTTTGCGGACGGGATAAATGATAAAATCGATGAGCGCAAGCTGAACGCCCTTGGAGATATATGGAAAGGGGATATATACCACGCAATAGATTATCTGCAAGACATTGCGAAAGGGGAGAACAGGTCGCCCTTTCAAAGCAGGCTGGAGATGTCCTCGGGAGTGCATCTTATCGGAGTATCCTTCGGTGGATGCTGCAGTGTGGCCGCTGCTCTGCAGGATAGTCGAGTGATTGATGCCGTTAATCTTGACGGCGGACTGTTTGTTGAACTGAACCCACTTTTCAAAGATAAGCCTATCCTCACAATGCGCAGTTATATGAACTATAAAGCAAATCACAAGCTTGATAAAATAGGATGTGTAAATGTTAAGACGCAAAGATTCAGAAATGTAACACATTGGGAATTTTCAGATGGAGTTTATCTTAGCTCAAAAGGAAAAAATAATCGCGAATGGGCAGACAGAGTAAGCACCGCCAGAGCCGACAGATGCCTTGTGTTCTGGAAAGAGCATAGTTGAGCATTTTGCGGGCATCCACATATTGACACCTATCAGCGTTAAATTTATATAAACAAATGACAGCCAGTCCGAGCTGGTGACAGAGTAATTACAGTCAAAAACTACAGTCAAAACCAAAATATACCCTTTGTGAAGGCAAAAGAAAAAATGGCTTAATCGTGATGATTAAGCCATTTTTGCTGGTCCGAGTGACAGGAGTCGAACCTGCGGCCTCTTGAACCCCATTCAAGCGCGCTACCAAACTGCGCTACACCCGGAAATGAATTGTATTGTACGGATCAAACTGTTGCTTTTTGTCCGCTCAGATATAATACCACTTTGTAACGCGAATGTCAATCAAAATTTTCAATATTCTGCAATAAATTTATACCGACTTGAATCGCAATGATTTTGAGACGCCCCATGTCGCGGAACACTTTAGATTCAAAATGATCTACAAGATAT
>JAZNTS010000156.1:0-3363 GCA_045591905.1 Oscillospiraceae bacterium | reverse complement strand
CTTCACCGTCACCATCAAGAATGTCCGCGTTTCCGCAGGTGCTGGATTCGTTGTCGTTCTGACCGGCGACATCATGACAATGCCCGGACTTCCTAAAGTACCCGCCGCAAATAACATCGATGTTGCCGAGGACGGCACGATAAGCGGTCTGTTCTGATGAAAGAATATATAACAAATTCCGTTGAGGAAACGCTTGCCGCCGCCGAGGAGGTAGCGGCAAGGCTTTCGGCGGGGGATATAATCCTTTACGAGGGCGATATGGGTGCGGGCAAGACTCATTTTACAAAGGGAATTGCGAAGTATCTCGGCGTTGACGATGAGATAACAAGCCCGACCTTTGCTCTTGTGAATGAATATTACGGTGATGTGCCGTTATTCCACTTCGACCTTTACCGTATTGAAAGCTATGATGACCTTTACGCGATAGGCTTTTTCGATTATCTCGACCGTGGCGGAATAATCGCGGCAGAGTGGAGCGAGAACATCGCGGAGCTTAAGAAAGAGCTTGGCGAGGTCATTTCGGTTTGTATTGAAAAGCTGTCCGAAACAGACAGGCGTATAACGGTAAGCGGCAAATATTTCGGAGATCGATATGAGTATTATTGATACATTTGACAGTAAAAGCGCTGAAATTCTGACTGCCCATGATATGATACAGCAGAACTCTGCTATTCCCGAAACGGTCATTTCAGTTTTTACTGAGGATTTCATAGAGCTTTTAAAGGATACCATGAATCCAACGGTTGTCGGTGCTCTGTTTGCCGGTGCTCAAATTCCGATATACAGCTTTCGGTACGGCGGAAAGACGATAGGATTTTTCCGCAGCTGTATAGGCGGTGCGGCTACTGCGGGACTGCTTGAGGAGATCACCGCAATGGGTGCAAAAAAGGTGCTGTATTTCGGCTCATGTGGCTCGCTTGATAAGGAAATAACCGCAGGACATCTGCTGATACCCACAGATGCCTATCGTGACGAGGGTACAAGCTATCATTACACTCCGCCATCAGATTTCATCGAGGTACAGAGTGCTGACAGGCTCGAAGAGATATTTGACATGATAAACGTACCCTATGTCCGCACAAAAACGTGGACGACCGATGCAATATATCGCGAAACGCATGATAATATGGCAAAGCGCAAGAGTTTGGGCTGCTCCGTTGTTGAGATGGAGTGCGCTTCGATAATGGCGGCGGCGCATTTCAGAGGTATCAAGGCTTATCAGTTCCTTTACGCGGCAGACTGCCTTGACGGTGAGCAGTGGGACAGCAGGATACTCGGCAAAATGTCCGATGATATGCGAGAGCGTATTTTTAAGGTAGCTATTGAAACAGCAATAAGGCTGTAACGGAGGCAAACAATGATCTTAGGCATAGATTCTTCTGCAATAACTGCGGGCTGTGCGCTTTGCGACAGCGGCAGACTGATTGCGGAGCAATTCCTCAATACAAAGCATACACATTCGCAGACGCTTCTGCCTATGGTTGAAGCTATGCTGAAAAGCGCGGATATCACGCTTTCCGATGTGGACGCAATTGCCGTGACATCAGGTCCAGGCTCGTTCACGGGGCTTCGTATAGGAATTGCTAGCGTAAAAGGCATGGCAATTGGCGCGAGTAAGTCTTGTATCGAGGTGTCCACACTTGAGGCGATAGCGTATAATTTCGTTGGAATTGACGGGATAATATGCTGTGCTATGGACGCACGCTGCGGTCAAGTTTATAATGCGCTGTTCAAAAGCGAAAACGGCGTTATAACGCGTATAACAGAGGACAGGGCAATAAAATCTGTCGATCTTTATGAGGAGCTTAAGGCGCTCGGCGGCAGAATTATTCTTGCGGGCGACGGCGCGGAGCTTTTGGACGATGCCACAGAGCATAGCTTTACACTTGCGCCCGTAGCGCTGAGATATCAGCGCGGCTTGGGTGTTTGTCTTGCCGCAGAGGGAAAGCAGCCTATAGACGCGGCGGCTCTCATGCCTAGCTATTTAAGGCTTCCGCAGGCGGAGCGTGAGCGACTTGAACGTGAAAATGGAAAAAGCTAATGTTATAAGAGGAATGCATTATGAGCAAGTCTGAAAAGGTGATGTTCAAATATCATCCTAATGTTTATGAGCTTGACATATTTTTTAAAGCGGCAGAGGGTAATTATCCCGTATGCGAATGCTGCGGCAAAGAAACGGAATATTCTTATGATATGATGTACTGTGTTGACAGCATCGACTGCCTGTGTCCCGAGTGCATTGCATCTGGCAAGGCAGCCGAGAGATTTGAAGGTACTTTCATACAGGATGCGGAGGACGACAAGGTGCAGGATCCCGAAAAGCAGCGAGAGCTGTACGAGCGCACTCCCGGCTATCACAGCTGGCAGGGCGAGGAGTGGCTTGCCTGCTGCAATGATTACTGTGCTTTTATAGGCTATACTGATATTGATAGACTTAACGAAATGGGCATCGCAGACGAGGTGCTTGACAAGTTCGATGAGGATACAGCGGAGTTTATTCGTAACGCGATGACAGAAAACGGACATATTTATGGCTATCTTTTCAGATGTTTGCATTGCGGAAAGTATCATCTTGGCACGGACGCGGATTGAAAAATCAAAACCCTCTTGACCAATCAGGCAAAATGTAGTATAATAAAAATGTAATTTTGGCGATAATATATCGTGGATATGATGATTGAAAGATTATGAAGAATTTTCTTGTAAAGACTTTTGCTGTATTATTGCTGCTTTGTTTTGTGGTGCTTGGCGTTTATCTGGTTTTTATCGGAAACGGCGATTGGACTGATGAAGACGGCGGCGAGCTGGGCGGGTTTAGTGTGCTTATGGTTAAGCTGACGCTGTTTGTCTTTTTGATCGCATTTCCGCTGTTTCTGATGTTTTGGATTGTGTTGCCGAAAGTGTTCAATAAGCTTATCTTTAAGGGCTTGAACAAAGGTATCCGTGGCGGCTCAAAAATGATGAAGTACAGCGAGCGCTGTAAAGAACAGAATGTCCCCGATATCACGGTAAACGGAGTTAATCTACCTGTTGTAATGGCGGCTGTCGATATGGTGCGCGATCGTATGGCAGGTGAGGAGATACCCGAATTTTCGGAAGATGAAGATCTTCCGTATATCTGCGAGGAATGCGGTTTTGTGCTTAACGGAATGTCGAATTTCTGCACAAACTGCGGCAAGGAAGTCAAGAAATAGTTTGTTTTTGTTGATAAAGCAGTGTTTTTAAAACCATGCTTTTGATAAATTTTTGAACTTAACTTTGAAAGAAGGCTTGGAATGATAGCAATAGGCTGTGATCACGGCGGCTATGAGCTGAAGCTCGAAGTCGTAAAGCACCTCCAAGAAAAGGGTGTGCAGTTTATCG
>JAZNTS010000155.1:0-10194 GCA_045591905.1 Oscillospiraceae bacterium | reverse complement strand
CAACGGCGAGAACGGCGTTTCCTTTAAGTTTGCAAAGGGTACAATGGCGGCTGTTGACGGCGTTGAGGCTTATGACTTCACAAGCACTATCTCCACAGACCTCGCTGACGCGGTAAGCGACAAGCTGACAGAAGATAACTTCGTTATGTCTATCAACTACGCTTACAGCGGAAAGCTTCCTGCAAAGGCTGAGATAACAATTCCCGTTGGCGCTGAGTATGCAGGCAAGACGCTTTACTACAGCAGAGTTCTTGAAAACGGCGTTAAGCTTATCGACAGCGCAGAGGTTGACGAAAACGGCTATATCACCGTAACACAGGATAGCTGCTCCGATTACATCCTCACCACAGAGGATATCTCCGCTGATGCGACAGGCAGCACTGATGGCGCAGACGGCGAGGACAAAAATTCCGCCGACACAGGCGCACAGGGCGTTGCAGCGGCAGCAGGTATTGCGCTTGCGGCAAGCGCGGCTGTTCTGTTCTCACGCAAGAGAAAGTGATCGTTGCAAAATCTTCATAAAACTTCAAACTAATTCCTCAAAAAAGCGCCCCGATGATGTCGGGGCGCTCGCGCGTGATTAAACAATAAAGGCTGTGCAGCTTGGCACAGCCTTTATTATATAACCTTGTTCTTAACTTACTTACCCAACGCAGCCTTGGCAGTAGCAACGATGTTGTCTGCGCACAGACCGAACTCCTTAAGCAGTGCAACTGCGGGGCCGCTGTGACCATAGGTATCCTTTACGCCGATCTTGATAACGGGTACAGGGCACTCCTCTGTAACGACCTCTGCAACAGCCGAGCCAAGTCCGCCGATAACGCTGTGTTCTTCAACAGTGATTATCTTGCCTGTTTCCTTTGCAGCCTTGATGATGATATCGCGGTCGATGGGCTTGATGGTGTGGATATTGATAACGCGAGCGTCAATGCCCTGCTCTGCAAGAGCCTTGCCTGCCTCAATAGCCTCTGCAACCATCAGACCTGTTGCGATGATGGTGATGTCCTTACCGTCCTTAAGCTGAACACCCTTGCCTACCTCAAACTTGTAGGTTGCAGCGTCATTGAAGATGGGAGCGGCAAGACGGCCAAATCTCATATAGGTAGGGCCTACATAGTCAGCCATCGCGAGAACTGCTGCCTTTGCCTCAACATCGTCAGCAGGGTTTATTATTGTCATACCGGGGATAGCACGCATGATAGCGATATCCTCGTTGCACTGGTGAGAAGCACCGTCCTCGCCTACGGATATACCTGCGTGAGTTGCACCGATCTTAACGTTGAGGTGAGGATAGCCGATGCTGTTTCTAACGATCTCAAACGCTCTGCCTGCTGCAAACATCGCAAAGGAGCTTGCAAATACAAGCTTGCCTGTTGTCGCGATACCTGCGGCAACGCCCATCATATTAGCCTCTGCAATACCGCAGTCAAAAAACTTGTCGGGATATGCAGCCTTGAATGTACCTGTTTTTGTTGCGGCAGCAAGGTCAGCGTCCAGAACTACGAGGTCGGGGCGCTTCTCAGCGAGCATTACCAGAGCTTCGCCGTAGCTGTCACGGGTTGCTTTCTTTTCCATATCTATAACTTCCTTTCGGTGTGATTACTTCTCAAGTTCTGCGAGACGTGCCTTCAGCTCGTCCATAGCCTTTGCGTACTCCTCGTCATTGGGAGCCTTACCGTGCCAGCCGCACTGGTTTTCCATAAAGGAAACGCCCTTGCCCTTTGTGGAACGCTGAATGATAACTGTGGGCTTGTTGAGAACTGTTTCAGCCTCGTTGAATGCCTTTTCGATCTCGTCAAAATCGTGACCGTTGATGCAGATAACGTGCCAGCCGAATGCCGCGAACTTCTCGTCAATGGGATAGGGACTCATAACGTCGCCAATCTTACCGTCGATCTGAAGTCCGTTGTTGTCAACAACCGCTACAAGATTATCAAGCTGATAGTGAGCTGCAAACATCGCAGCCTCCCAAACCTGACCCTCCTGAATCTCACCGTCGCCGAGAACAGCATATACCTTGTATGTGTCGTTGGAGATCTTGCCCGAAAGTGCCATACCGCAAGCAGCGGAGATACCCTGACCGAGCGAGCCTGTGCTCATATCAACGCCGGGAACCTTGCCTCTTACAGGGTGACCCTGAAGTCTGGAGTCGATCTTACGCAGAGTTTTCAGCTCCTCAACGGGGAAAAATCCTCTGTGCGCAAGGCAAGCATACAGCGCGGGTGCTGTGTGACCCTTGGACAGCACCAGTCTGTCGCGGTCTGCCATTTCAGGGTTTGCGGGATCGACGTTCATTCTGTTCATATACAGATATGTCAGAGTGTCCGCAACGGAGAGAGAGCCGCCGGGGTGTCCTGCCTTAGCGTTGTAAACGCCCTCAATTACGCCCATTCTGACCTTTGTCGCAGCTATTTCAAGCTGCTTTTTCAGTTGTTCGTCCATGTTTAGTCCTCCTGTATTATACAAATCGGTGATTCCGATATTTATTCCATAATTATTATACCTTGTATTAGTGAATTAGTCAATATCAATACTGTACAAGATTACTGCGCTTAATCGCGGTCTGTTATGCCAACCTGATGACACATACGATTTACAGGCGCTCAATATAATCAATTATCTCAGCTATCGCGCCGCTGTTGTTGTCGCACACAACGAGATCGGCTGCTGCCTTTACCTCCTCCTGTGCGGAGGCTACCGCAACGCCGAGGTCGGCTTTCTGTATCATAGCGAGGTCGTTCATATAGTCGCCCGAGGCAACAGTGAACCTGTCCTCTGCACCAAGTATCCGTATAAGCTGCCTGTACCCCATCGACTTGTCAACGCCCTCGGGCAAGCACTCGTAGTAAACAGGCGCGCTGCGCACCCACTGAGCCTGCTGCATATCAGACTGCTCGATGTAGCGCTGAATCTCGTCCATTCGCTGCGGCTCATGCGCAAGCAATACTTTCAGCCAGCCCTTTTCGGGAAGCTCCTCTATCGTGCACGGGTGAGGCTCTATCTTCTCCAATGCGAGATGGTCAAGCTCCGTCTGATTTATGAACGGAGTGTATATCGTCTGCTCGTGCAGCACCTCTATGCCAAGGTCGGGGAAACGCTCGGAAAGGTGCTTTATATACTCCCTCGCGTGGTTTCCTATCTCGCACTGCCACACGAATTTGTCAGCTTTAAAATCATACACCGCCGCACCGTTGAACACAACAGCGGGGATATCCACGCCCAGCTTTTCAACCGCAGAACGTGCCATTCCGCAGCCGCGTCCCGTTGCAACGGTAAAAATTCCTCCGCCCTTTCTGAAACGCTCTATCGCCGCCAGATCACACGGTAATATCTGTTTGTCGTCAGTAAGCAGAGTTCCGTCAAGGTCGGTCATGAAAATGACTCTACTAAAATCCATTCTTATCCCTCAATGCTTTTCAGGAATTTTGTGAAATACTCGGGCAGCTCGCTTTCAAACTCCATGTATTCGCCTGTTCTGGGGTGAACAAAGCCAAGCTTCTTTGCGTGCAGGCACTGACCATTAAGCCACTTCGGCTTTCCGTTTCCGTATACCTCATCGCCCGCAACGGGGTTTCCCTTGTAAGCCATGTGAACGCGTATCTGATGCGTTCTGCCTGTTTCGAGCTTAACTCTCAGATGCGTGTAGCCCGAATATCTGCGTATTACGGCATAATGCGTTATTGCCTCGCGTGAGTTTTCTAACGTCACGCACATTTTTTTACGGTCGTTCTTGCTTCTGCCTATCGGAGCGTCTACCTTTCCGTCCTCCTTGACAGCGCCGCAGACCACCGCCTCATACTCGCGTGTGAAGCTGTGCTCCTTTATCTGCTCGGACAGCCCGATGTGCGCAAGGTCGTTCTTTGCCACCATCAGCAGTCCGCTTGTATCCTTGTCAATTCGATGGACTATTCCGGGGCGTATCTCACCGTTAATTCCCGAAAGACTATCGCCGCAGTGGAACATCAGCGCATTCACAAGAGTACCGCTGTAATGTCCCGCCGCAGGGTGAACCACCATGCCCTTTGGCTTGTTCACAACAAGCAGGTCGTTGTCCTCATACACTATCTCTATCGGGATATCCTCGGGAAGTATGTCAACGCTCTGCGGCTCGGGGAGTGTTATCTCAATAAGCGCACCGCTTTTCGGCGTATCCTTTTTGTTCGCAGTTTTGCCGTCAACAAGCACTGCGCCCTCCTCGATAAGCTTCGCCGCCGCGCTTCGGGAAAGCTCCGTATGCTCGGATATCAGCTTGTCAAGGCGAACACCGCCATCTGCGTAAAACTCAATTTTCTCCATCTTCAGTCACTTCTTGGACTTTCTGTGCTTCATTATCACCCGAAACCTTTTCGGCTTTCTTTTTGCGGACATCACGCACCTCGTCTATAATAACCAGCACGCACAGCAGTATTCCACCGCAGACCGCGCATATATCCGCAAAATTGAATATTGCGAAATTGATTATCCTGACATCAATAAAGTCTATAACATTTCCGTCATTAAAAATCCTGTCGATTAGGTTTCCCACACCGCCGCCGATAACAAGCGAAAACGAGAGGATATACCACGGACGGCGTACATGCTTCAGCACCATAGCGCACACCATAGCGCCCAGCATAAGCGAGGTCACACAGATAAGCATAGCCGTCTGCCCCTCAAACATACTGAAAGCTGAGCCGTCATTCAGATAATACGACAGGTTAAGTACCTGCGTGTCTCCGAATTTTATCAGAAATATAGAATCGTGCAGCTCCATATTCTGCACCACCAGCCACTTTGTAAGCTGGTCGATACCAACGAGCACTGCCGAAAGCAGCAGCCCGATAAGCACCATGACATTGACTTTTTTATCAGATACTATCTCTTTATTGCTCAATTATTGTTCCCCTTAAACACAATTAGGGGAAAGGGGTAAACCCCTCCCCCTAAAATATTCAGATCACTTGCCGAAATCCACCATAACTGCTGCGCAGCGTGCGCAAAGATGCGGATACTCTGCCACTGTGCCAACTGTAGCGTCATGACTCCAGCAGCGCTCGCACATTTCACCTGCCGCCTTTTCAACGGTCACGGAAACGCCCTCAACAGCGCCCTTGTACTCACCCTCGCCAACTGCGACATTTACATAGGAAACGCCGAATACCGCAGCAAGCTCTGCGTAAGCGGAAAGCTCAGCAACTGTCTTTTCGTCAGCGTATACATTTACGCCTGCGTCAAGCGCCTTACCGATAACGCCTGCGGTTCTCTTTTCCTCAAGAGCCTTCAGAACGTCGTCGCGTACAGCGTGGATACGACTCCACTTAGCCTCAAACGCTGCGTCTACGGTAACGCCTGTCTTTTCAGCCATTGTGTTGAACGGAACGCCGCGCAGATCGTCAGTGGACTTATGAGGCATATACTGCCATATCTCGTCTGCGGTAAATGTAAGGATAGGCGCAATAAGTCTTACAAGAGAGTCGAGAATGATGTACATAGTTGTCTGTACAGCCTTTCTCTCCTCGGACTTTTCAGCGGAACAATAAAGCGTATCCTTAACTATATCAAGGTAGAAGTTGGACATATCTACAACACAGAAGCTGTGGATAGCGTGATATGCAAGATAGAAGTCGAAGCTCTCATAGGAAGCCTTGACCTTTTCGATAACCGCGTCAAGACGGGACAGCGCCCACTTGTCGATATCGCTGAGCTTATCGAGAGAAACCATCTCGGTATCGGGATTGAAGCCGTCGCCGTTGCCGAGGTTTCCGAGGATAAATCTCGCGGTGTTTCTGATCTTTCTGTATGCCTCGGAAAGCTGCTTCAGCATATCCTGAGATACTCTCATATCGTTGTGGAAGTCAAGAGAAGCAACCCACAGACGGAGCACGTCAGCGCCGTACTGCTTTATTACCTCTTCGGGGAGGATAACGTTACCCTTGGACTTATGCATCTGCTCGCCCTTGCCGTCAACTACCCAACCGTGTGTGCAAACAGCCTTATAAGGAGCTACGCCCTTGGTTGCAACAGATGTGAGCAGCGACGACTGGAACCAGCCTCTGTACTGGTCGCAGCCCTCAAGATACAGGTCAGCGGGCCAAGAAAGCTCGGGACGTTCCTCGACAACTGCTGCATGAGTAACACCCGAATCGAACCAAACGTCGAAAATATCCATTTCCTTGCGGAACTTACCACAGCCGCATTCGCACTTAACGTCAGCGGGGATAAACTCGCTGGCGTCCTTGCTGTACCATGCATCGGAGCTTTCCTTGCGGAACATATCCGCAGTAGCCTTGATGGTCTTATCATTAACGATGGTAGCGCCGCAGTCCTCGCAGTAAAGCATAGGAATCGGAACGCCCCATCTTCTCTGTCGGGAAATACACCAGTCGGAACGCATATTTACCATGTTCTTGATGCGCTCCTCGCCCCACTCGGGGATCCACTTAACTCCCTCGATAGCCTTTACAGCTTCTTCCTTGAACATATCAACACTGCAGAACCACTGGTCTGTAGCACGGTAGATGATAGGCTCGTGGCAGCGCCAGCAGTGGGGATAGGGGTGGACGATCTTCTGCATTGCAAGCAGAGTGTTGTCGTCCTCAAGGCGCTGAGCGATTACCTTGTTCGCGTCAGCAGTTTTAAGTCCCTCAAAAGGACCTGCCTCGTTTGTGAGGATACCCTTTTCGTTTACGGGAACAACTATCTCGAACATTCCCTTGTACTTGCTGCAGACCTCAAAGTCCTCAACACCAAAGCCGGGAGCTGTGTGAACGCAGCCTGTACCGCTTTCGAGTGTAACATGGTCGCCAACGATAACAGGGGACTTTCTACCCATAAAGGGGTGATCTGTCTCGATAAGCTCAAGCTCTGCACCTGTGAAGCTTCCCACTGTGCTGTACTTCTTGATGCCTGTAGCTTCCATAACAGAAGCCACGAGGTCGGTAGCCATCAGCAGGTACTCACCAAAGCTCTTGCTCTCCTCGTCCTCAACCTTAACGAATGTATACTCATAGTTAGGGCCGAGGCATATAGCAAGGTTTCCGGGCAGTGTCCAAGTGGTAGTAGTCCAGATAACTACATATGCCTTGGAAAGATCAATTCCGAGGTCATCGAACTTGCCCTTGCTGTCGGACAGCGGGAACTTAACATAGATAGAGAAGCAGGGGTCGTCCTGATACTCGATCTCAGCCTCTGCAAGAGCAGTATTACAGTCAGCGCACCAGTAAACAGGCTTCAGTCCCTTGTAGATGTAGCCCTTCTTTACCATCTCGCCGAATACCTCTATCTGCTTTGCCTCAAACTCGGGCTTTATGGTGAGATAGGGATCGTCAAAATCGCCCCAAACGCCCAGACGCATGAACTGCGCTTTCTGGTCGTCAAGACAGGACAGAGCAAACTCACGGCAGCTCTTTCTGAGTGCCACAGGGTCGATAGTACCGCTGTCAGCGCCGATCTGCTTGATAGCCTTAAGCTCAATGGGCAGACCGTGGCAGTCCCAGCCGGGAACATAGTAGGCATTATAGCCGTCCATGCTCTTATACTTAACGATGATATCCTTTAATATCTTGTTCAGCGCAGTGCCGATGTGAATGTTGCCGTTAGCATAGGGAGGGCCGTCGTGAAGCGTGTAGGACGGCTTATCCTTATTCTTTTCGGCAAGTGCGTAGTAAATGCGCTCCTGCTCCCACTTTTCGAGCATCTCAGGCTCTCTCTTGGGAAGATTGCCCCTCATGGGGAATTCGGTCTGCGGAAGATTAAGTGTGCTGTTAAAATCCTCTGACATGGTAATATCTCCTTGCATTTGTTTAGATCAACGGCTTGCCGTTCAGCATAAGGTCTTTCTTGCGCCAAACGGTAATGCAGCCCGCCATCTCAGTGGCTGGTTACATCTTGCCTGTATTATATAAAGGCTTAGCCTGATATTTCTTTATTTATTCTTGCCGAACTGCAGATCGTTGTGGCGCTGCTTCTTTTCGGCACCCGCATTAAAGAACGGCAGGTCGAACTCGCCTGTCTTTGCTGTGTCCTTTTGATCGGGAACGCTCTTGAAAGGCTCTTCCTCTGCTTCAACGGGCTGCGGCTTTTTAGGCTGCTCAGGCTTCTCTGTCTTAACGGGAGCCTCCTGCTTTACAGCAGGCTTTTCTGCCTTTTCGGTCTTTGCAGGCTCGGGCTTCGGTGCGGGCTTCTGTTGAGCGGCAGCCTTTTCTGCCTCCTTCTGCTTAGCCGCAGCGGCTGCAGCCGCCTTTGCACGCTCTGCCTCGCGCTTTTCTACCTCCTCGGCAGCCTGCTTAACGAACTCGTTCTCGCAGCTTTCGGGGAGCTTTGTGATTATCTCGATCTGAGCCTTGTATGCAGAAATAATTCTGTTGCGGTATTCGTCAGCTTCCTTGCGTGTTCTCTGGAGAACCGTCTGCTGAAGCTCGGTCTGGCGCTGCATGAGAGTGTGTATCTCCTCAGCCTTTGCACGCGCGTCCTTAACAAGCTTGTCAGCGCGCTCGTTGGACTCCTTGGTTATGCGCTTTGCATAATCATCTGCGTCCTTCATCATCTTTTCGGTTTTCTCGGTTGCTTCTTTAAGCTGCTTTGCAACTGCTTCATCGGTTTCCTTCTGCAGCTTATCAGCCGCATTCTTGGACTCTGAAATTATCTGGTTGCCCTGCTTCTGAGCCATCAACAGCGCGTCCTTCAGTGCGTCCTCATCATCGCGGTACTCGCGAATCTTGTCAGCAAGCACCTCAAGCTTGCGCTCAAGCTCGTTCTTCTCCTTCTGGAGCTGAGCGAACTCACCGGAAAGCTCTCTCAGAAACTCATCAACGTCATCTGTCTTGTATCCGTTGAAAGTTGCCTTTTCAAACCGTCTTGCCAATATATCCTTTGCGTTCATTTGGTTTTCTTCCTTCCTTGAAAGTGCCTGCTCTGACATTTTCACACAATATGTGATATCAGATGTATTTTTCAATAACTACGCGGAGCCTGCCTTTACGGCTCTCCCCGCTTATCTCCGACAGGCGAAACCTGCCGCTGCCACGCACTGAGATCACAGTGTTCTCTTTGACCTCGGCACTGACATTTAAGCATGGAGAAAAGTCCGCATTTACCATGCCCGATTTAATGAGCGATGCGGATCTATCTCTTGATATATTCACCGCGGCGCTGACTATACAGTCAAGCCGCAGAGAAGATACAGTTGTTTCAATACGCTTAGTCTGCTGCTGCGGAATGGGCATAGTTATCCCTTTCTGACAGCTAACACCGACCTTGCCTATCTTATCAAGCGCCGAAACCAGCTCTGCCGCCGTTTCGTGTACGAACACCACAGCATAGCCCTCCGCTGCAAGGATATCCCCCACAAGCTCGCGCTTTATCTGAAGCGAGAGTATTGCTCCGAGAAAATCCCTGTGGGAAAGCTTGTCCCGTTGCCGATAAGTAAAGGTAAGCGGTATAATGGGAAAACAATCGGACGCAGCAAGCTCTTCGGCATAAGTGTCCTCTACAAAGCCGCAGATGACCCTTGCCGCACCGTCATATCCTCCGTAAAAGCAGGGGCGCCCTTTCACCGAATTTTCGGCAACAACAGCCTCACGCTCGTTTAGAAACGCCGAGAATCTCGGCACTCCCGACCTGACGCTCAGCCGCTGAAGATCCGCAATATGGGCGGAAAGATAGCGCTCCTCCTCGTTTAAAAGCGAAAATGCCACAGATCAATCAAACTGCTCGTATTCTACAAGGTCACCCTGAAGACTAACGCTTCTGGGAGTTACTGTGTATGTGCAGCTTGCGATCTTCTCCATCTTGCCGTCGATGACAGCGATAACGCCTGTCATGAAGTCAACGATTCTCATTCTGGCGTCAGCGGTAACGTTGTCAAGATTAAGGATAACGATAGCGTTCTCCTTGAGGAATCTAACTGCTTCCTTCATGATCTCGTCATAGTTCTTGGGCTTGAGCACTACCAGAGTAGAGCCTCCGTAGGAAGCGCCTCCGTGCATACTGATTACCTTCTCGCTGCTTCTTGCAGAAGATGTGAACTTGGGAGCGCTTACGCTCTCCACCTCAGCCTCTGTAACAGCGGAAGGGGAGGTATCTACATACTCATCGTAATCCTCTGCGTACTCGTCCTCGCTCTGACGGAATCTTGCGAATAAATCTCCTAATGCCATAATATTTTCCTCCAATTTAATTATTTGTATATTTTCTATATCCAAACAGACCTGAGCC
>JAZNTS010000154.1:0-7200 GCA_045591905.1 Oscillospiraceae bacterium | reverse complement strand
AAGTTATCTTCTGTCAGCTTGTCGCTTACCGCGTCAGCGAGGTCTGTGGAGATAGTGCTTGTGAAGTCATAAGCCTCAACGCCGTCAACAGCCGCCATTGTACCCTTTGCAAACTTAAAGGAAACGCCGTTCTCGCCGTTGATAACAACATCGGAATCAGTATTTGCTGCGATAACATCGGCAATATCCTCGGCAGTGAGCGCCTCTGTTACATCAACCTCATAGTCGGCAGCGGGGGCTTCGGGAGTTTCGGGGGCAGATGTGCCACCCGTTTCAGCATTCAGAGCTTTTGCACCGTTTTCGGTGAGCAGCCATTCCGTGTAAGAGTGAGTCTCACCAAGCTCATCTTCAGTGTAAAAGATGACATCAATCATATCAATATCGGCATAATCAAAAGCGTCATAGTCAAAGACAATATCTTCTTCCACTGCAGGACCTGCACCAAGATATGTAAGCACGCTTATAATATCAGATGCTTCAAGCTTATAGTTTTCTTCATAATTCCATTCCATGAAACCGGGTCCCCATATAGCTTCAGACTTAACTATATAGTAACGATTCCAAAAACGACCAATCTGTGTAAAGTTTGTATTGCCGTCAGCGTCCTTTTCTATATCTATCAACTCAAATTCTATCCTATAGATTTGGTCAACATTGAATAATTTGCCATCACCGATTGTAAATATACTGTCCTCACCAAAGATATCCATGGGTTCGTTTTCTACGATTAAATCCTCACCGTAACCGTTGACCTCAATATAGTAGTCAACAAGAGCTGCAAGCTCCTCATCATTAAAGGTATATGTGCCCTTGCTGTTCTCAACGTTAAGGTTGATATCAAGCTCGCTCTCTGTTGCGATGTCTTCCGCAAATGCGACAGTGCTTGTCACAAGTGCCGCTGCCAGCATAGCTGACATAATTCTTCTAAGTTTCATGTTTTTTCCTCCAATTTTAAATACTATTGTCATGATTTTTTATAAAATCACAACTATAGTATACAATAATTATTTATAAAAGTCAATAGTTTGTTTTTATTTTTTATTCAAAGCTTATAGTATATATTAAGCATAGTATAAAAAAGGAGGCTTTATGGATACTACAACAATCATTTTCGGTCGGCGAGTTCGATTATACAGAAAACTGAAAAAATACAGCCAAGAAAAGCTTGCCGAACTTTGCGATCTTCACCCTGTTTATATCGGTCAGATAGAGCGCGGCGAGAAAAACGCCTCCCTTGAAACTATAGTGCGCATAAGCAAAGGACTTGATATCTCTCCCGCTCTGTTGTTCGGAGAAGTTGAGCGAATACAGGAACAGACCGCTGCACAAAAAGCCTATGACCTGTTTATGCAGACCCCTCCCGAAAAACAGCAAAAACTGCTGGAGCTACTCATTAAGGCAATAGAGCTAATATGAAAAATCCACACATAAAAATGACCCCTCGCTTTACGCAAGGGGTCAACTGTTTAGTTTTTAATTAGAAGAAAGATGTATTGATACCGTTGTAGATGTTATTACCGCTTCCGCTTGTGTATCTGTTAGTGCCTACGGTAGCATTACCAAACGCGCCCTCCTCGACAACACTCACGCTGCGAGGCAGACCGATGTAGGTAAGCTTGCTGTCAACAAACGCGTTGTAGCCGATGTAATTAACACCCGAGGGAATAGTAACAGTCTTGATGTTGCTGTTTCTGAATGCCGCAGTATCTATCTCCTTAACGCCATTCGGGATAACATAATCTGTAATAGTGCTGTTTTCAGGCATCTTCATGATAACTGTCATTTTCTTGTTGAACAGTACGCCATCAACACTTGCGTAGCTGCCGTTGCCCTCGTTTACGTTGATAGCCATGAGATTTTCACAGCCGTCAAACGCATAATCGCCTATGTAGGAAACATTCGGGCCTACTTTCGCAGTAACCATCTCCTCACAACGGCTGAATGCACCATCGCCGATATATGTAAGCTTATCGGAAAGATTGATATCCTCAAAATTCTTGCAGCCGCCAAAAGCCCAGTCGCCAACCTTTGTTAAAACGGAAGCGTCAAACTCGGTAAGCTCTGCACAATTGCTGAACGCATAATTTCCAACTTCTACATTATCACCCGCGATAACCACTTCATACAGCCACTCGCAGCCGCCGAATGTCCACTCGGGGATATTGTCAACCTCTGCGGGAATATACACGTTTCTTACTGTAGTGCCTGCAAGCGCCGAGCGGTTGTCAAGACAAGCAGCAGGAACATTTACCTTTGCAACGCCTATGTTAGCAAGGTCGCTGTCAAGCTTTATAGAGTTTACAGCGCTGAGTTTCAGTGCCACATTAGCGTGCTTGCCGAGCACCGGTGCCTCTACCTTTTCAGGAACGATCACAAGGTCAAGTGCTTTCTCGCAAGCCGTAAGGTCAACGCCGATAACATTTGTGGTTGTCTTTACTCCGTCAACCATTATATCAAGCGTGTCGGGCAGGCGCAGCCATGATTCAGAGCCTGTAAAATTTGTTATGGTAACGCCATTGGTTTCAGCGTCATATGTGTAAGTAAAGCCCGATGTGGGAGCTTTCAGATTTTTGAGATATGAAATGATATCGTCGTATCTCTTAAGCTCAATGTCTTTCAGGGTTTCAGGCAGGATAAGCTCCGAAATGATCTTATTGCTGTTGCCGAAATCAACTGCTACAACAGCGCTTCCGTCGATAGTATCAGGTACTTTGACAATGGAATCGTATCCCTTGTAGTCGGTGATAACAATACCGCCCTGATCCTTATCAAAACTGTACACAAACTCCTCTGCAGGGGTTGCGGGAACGGAATAAGAGCTTCCCCAGAATTCCTCTAATGTAACGGAAGCTGCGGGAGCGGCACTCTCAGCCGATATCATCTGTGTGAGAGCAACAGACGCAGCTGAAACTGTAAGCGCGCTTGATATGATAACCGACAAGCTTTTCTTTAACTTCATGTCAGACCTCCAACTAAAATCAGGAATAAATTTGCACAGCAAAGCCAAAAGCATATGCTGCCAGATATTAATAGTATACAACATTTGGAGTAAAAAGTCAATAGCAGTTTGTTAAAAAATATGTACAAAACATATAAACAAGCTCCCCGTTAAAATGAACGGGGAGCTTGCAATTATGAATTAGTTTTATTAGATCTTGAGGTTGTCAACCTGCTCCTTCAGCAGTCTGGACTGACCACTAAGCTCCTCACAGGAAGCAGCGGTCTCTTCTGCGGTAGCGGAGTTCTGCTGAACAACATCGGAGATCTGTGCGATACCGATAGTAACCTGTCTGATCGACTCCTCCTGCTCAGCAGCAGCGGCGTAGATCTCACCGATAAGCTGATCTGTCTGCTCAGAGAATTCGATAACTTCCTTGGTATTTGCAGCGGTATTCTCAGCAATTCTTACACCGTTGTTTACAGCGTCGATGGTTGCGGAGATAAGCTCAGTTGTATTCTTAGCAGCCTCTGCGGATTTCTCAGCGAGGTTTCTAACTTCATCAGCAACAACTGCGAAGCCCTTACCTGCCTCACCTGCTCTAGCAGCCTCGATAGCGGCGTTAAGTGCAAGAATATTTGTCTGGAATGCGATATCTTCGATAGTCTTGATGATATTGCTGATCTCGCCGGACTTAACACGGATCTCGTCCATAGCAGTGAGCATGGTATCCATTTCTTCGTTCTGCTGGGACATCTTCTCGTGGCTCTGCTTGGAGAAGTTGTTAGCCTTTTCTGCATTACGAGCGGTATTTTCAACCTTTTCGGAAATGCTGCTCAGGCTGGAGCTGAGCTCGTCAATAGCGGTAGCCTGTCTTGTGGTACCCTCTGCGAGCATCTGAGAACCGTCAGCGATCTGATTTGCGCCTGTCATAACATCGTCAGCGGAAGCATTCATGTTGCTAATGATAACGCTGAGGGTCTTTTCAATCTGCTCAAAGGATACGCGGATTTCCTTGAAGTCACCGACGTATTCAACTGTGGGCTTGTCTGTAAAGTCGCCCTCGCCCATAGAGGAAAGGATACGGGAGATATCGTTTATGTAAGAGCTGAGGCTGTGCTTTGTGCCCTCGAGGTTGCGAACGAAACGTCCGATCTCGTCATCAGCAAAGTTGAACTTGGAGTCGTGTGCGCTAAGGTCGCCTCTCGACATGCAAGCAGCGAGATTTTCTGCCTCTGCGATAGGCTTTGTGATCATCTTTCTGATAATAAAGCCTATAATTGCAACAGACGCTATCGCAGCAGCTGCAGCAATACCAATAGCAACGATTATAACCGTAAACAGCTCTGCGTCACTCTCTGCAGAGGAGAAGCCTGCGAAATAAGCACCTACGATCTTGCCGTTGATATCGAACATGGGCTCGTAATCTACGAAGTGATTCTGACCGAGGATATCAGCTGTACCCTGATATTCCTTACCGTTTATGATAACGGTCTGCTTGACAGCGTCAGACATTGTTGTGCCGACTGCTCTCTTACCGTCGGTATTTACTACAGTCGTAGCATAACGCAGATCATTGTGGAAGAGAGTAACCTCTGCACCGGTAGCCTCTTTTACTGCATCAAGATAATCGCACTCTCCGAGGTTCATACCAACGATAGCCATACCGATAACGGTGCCGACTGTGGAGTGAACGGGAGTGATGTACTGAAGAGTAAGACCGCCTGTGGGGTCGTCAACAACGCCCTTTACCAGTGTGCCGTTGGAAGCCTTGGAGAAGTCAAGGTTTGTAAGGTTGAAATTGTCGGATTTCCAAGCAACCTCACCGCTTTTCTTTACAACGACCATAAAATCATTAGGCGACTGTGTCTGGTTTGCCCATTCAAGAATGATCTCATCAGTACCGCCTCCGAGAAGACAATCTCCGACAAGACCGAGAGCATACATATTCTTATAGATGTTGCCAAGACGGTCTACCTGAGCATCAACATCTTTTTCCAAAACGCTGATACTCGACTTGGACATATTCTGCATAATAGAATTACTGTAATTCGATGACAGGATAAGTGTCGTTGCGATTACAATGGTGATGCTGACTGTAAGCAGCAAGCATACCACCAAGGTCAGTTTTTTGCCTACGCTTTTCATGCAAATGCACCTCTTTCTTAGTTTATGTTTTAAATCATTATAACATAAACATTGACAGTTGTCAATAAATTTTTAGTCAAAAAATACAAAATTGTTAAATTTAATGTTTATTGACTATAAAAGATACACAAACACTTGTTTCGTGTAACGGATATGTAATGAGAAATCCCCGCCAAAACGGGGAGCCCTCTATAAAACCGTATATATTACAGCTCGATAACAATATCGTTTTCAGCCTTGAGGATAGAGTCGAGAATAAGCTTGCCCTCTATCTTCTCGCCGTTTACTGTAACGGACTTTACGCCGTGCTCGGAACCGTTGGGGTTCTTAACGGTAACGTGCAGCTTCTTTCCGCGGAAAGTCTTTTCCATTGTGTATTCCTTCCACTCGGAGGGAATAGAGGGATCGATAACAAGACCCTTTGTCTCAGGATTAAGACCGAGGATACCCTCTGTTGTACCTACCATTACAGTAGAAGCTGTACCCGTCAGCCAGTGAACGTGTGCACGTCCTGCAAAGGGAGAATCCTTACCCTCAACGAACTGACCGTATACATACGGCTCAAGAACTCTGTGCTCTGCGTTGTCGTTGTAGGTAGCGGGAGCCGCCTCTGTCCAGTACTGATATGCACGGTTGCCGTGACCCAGCTTTGACTCAGCCAGTATCAGCCAGCCCTGAGGCTGAGAGAAGATACCTGCGTTCTCCTTTGTGCACTTGTTAAAGCACTGCATAAGAGCGCCATTGAAGCCATGGTTTACATAAGGGGGATACATTACCATTGCGCCGTAGGGAGTGTTAAGCTCTCTGTAAACGCTGTCCATAGCCTTCTCCTGCTGCTCCTTTGTACCAAAGTCAGAGATAACAGACCAGCTCTGGGGATTCAGCCACATAGAAGCCTCGGGATCGGTTCTCTGACCGATGATAGTGCCGTCTTCCTTGTAGCCTCTGATCCATCTGTCCTCGTTCCAGCAAGCGGAGAGGATATCGTCAAGCTTCGCGCCGATCTCGTCAAGATACTTGATGTAATCAGCGTCATTCTTCTCCTCTGCATACTTACGGAGTATCTTGATAGCATATACTAGCTGGAATGCAACGAATGTGGACTCGCCCTTCTTGCCAAGACGCAGACAGTCGTTCCAGTCAGCGTGCAGACCTGCGGGCATACCGTGGTTGCCAAGGTGGTTCATAGAGAAGTCGATAGCTCTCTTGAGGTGGTCGTAAACAGTGCCCTTTTCGCCGTCGTTAGCGTAGAGTATCTCCTCATCGAGGAATGCGCTGTCGCCGCTCTCAGAGATGTACTTGTAAATGGTGGGGAACAGCCACAGAGCGTCGTCCGCACGATAGCTGGGGTGGCCTGTTTCCTTTGCATATGCGGTGTTCTCGTCCTCCTCGTCGGGGTGGTACTCCTGACCTGCCTTATGTGTGTACTTAACAAGGGGCAGACCTGCACCGTTTGTTACCTGTGCGGAAAGCATGAAGATGATCTGCTGCTTAGCCATTTCGGGAGCAAGGTGGATTATACCCTGAATATCCTGAACGGTATCACGGTAGCCGAAGCCGTTTCTCAGACCGCAGTACTGGAACGAAGCCGCTCTCGACCAGATAAAGGTGATAAAGCAGTTGTATGCGTTCCATGTATTCACCATGTTGTTGAAGTTCTTATCGGGTGTGTTTACCTGCAGATTTGCAAGCTTAGAGTGCCAGTATTCCTTAAGCCCTGCAAGCTCCTTTTCAACTGTACCCTTAACATCGTACTTTGCGATAAGAGCAGTGATCTCTGCCTCTGTTCTCTGTCCGCCGAGAACGTATGTCAGCTCCTTGGTCTCGCCGGGCTGGAGAACGATATCGCTCTGCAGTGCACCACAGGAGTTGGTGTTGTAGTTGAGGTCACCCTTTAAGCCCTCTTCAATGCCCTTGGGGTTAGCATAGCTTCTGTAGCTGCCTACGAAAGCGTCGCGGTCGCCGCAGTAAGCGTCAGCCTTAGCCTGTGCAAGACCGAGGAAGCGTCCGCTGTTGGGGTTGTATACCTCGTTCTGCATCTGATGGATATAGCTGCCCTTGAAATATGTGCGTGTGATGAACAGGGTGTACTGGAGGTTTACCTGATCCTGCTC
>JAZNTS010000153.1:0-6385 GCA_045591905.1 Oscillospiraceae bacterium | reverse complement strand
AGACCGCTTGGCCTCCGACTTGACATCTCGAAAACGAGCGTCGGCGACTTTATCCTGCGCCTTATCAGTCCCATATTTGTTCGAATTACCTCGACAAAGCCCTCTCTTGAGCCGCGCAGGTCGTTTTCCGTGTCGGGCTGCTCGATTCCGCGCGTTTTAAAGCCCTGCACACCTATTCCCGTGCAGGCTGTACAGCCGTCAATGAGGATTATCGCAAACCCCGATTCCATCTTAAGACACAGGTCTCCGAGATTTTTGATTTCAAGCTGCTCCGCCGCAACAAGATAGGCGTTGAAAATATGATCCATAAGGACATTCGGCGGTACATTACCTCTGCCGTCAAGGTCGTTCAGCTTTTCGTAAACCAGCGCCGCGAGTGCAGTGGAGCTTGTCATACCCTCGCAGAGTATCACTGCCATGTCATTGCCGCACACTCTGCCCCTTTTCACTATAACATCGGTAGACCCGCCCGTCATTGCCTTTATATTCTTTAAATTCCGCTCAAGGCTCGCGTTTATCGGAGTATCGGGCGGAAGATTTGTGTAAACTTCTTCGGACATCTTGCACCTCTTCCCTTTATTCAAAGGTAATATCCCACAAAAGCTGCAAAATATACCGCAGTGGTTGAAATGAGCAAGCTTTTGTGGTAAAATATAGGTGAAAATACATCAAGGAGCAAGGATATGAAAGAATTAAAGGCTGTAGTTTTTGATATGGACGGAGTTATCTTCGACTCCGAGCGCAAGGTCGTTGAATGTTGGATAGAAATTGCCGCGAAATACGGCATCAAGGATATCGAAAAGCTTTGCAAGCTGTGCCTTGGGACTAACTCCGCTGAAACAAAGCGCATCGCGCTCCAGTTTTACGGCGAGGATTTTCCCTATGAGGAGCGCAAAAAGGAGCAATCCGACCTTTATCACGAGCGTTACGACGGCGGCAGACTGCCCATGAAAACAGGAGTTCGCGAGCTGCTGGAGTTTCTGAAAGAAAAGGGATTAAAGATAGCGCTTGCAAGCTCCACAAGGCGTGTTGTGGTTGAAAATCAGCTTCGTGACGCGGGACTTCTCCCATACTTCGACAAGGTTGTCTGCGGCGATATGGTGAGCCACAGCAAGCCGCACCCCGAGATATTCCTCAAAGCCTGCGAAGAGCTTTCTGTCGCGCCCGAATGCGCGATAGCCATTGAGGACAGCTACAACGGAATACGCTCCGCGCACGCCGCAGGTATGCGCCCGATAATGGTGCCCGACATGGCAGAGCCTACCGAGGAGATGGAGGGGCTTGCGGAGGTTATTTTAGGGTCGCTTTTGGAGGTTAGGGAGTATATTTTAAGAGTTTTATTTTAAGGAGCAGCCAAAATGCGCGACATTCAATTCACGACCGACAGCGGTATGTTCAACTGCCGTGTCGTCGGCGTATGCGTAAAGGAAAACAGATTTTTCCTATCAAAGCTTAAAAGCGACGATTACTGGACGTTTATCGGCGGCAAGCCGCAATTCGGTGAAAGCAGCGATACAGCTATACTTCGTGAATATTGTGAGGAAACGGGCGCACAATTACAGACAGACCATCTGCTTGCAGTTATTGAGAACTTTTTTGCTGTTGGCGACAAACCGTGGCATCAATACATTTTCTTTTATATGCTTCGTGACGATAATAATGTATTAAAATTTTTCGACGGCGAAAGAGCAGTGAATGATAATTGTGAGGCAGTGTACAAATGGTTTGAGCTGTCGGAGTTAGAGAATATAAATATTAAGCCCGACTGCTCAAAGGATATCTTGCAGAATCTTTCAGCAAATACGCGGCATTATATAAACCGCGATGGATAAGGAGATAATAATGAACAACAAAAGCTTCACCGTCTGCGGAATTGTCGAGATAGACAGCAAGGTGCTGCTTGTGCGGCACACCTATGGGTCAGCAAAGGACAGGATACTGCTCCCGGGCGGCTTTGTGCAGGAGAACGAGCTTCCCACAGCAGCCGCTGAAAGAGAGCTGCTTGAAGAAACAGGCATTACCGCGAAAGTAAGCTCGCTTATGTCCATGCAGTTTAAGCCCGAGCAGTGGTGTGCGATATTTATCATGGAGCACATTTCGGGTGAGCCGCGTTCGGACGGCTACGAAAACAGCGAGGTGCTGCTTCTTGACCCGACAGAAGCGATAGAGCGCCCCGATATCACCAACATGAGCCGCGAGCTGCTGAAAGCATATATTGCAAAGCAAAACGTGCTGCTCAAAAGCGATTATGTTCCCGCTTCGTCTGCGGCAGAGGATTATGCGCTTTTCTGTTGAACATAAAAGGTACAAGAAAAGCAAATCCGCTTTTGCAGCTAATGTCAAAAACGGGTTTTGTTTTCATCATCATTGACTTTACAAATTATTATTGCTATGATCAGTTCATAGGCAGACAGAAATTTACGGAGAAAAAACATGAAAATAATATCAACTAAAAATGCTGACGAAAACGTTTTAGAGCTTTTTTCTGAACACGATGATTATATGTTGGATTTCTTAGGCGATGATAAATGGTGTTATACAAGATATAATGGGAACGAGAACATCGAGAATATATGGGTCGTGTATAATGATACCCTACCGATAGGCTGTATAGCGTACAGAAACAAAGCTGACGGAGTAGGTGAAGTAAAGCGGCTGTATGTAAGAAATGAATTTCGCGGCAAGGGAATATCAAAAACTTTACTTAATATAGTCGAATGCTATGCCAAAGGACAAGGCTGCAGCACCTTGTTTTTAGACACAAGAATAACGCTTGAGCCTGCCGTTTCCATATATCGTTCTTTTGGGTTTAACATAGTTTTCCAACAAGGGCTTTACATTCAAATGAAAAAAGACATATAATAATTTACTGCTACACATACACAAAAAGCCTGAGAAGTCAAACCTCTCAGGCTTTATTATTATGTCGCGATCCCCGCGAACTGGCTCTGATACAGCCTGTAATAAGCGCCGCGCTGAGCGAGAAGCTCCTCGTGGTCGCCTGCTTCAACCACTCTGCCCTCGCCGAGAACGATTATCTTGTCCGCGTCGCGGATAGTGGACAGACGGTGTGCGATTATAAGGCTGGTTCTGCCTTTCATAAGCGCTATCATAGCCGCCTGAATGTGCATTTCGGTTCTTGTGTCGATACTTGAAGTAGCCTCGTCAAGAATAAGTATCTTCGGGTCGGCAAGCACCGCCCTTGCTATCGAGATAAGCTGCCGCTGTCCCTGTGAAAGGTTGCTGCCGCCCTCTGTGAGCATAGTATCATAGCCATCGGCAAGCTTTGAGGCAAAATCATGAACTCTCGCAAGCTTTGCCGCCGCGATTACCTCCTCATCGGTCGCATTTATCTTGCCGTAGCGGATATTCTGCGCTATCGTTTCGGAGAAGATGACAGTATCCTGAAGCACTATGCCGATACTACCACGCAGCTTTTCCATCGGCACATTTCGGATATCCTGTCCGTCAAGCAGTATCTCGCCGCCGTCTATATCGTAGAAACGCGTTAGCAGGTTTATTACTGTGGTCTTGCCGCTGCCCGTAGCGCCTACTATCGCTATCTTCTGACCGCTCTTTACCCACAGATCGAAATCCTTAAGTACAGGCTCGCCCTCGACATAAGAGAACTTAACGTCCTTGAAATTAAGGTCGCCCTTAACGTTCTCAATCTCAAACGGCTCGTTACCGCCGATGTCTTCAGGCTCTGCGTCCATTATCTCGAATACACGCTCCGCGCCCGCGATAGCGGACTGAAGCTGCGCATACTGGTTGGCTATCTCGTTTATCGGTCGTGTAAACTGCTTTGAGTAAACGATAAACGCCTGAATAGTGCCGACAGAAATGATACCCTCTATCGCAAACCAACCGCCGAATGCCGCAATCAGCAAAAAGCCGATATTGCCTATGCAGTTCATGCACGGGCCCATTGAGCCGCCCAGTATCTGCGCCTTTATGCCTATCCTTTTAAGCTGGTCGCTGGTAGCGTTAAACTCCTCGCAGACATTGTCCTCGCGTGTGTAAGCCTTTACAGTCTTATAGCCGCTTACAGTTTCCTCTATCTGACCGTTGAGCTGACCAAGCTTCTTTTGCTGCATGGGGAAGTATTTCCTCATCAGCTTTGACAGATTTTTCGACACCAAGAGCGTAAGCGCTATAGTAATCATGCTGACAAGAGTAAGCTGCCAAGAATGTATCAGCATCATCACAAAGCAACCAAACACCATGATAACGCCCGAAATAAGCGAGCCAAGCGACTGCGACACCGAATTTGAAACGTTCTCAACGTCATTCGTCATACGGCTCATGATATCGCCATGCTTGTGAGTGTCGATGTACTTTATAGGAAGCTTTGAGATACGCGAAAACAAGTCCTTTCGCATTATCCTAACAGTGTACTGCGAAAGCTTCGCCGCAAAGATGTTCTGAAAATACGTCAGTACCGCCGAAACAAGATACACTCCGCCCAGTATGACAAGCCACTGTACAAGCGCGTTTATATCAATAACAGGGCGCTCGTCCGTTACGGTTATCGTGTCTATCGCATTCGCCTGAATGGTAGGCGCGGCAACGTTAAGCAGCGTTGCAACCAGCATAACAGCAAGCATCGCATACAGCAGGTGCTTGTTTTTGCCTATGTATTGCAGTATCCTTTTAAGCGAGCCTTTAACATTCTTCGCCTTTTCCTGCGGCATTCCCATTGCGTGAGGGCCTCCGGGTCCTCTGCCGCCCGGTCGCAGATTTATAACAGGCTTATTGTTGTTATTCTCAGCCAATGCGCTCGTCCCCCTCTCTCATCTGTGAGCTGTAGATATCCTGATATACCTCGCAGCTTTTCAACAGATTTTCGTGGTTGTCAAACGCGGCAAGTCTGCCGTTTTCTATAACCGCTATCTTATCCGCACCCATAACGCTCGCAACGCGCTGTGCTATCATGATAACAGTGGTATCACCGAGATTTTCGCGCAGCGCCCTTTGCAGCTTTGCGTCAGTGGTGAGGTCAAGCGCCGACATACTGTCGTCAAAAACCAGTATCTCAGGCTTTTTGACGATTGCACGGGCAATGGACAACCTCTGCTTCTGTCCGCCCGAAAGCGATGAGCCTTTCTCGGTTATGATATCCTTGTAGCCGTCGTTGAAGCCCTCTATAAACTCCGCTGCCTGTGCTATCTCAGCGGCACTGCGTATCTCCTCATCGGAAGCGTCAGGCTTGCCCCAGCGAATGTTATTCTCTATCGTGTCGGAAAAAAGCTCACTCTTTTGCAGAACAAAGCCTACCTTTTTGCGCAGTGCGTCAAGCTGATATTCCCTGACGTCTACTCCGTCAACCAGCACCTGACCCTCCGCTGCATCATAAAAACGCGCGATAAGGTTTACAAGAGAGGTCTTTCCGCAGCCCGTAGCACCGAGAATCGCCACAGTTTCGCCTTTGTTCACCTTAAAGCTGATGTCTTCAAGCACATTTCCCGCCTGAACACCGGGATATCGGAAAGATACATTCTTGAACTCAACCGTTCCCTGCTCTGCGGTATTGCCGTCAAAGCAGCCGCTTTCGATAACGGGGTCAGCGTCAAGTATCTCTCTGATACGCTTTGCGGAAGCCGATGCGCGCGTTACCTGCTGGAACATCATGCCTATCATCATCACGGACATCAGTATCTGCGTGATGTAGGTAATTCCAGCCATTACCCTGCCGACCTCAAGCTCGCGCGCCTGCACCTCAAGCCCGCCCATGTAGATTATAGCAAGGACAGATGCGTTCATAAGTATAGAAAGCACAGGTGTAAGCAGCGCCATAAGCTTCTGTACGCGGAGATTTGTGTTACACAGCTCGTCATTCGCTTTGCTGAAACGGTCTATCTCATACTGCTCGCGAGTGTACGCCTTAACAACTCTCGCGCCCGAAACGTTCTCCTGAACGACGGAGTTCACGCGGTCAAGCTTGCCCTGTACTACCTCAAAAAGCGGAGCGCCCTTTTTCAGCACCACAGCAACGACTATAAGCTGTACGGGCAGCGTAACAAGCAAAACCAGACCGAAAACCACATCAATGTTCAGCACCATGTAGATACCGCCTACAAACTGCATTACAGTGCGAACCATCATTCTCAGCGCCATGCCAACGAAGTCCTGACAAGCTGTTATGTCATTTGTAAGCCTTGTTACAAGCGAGCCTGTGGTGAACTTGTCCGTCTGCTGAAACGACATCTTCATGACCTTTGCAAACGCGTCCTTGCGCAGGTCATTCGAAAAGCTCTGCGCCGCAATATTTCCGAACACGCCCGAAAGTATGCCGCCGATGCAGCCTATAACGGTGAATATCACCATCTGTATTCCCAAATTTAGGATTATATCCATATTTTCAGCGAGGACGCCCTCGTCAACG
>JAZNTS010000152.1:0-2864 GCA_045591905.1 Oscillospiraceae bacterium | reverse complement strand
GCTCACCGCGAGATGGAAAAGTGGACAGCTGTGCCGTTTGAGAGATACAATTCTCCCATGAATCAGATCGTAATGGTAAAGCTTCCCAACGGCTATAACGGCGTTTATCTTAAAGTAGACCACATGACTATGGACTCAAGCTCCATCATCGCATTCGACCGCGATGTGCTTGAGATATACTGTGCAAAGATGTATGGCAGAGAAATGCCGAAGCCTATGATGTCCTACATAAAGCAGCTTGAAAAGGATCTCGCATACGAAGGCTCCGCCGCTCAGAAAAAGGACGAGGAGTTCTGGCTGAACGAGATCGCCTCCAGCGAGCCGATGTACACAGACTTCACAGGCATGGGCAGACTGCTGACGCAGCGCAGAGAAAACAACAATCCCGACCAGCGCAGCGCACTGGTAGTTTCTAAATCCGTGGCTGCGGGAATCTCCGTTTACCATCTTGAAAAAGAGCCGTCAGACCGCCTTATGCAGTTCTGCATAGATAATCAGATACCGATGGTTTGTCTGCTTCTGATGGGTCTCAGGACTGTGCTTTCAAAGTTCAACGATAACGAAAAGGACGTTTCGGTAAAGAGCGTTGTCGCTCGCCGCGGAACACTTCTCGAAAAGCGCTCGGGCGGCTCCAGAATGCATTTCTTCCCGCTTCGTACCATAATCGAGCCTGAAACCACATTTATTGACGCGATAAAAATAATCCAGAACGAGCAGAACAAGCTGTTCCGTCACGCAAACTACGACCCCATCGCTCACACAATGAACCGCTCCAAGCACTGGAAGCTCCAACCCGGCGCAAGCTACGAGAGCATGGCGCTGACATACCAGCCGCTTACTCTGAAGCAGCAGCAGACCTCCGAGGAGGATATGCCCGATATTCCCTACAAGAGTATGTGGTACACAAACGGCGTTGCGGGTCAGCCGCTCTACCTCACAGTTATGCACCGTGTTGAGGACAATGGACTTAACTTCAATTTCGAATACAGATACGATGTTGTATCCGAGCACGAAATGGAATATCTTTACTACTACCTGTGCCGCGTTCTTTTCAGAGGTATCGAGGATAAGGACAGAACAGTCGGCGAAATTCTTGAAATGATTTGATATACGGAGGAAAAAAACGATGTTTGACCAGCTTAAAGAACTTATTTGCAACTATGTTGAGGTAGACGCAGACTCAATCACCGAGGATTCCAGATTTATCGAGGATCTCGGTTTCAACTCCTATGATTTCATGAGTCTTCTCGGTGAGCTTGAGGAGATCCTTGAGGTTCAGGTATCCGAGGAGGAGGTCATCAAGCTCTCCACAGTAGGCGACGCTGTAAAGTACCTTGAATCCCTGAAAAAGTAAGGAGAACTCACATGAACAAAGAGCTTCTTAAAACATTACAGGACCTTGTGCGCCTTGCCGCTGAAGAATACGGCGATAAGGCATACATAAAGGAAAAAGCAGGCACCGCAATAGTTGAAAAATCTTTCAATGATCTTTACGACAACAGCAGACGTATCGCCTCCTGCCTTACAGAAAAGCTTGGCGGCGAAAAAGTCCACGCTGCTGTTATAGGCCCTACAAGCTACGCGTATCTTGCCGCTTATTTCGGAACGGTTATCAACGGCAACGTTACAGTTCCGCTTGACGCACAGCTCGCTTGCGACGACATCTGCGAGCTTATGAACAGAGCCGATGTTAATGTATTCTTCTTCGATAAGCGCTATGAGCCTATGATAGCCGCTGTCAAGGAGAACTGTCCGCAGATAAAGGCTTATATTTCTCTCCAGCCTGTCGATTGCGCTGATATCTCCATAAGTGAGATAGTTGAAAAATATCAGCCCGCAGAGCTTAAAAACGTTGCGGAGAGCGACCTTGCTTCCATCGTCTACACGTCGGGCACTACAGGCAAGGCAAAGGGAGTTATGCTCGCGCACAGCAACATTATTGACAACGTAACCTGTCAGGACAACGAAAGCTCCCCCGAGGACGTGCTTCTTACCGTGCTTCCCGTGCACCATGTTTACTGCTTCACCTGCGATATACTTCTCTCGCTGAGATACGGTGCTACTGTTTGCGTAAACGACTCTATGATGAGAATAGCACAGAATTTAAAGCTGTTCCAGCCGACAATAATCCTGCTCGTTCCCATGATCGCTCAGACGATATACAAGCAGATACAGACCGTTTCAAGCAGCAAGGGACTGCCCCCCGCAGCAGTTGCACAGGCTGTTTTCGGCGGCAGACTTAAAGGAATCTTCAGCGGCGGCGCTTACCTCAGCCCCGAGCTTATCAACAATTATCTTGAGCTTGGTATCCCGATCGCACAGGGCTACGGCATGACTGAATGTTCACCGAGAATCTCCACAGCTAGCTTTGATGAGATAAGCACAGCAGGCGATGTAGGTAAGATCGTAAACCGCTGTGAAGTGAAGATAGTTGACGGCGAGATCGTTGTAAGCAGCCCCTCCGTAATGCAGGGATACTACAAATACCCCGAGGCTACGGCAGAGGCTCTTGACTCCGATGGCTGGCTTCACACAGGCGACCTCGGCTATGTCGGCGACAACAGACGTCTGTTCATCACAGGAAGAAAGAAGAACCTCATCATTCTCAGCAACGGCGAAAATGTTTCTCCCGAGGAGCTTGAGAACAAGTTCGCGGGAAAGAGCATCGTTGCAGAGGTGCTCGTCTACGCCGAGGAGGGCTTTATCACAGCCGAGGTGTTCCCTAACAGCGAGGAATGCCCCGACGCTGACGAGGCTGCTGCAAAGCTGAACGAGATGATAAAGGAGATAAACCTTACTCTCCCCTCCTCCAAAACGATACGCAGACTGCGCGTTCGCGACAGAGAGTTCGACAAGACCACAAC
>JAZNTS010000151.1:0-3259 GCA_045591905.1 Oscillospiraceae bacterium | reverse complement strand
CGACGTTGTTGAGAACCGTCTGGTTGGTATGAAATCCAGAGGCGTTTACGAGACCCCCGGCGGTACTATCCTGTACCACGCACACGAGGTTCTCGAGACCATCTGCCTCGACAAGGAAACTCAGCACTATAAGTACGGTCTTGCTCAGAAGTATGCAGACATCGTATACAACGGTCAGTGGTACACTCCCCTGCGTGAAGCTATGGACGCTTTCGTTGACAAGACACAGGAGACCTGCACAGGCGAAGTTAAGCTGAAGCTCTACAAGGGCAACATCATCAACGCAGGCGTTACATCTCCCTACACACTGTACAGCGAGGACTTCGCTTCCTTTGGTGAGGACGATGTTTACGATCAGAAGGATTCCGCAGGCTTTATCAACCTGTTCGGTCTGCCGATCAAGGTTAAGGCTCTGCTCGACGCTGAGAGAAACAACAAGTAATTTAAAGTGATTCTATTAGGGCGGGAAAGTTTTGAAGCACAGTATGCGCTTTTAAGCCTTTCCGCTCTAAATCCATTTTTATAAATAGGTATGAGGTTAAAAATATGGCACAAATGATGTGGGCAGGAAGATCGTCAAAGGACGTTGACAGCAAGGTAAACGACTTCAACTCCTCGATCTCTTTCGACGGAAGAATGTACAAGCACGATATCGAGGGCAGCATTGCCCATGCGACCATGCTCGGCGAACAGGGCATCATAAGCATGGAGGATTCCCTAACCCTTATCGGCGGACTTAAAGAGATACTGGCTGATATCGACAGCGGAGCTTTACAGCTTGACATGACAGCAGAAGATATCCACATGTTTATCGAGGCGGAGCTTACAAAGCGCCTTGGCGACGTGGGAAAGCGTCTGCATACCGCTCGTTCCAGAAACGATCAGGTCGCTCTTGATATTCGTCTTTATCTGCGCGATGAGATAAAGGGACTTACTGACCTTGTTGCTCAGCTTGTAACTGTACTGTGTAATATCGCAGAGGATAACACCGACACGATAATGCCCGGCTACACGCATCTTCAGCGCGCTCAGCCCATAACATTCGGTCACCATATGATGGCATATGCTCAGATGTTGCTTCGCGATATCGAGCGTTTCAACGAGATCGCAGCTAGAATGAATGTCTGCCCTCTCGGCAGCGGAGCGCTTGCAGGCACTACATACGATATCAACCGCCACAGAACTGCGGAGCTTCTCGGAATGAATGCGCCTATGGTAAATTCCCTTGACGGCGTTTCCGACAGAGATAGCTGCATTGAGCTTGCTTCCGCTATTGCCATCTGCATGATGCACCTCTCACGCTTCTCCGAGGAGATAATCCTTTGGAGCAGTTGGGAATTCAAGTTCATCGAGCTTGACGACGCTTATGCAACGGGTTCCAGCATCATGCCGCAGAAGAAGAACCCCGACGTTACCGAACTTATCCGTGGCAAGACAGGCAGAGTTATCGGTGATACCGTAACGCTGCTTACAATGATGAAGGGACTTCCCCTCGCCTACAACAAGGATATGCAGGAGGACAAGGAGGCTATCTTCGACGCGGTCGACACACTCAAGATGTGCCTTATCCCATTCATTCCTATGCTTGAAACAATGACGCTGTACAAGGATAATATGCGTGCGGCTGCGGCTCGCGGCTTTATAAACGCAACAGACTGCGCTGACTATCTCGTTAAAAAGGGTATGCCGTTCCGCGACGCTTACAAGATAACAGGCGGACTTGTTGCACAGTGCATTAAAATGAACACAACTCTGGAGGAGCTTCCTCTGGATATCTACAGAATGCAGACAGAGCTTTTCGACGAGGACGTTTACAAGGCAATAAGCCTTGACACCTGCGTAAAGGAGCGACTTTCCTTTGGCGGTCCCTCGCCCGAGAGCGTTAAAAAGCAGATAGAACTTACTAGAACAAAACTGGAGGCACTTCATAATGGTTAAGGTTTACATAGACGGTCAGGAGGGCACAACAGGTCTTAAGATACTGGAGCGCTTTGCAGGCCGCAACGATATCGAGCTTCTGCGTATCGACGAGGACAAGAGAAAAGACCTTGACGAGCGCAAAAGGCTTATCAACAGCTCGGATTTTACTTTCCTCTGCCTGCCCGACGCGGCAAGCATTGAGGCTGTTTCCCTTGCTGAGGACAGAGTTCGTATAATCGACGCTTCCACAGCGCACAGAACCAATCCTGATTGGGCTTATGGTTTCCCCGAGCTTTCCAAGGAATTCAGAGAGAAGATCGAAAAAAGCAACCGCGTAGCTGTTCCGGGCTGCTATGCAAGCGGCTTTGCTTCAATGGTATATCCGCTTGTAAAGCTTGGTATCCTCCCTGCCGATTATCCCGTTTCCGTACACGCGGTATCGGGCTACAGCGGCGCAGGAAAAAAGGCTATCGCTGTTTACGAGGGCGCTGACAGACCCGCTGATTTCGACAGCCCCAGACAGTATGCGCTGACACAGCAGCACAAGCACCTCCCCGAAATGCAGAAGATCTGCGGTCTTGATTACGCTCCCACTTTCAACCCGCTTATCTGCGACTATTTCAGCGGAATGGTTGTTTCGCTCCCCATTCACACAAGACTGCTTGCAAAGAGATACAGCGCTTCTGATGTAAGAAAGGCGCTCGCTGAATACTACGCTGACAGCACATTCTTAAAGGTAATGTCCGAGGGCGAGCCTGAGGACGGCTTCATCGGCGCAAATAACCTCAGCGGAACAAATAACATGGAAATTTTCGTGAACGGCAACGACGACCGCATGATAATCTGCTCTCGCCTTGACAATCTCGGCAAGGGCGCAAGCGGCGCGGCTGTTCAGTGTTTAAATATTATGATGGGTGTTGACGAGAGCACAGGTCTTGTCTGATAGCCCGAAAGGAACGACTAAAATGGTTAAATTTGAAGGATGTGAATTTGTAGACGGCGGCGTCTGCGCAGCAGAGGGCTTCTCCGCTGCAGGCGTTATCGCAGGAATAAAGGCAGGAAACACTACAAAGCGCGACCTCGCTCTTATCTACTGTGAAGAAAAGTGCAAGGCAGCCGCTCTCTATACAACAAATAAGGTCAAGGGTGCACCTATCCTTGTAACAAAAAAGCACCTTGAAAACGGTATGGCACAGGCTGTTATAGTAAACAGCGGCAACGCTAACACCTGCAACGAAAACGGCATTGAGATCGCCGAGCAGATGTGCGAGCTTGCTGCAAACGCTTTAAATATTGACAAAAACGACGTTATCGTAGGCTCTACAGGCGTTATCGGTCA
>JAZNTS010000150.1:0-6218 GCA_045591905.1 Oscillospiraceae bacterium | reverse complement strand
ACAGAACGACATGGCTACGATCCGACTTCCTATCAAGAACAGAGTGGCTTATTGAAACGCTACTTAAAATGTCCTCATTTGACGCGGGGGCAGTTGAATTACATAAGGAAGAAATTTCATGCTGTTCGCTTATCAATGCTGCGGTGTCGTCTGTGGAGATAATGGCGGAGATAAGAGAAGTGGCGATGAAGACAAATATAGAGGCAGACAAAATATGCTGCGACCGTAACTGGACGGTCGAGGCGCTGCGCAATATTGTAAAGAACTGCATTGAGCATACGGAAAGCGGCGGCACTATTGAAATAAAAGCTAAAGAAAGTCCTGTTGCGGTTACAATAAACATCAGCGACAACGGCAGCGGAATAAGTGACAAGGACTTGCCGCACATTTTCGAGAGATTTTACAAAGCCGATAATGTTTTACATCAGGGCTATGGAATAGGACTTGCTTTTTCACGACAGATAATAACAGCGCAGGGCGGTATTATTAAGGCTAAGAACATAAAGCCGCACGGAACGGAATTTACGCTGATATTTTATAAAACAACGGTGTAATTCAAGTTCATCAGAAAAGTTTTTTGCGGAACATAATGTATTGACAACCAACAAGTCAAAAAATGCCCGTTTTCATGACGGGCATTCTTTGTTTTTTTAGGGTAGTATTAGGCGGGGTAGGTGCTCAAAACCACGGTGTCCCCATCTTTATTCTACATTTTTAAGCGCTGTGTCCAGTGGTATCTTTTTCACGCGTCTGAACTGCAGGAATGCAATTACTGCGTACGCCGCAATTCCCATAGCGATTATAGTTACATACACCGAAGCAGGAACTGAATACGGTATCCAGCCTGCGTAGGCTGCAAATATCTCAGCGCACAGGATACGCATGATAACATCGACTATCGGCATAGTCAGGATAAACGACGCAATTACCACGATGCTAGTGGTGATGACGTAAAGTCCGCTTATCTCGCTGTTGGTGTAGCCGAGTATCTTGGTCATGGATATGGACTGCGCGTTCTTTTCGATGATTATCTTGGAAAGCAGGTAGATTATCAGCATGAACATCACAAGTCCGAACCAGTAGAACATATCGAACACCTCGCCCATGGAGTTGTTCATCTGCCTTGAAAGCTTTGTAAAGTCGTCTATGGTCAGCTTGTTCATGATGTAGAGCTCGTCTATGTCAGTAAGCTCCTCATCGGAGAAATAACCGTTGAAGTAGTCCGTTTCGTTGTCGAATACCTCGTTGAAATAACTGCGCTCCATATACACCTCAAGGGTAGTGGGGCTGCCGCTGATACCGTCAACTGTAAAGCTGTATTCCTTTGTTCCGAACTCCTCTTTCATGGTCACAGTATCGCCGATCTCGATGCTGTTTTTAGCCGCGAATGCCTCGGAAATGTACACGCCCTCGCCAAACTCAATATCGAAATAGCTGCTGTCGTTGCTGATACCGTAGATGGTCACAGCCTCGCTTTTGCGCCTGCCCTCAATAGTCATAAGGCCGCCTGCACAGTATTTCTCGGCACTGTCGTTCTCAGTTTCAACGGGTGCTTTGAGTATGTACTGATAATCGCATATCATGTTTTCTGCGATAAGTGTTTCGTTGTTTTCAAGAAGCTTCGGGAAGCCCATTCCAAGCAGCAGTATCACGTTTGCGAGGAATATTCCGACAACTATCATGATGTAGTTAGGCAGGTTCTGCAAAATTACTCTTATTCTGAAGCGGTGCATTATGCCTATCTTTGTGTTGAGCCTTAGCGCCTTTTTCCTGCTGTTCTTTTTGAGGTCGCGGCGGATAAACTTCAGCGGAGAAAGCTTCATCTTGCTGCTGAGGATAAAGAAGTTGATAGCGATCATCAGCAGGACAGGAATTACAGTTGTCTGCACGAATGCGTCGGCATTCCACAGGATATCGAACAAGGGCAGGCTGTAGTTGCCGTAGTAAATACCCAGTGCAACATCTACAAACAGCGTGTAGCCCACGATGTTTCCGATAACTGCCGAAATGAGCGTTACAAGTGCAGGCATTGAAAGATAGTGCCTGATAAGCTCTCCGCGGGTGTAGCCTGAGGCTCTCAGTGTGCCGATAACATTAGCCTCCTTGGTGATGGTGTTTGAGGTGGTTATCGCCATGATAAACGCAAGTATTGCAATAACAACATACAAGAATGTGATAAAGGTAACTCTGTCCCTGCCTGTGTCATCGCCTACGAACTTTATCGCCTGATTTGTGTAGGCGGGCACAAAGCGAGTAAGCATAGCCTTTTCCGAGATAGTTTCAAGCATGCTCTCGGCGCGTTCCTTTGCTTCAAGGTCGTCGGCGGGCTTGTCGTTGTATGTCCATGCGTAGTTGTAGTTAAGTCCCGCATCATCGAACTCGTCAAAGCCATGTTCTGTCATTACCGCAACGCCGAAGCTGAACGCCTCAAACAGCGTATCGGTGGGGCTTTGATACAGTGCGCTGTAATCGGAAAGTGCCACAAGTCCCGTAACAGTAAGCTTTCTTCCGTCAACTGACAGCACATCTCCGACCTTGATGGAGTTGTTGTCGGCATACATACGGTCAATAGCTATTTCGTTTACCGAAGAGGGGAGAGCTCCCTCGTTTACGCCGATCCTGTTTACTTCCTCACGAAGCTTGTAGATGCGCAGTGTGCTGTCGATATCATCGGTCTCGCGGTCTTTGTAGAAGTTCTCGTAGACCTCTGCACCCTCGCCTCTTACTGCGTCGAGCAAAGCGTCGTCTGCTTCTGTTACAGTCGTGAAATTGCCGTCTTCGATGTTGTAATTTTCAAAGCTGTCGTTGTAGGCTGTGATAAGGCTCTGTGACGCAACCAGAAAGCCCGAAACAAAGCCGATGACTATCACCATGAAAATGAATATGATGATGTATTTTCCCGCATCGCTCTTAAGCTCACGGGGAAGTCGTCTGATAAGAGGATCTCTCATGCCGCACCTCCTTACCAGTCAAGCTCTTCGGCAGATATCCTTGCCTCGTTCACGCGGTTGCTGCGCACCATTCCGTCACGAAGCTTTATCACTCTGTCAGCCATGTTCTTGATAGCGTCGTTGTGCGTTACCATTACAACGGTGTTGCCGTATTTTCTGTTCACTTCCTCGATAAGCTTGAGTATCTCCTTTGAGGTCTTGTAGTCAAGCGCGCCTGTCGGCTCGTCGCAAAGGAGAATATCGGGATTCTTGATTATCGCACGTCCGATGGCGGTACGCTGCTGCTGACCGCCCGAAAGCTGGTTGGGGAGTTTATGGCGGTGCTCGTAAAGCCCGAGAGTATGCAGAAGTTCGTCTACATCAAGCGGAGCGTCGCTGAGGTAAGCACCAACCTCGATGTTTTCTTTTATGTTGAGATTAGGGATAAGATTGTACATCTGGAAGATGTATCCGAGGTGCTTTCTGCGGTAGAGCGTAAGCGCCTTTTCGTTCATATCAGCGGTCTTTTCGCCGCCTATGCTTATGTAGCCGCTGTCTGCGTTGTCGATACCTCCGATGATGTTGAGCAGTGTGGATTTTCCCGAGCCGGACGGGCCTAGCAGTACGCAGAACTCTCCCTTTTCGATGCCGAGGTCAATGCCTTTCGGCACCTCAGTTCTGCTGTCGCCCTCGCCGAAGCCCTTTCTGATGTTGCTGATCTCCAGAAACATAGTAAATACCGTCCTTTCTTTTATCAACAAAAAACCGAGTATTGCCAAAGCAACCTCGGTCGGTACTATACAGGAAAAAAATAAAGACTCCATGTACAGCACGGTCTAAAGCCGTTTTCGCAATACATGAGTCTCGTTGTTTAAGACAAGCCAGACAGCCTAAGCTATCAGTATGTTGACTTGCCACGCCGCTTGATTACAAGCCTGCGCCACTACTCCCTCATCAGGATTATTCTGTTGTTGTCTGCATTATAACGCATTTTTCCAAGCTTGTCAATACCCTGACAGAAATTTTGTTGAAGTTAAGCAAAATTTTGTGACTGTCAGATACGTCGAGTTAGTTAAAACTAACAATAATTCTTTTCTTCGTGGAACAGAACTCTATATAATAAAATACCGTGACCGAACTATACCGATCACAGTATAAGCAGTAAAGATCAATGTGCTTGATGAAATTGCAGATAAATTATATTATTCCTTAGAAACAACGAATGCTCCGACTATCATAACAGCAAAGGCAAATGCAAATGTAAGCGATGGAATTTCTCTGAATAATAGCAACGATAGTCTTTTTTGGTAAGCGGTTTTTCCTTTTCAGCATAGCCTGTTTTTCTTTGTATCATACCCACAATAAGCATTCCGATACCTGCGCCGAGATAAAGTAGCGCAGCAAGCATTGTAGGCGAAAGCTTTCCAAGCAGTAGCTTAGAAAACGGAGAATTTATTGCGTAAAGTGAAGCGGCGAGAACAGCATAAAAAATGTATTTTCCTTGTTTCATTCCGCACCTACTTTATGAATTTATCAATAGCATCATTCAACTCAATGATTGTCTGCTCATCATTGTTTTCAATAGCGTGAACAAAGCAGTGATTGATGTGGTCTTTTAAAATCAGTTTGCCCGTGTTGTTTATAGCGGATCTCACCGCCGCAAGCTGGATAAGCACCTCAGAGCAATCACGCCCTTCTTCAACCATTTTCTTTACAGCTTCAAGGTGTCCGATTGCTCTTGAAAGACGGTTTACAACCGCTTTGGTATTTTCATGTTTATGTTCCATAATAAGCCTCCGTAACCCCCTGTGGGGGATATGTTTATTATATCATACGTTTTGAGGTTATGTCAAGTGATATCAAAAGAATATGAACGGTTTTAATGAATATATAATTTCTCATATACTTAGAGGATACATGAAATACTTCTCAATAAAAAGAACAAACCGCCACAATAGCGGCGGTTTGGTTTATGCATTTTAAATTATTCTGTCTTAGAAGCCGTATCATCAACTATCGCGTCGGAAGCAGTGTCTTCAACGATTGCATCTGAAGCTTCAGCGCTCTCAGACTTGCTTTCCTCGTCGTCCTCAGCCTCAGCGGTAGCCTCGCCTGTGCCTGGGGTCTTGTAGGTCACGATAGTTACAGAGGTTATCACGATATCCTCGATAGGCTTTGATTTTTCGCTGTATGCGTTGTTTTCTACATCACATTTTGCGATAGCTTCAAGTACGTCAAAGCCTTCGTAAACCTGTCCGAAAACGGTGTAGCCGCCGTCAAACATAGGTATACCGCCAACGTCCTTGTATTTCTGCGTAACGAACTCGGTAGCATTTGTCACCATGCCTGCAAGCGCGTTGTAATACTGCTCCTTGTATTCGTACATACTGTAATCACCGGAGTTGCTTTCAACGTGCGCTTTAAGGTCAGCGTTTGCAGCGGCAGCGGCTTTTATCTGCTCTGTGTCGATTGTAGCAAGATCCTGCGGCTCGTTGTTTGTAACCACAAAGAACTGTGTGCTGTTTTTACCCGAAACATTCGCATAGCACAGCGCGCCGTAGAAGTGGCGAGCCTGCTCGCTTGTTTCAAGGCTGAACGTGCCGCTTTCGTCGATGAGTGCCTTACCGCCTGTACCGTCACCGTTGAGTGAACCGCCCTGAATGAACTGGTCGCCCAGTACACGGTGTATTTTAAGACCGTTGTAGTATTTCTGCTCAGCAAGCTTGATGAAATTCTCAACGCCCTTGGGAGCGAGGTCGGGGAAGAGCTTCGCCTTTATCGTGCCGTAGCCTTCAATGTTTATTTCGGCTATCTTGTCGCCGTCCACAAAGTTAATCGTTTCGGTATTGCCTACCGAGGACTTAACTGTGGAGTCGCAGCCGACAGCCCCGAAAATGCAGCTTGCAGCTAATATCGCGCTGAGAATTATACGTCCTATCTTCATATTAAGCACGTCCTTTCGCAGTCTGATTTATTCAGTGTATTCGGTAACCTTCACCGAGGTTATTTTTATTGTCTTAACAGGCAAGGACATCTCACCGCCCGCATTTGCAACTACCTCGCAAGCAGAGATGGCGTCGATAACGTCAAAGCCCTCGTATACCTGTCCGAAAACGGTGTATCCGCCGTCAAGAGAGGGAGCGCCGCCGACCTTGTCGTATTTAGCCACAACGTTGTCGGGGAAAGCTTCATAATCAGCCAACATATCATCATAATATGCAACACCGCTGTCATAATAGCTGTATTCGTAAGAGTCTTTTTCATACTTGTCGCGCTCTGTTATACATT
>JAZNTS010000149.1:0-2377 GCA_045591905.1 Oscillospiraceae bacterium | reverse complement strand
TCCGCGACCGCGGCAGACTGGGTCTTGAGATAGAAGACCCCAACAACCCCGATGTAGGTATCGAGCAGCCCGCTCTCAAGACCTACAAGGAGATAATCCACGATGATTATTTCTACCCCTCCATGAAGCAGGGCGAGGAGCTTACGCTTCCCGCAAAGCTGCGCTGGGGCGGCTCAGAGGACAGCACAGGTCTTGCGATTCCGCTCCACTTTGAAAAGAACCCCACATTCTGCGAGGTTACCTTTGACGAGCCGCTCAACCTTATGATGGAGATAAACGGCAAGTGGTTCTACAAGTCTCCCGAGGCTAAGACCATCGACCTTATGTCCGCGTTCTTTGAAAAGCCGCTGGACGGCGAGGCTGACCTCACCCTTAAAATATTCGCTCCTCCCGCAAGCGGCGAGAACGACCCCGCACAGGGCGAGGATTGGCAGACTAACTACTACACCACTATCAACAAGCTCCCCGATATCCGCATAAGATTTGCGCCTATCATTGCAAAGCTTTAATCGCTAAAATCATCTTCGCCCGCCGTATAATGCAGCGGGCGAAATAGTGCAAAAAAATTTTTAAAAAATTTTGCAACCTTTTCACTGCGTACAAGGTGTTATCTGCGTAAGGGCGATAAACACAGAGCTTGTGCGCTTTGGAAATTGCTCTTCCGAGGTGACATCATGGGCTATAAAACGGATTTCAACGCACTGCTGAGTGAGCTTGAGTCAAAAGCACCCGACCCGAGCAAGCTTGTCACAGACGCCCCCACGCCGAATACGCAAAGGCTGTTTGAGTTTCTAAAAGAATGCTACGGCAAAAAGCACATCTCAGGTCAGCAGTATCTGTTCGAAAGCGAGCTTGAAGACCTTGTATACTACAAGTACACAGGCAAGATACCCGCGATAAGAGGCTATGACTTCATGGGAATAAGCGGTCTTGGCGGCGGATACGATCAGATCGAGCGTGCGCTCGACTGGGCGCGCAGCACAGGCGGCATACTTACGATGTGCTGGCACTGGTACGCTCCCGATGATATGAACGACAGCTCAAAGCCTGCGGCATTCTACTACAAGACCACAGACTATGACAGAAAAACAAGCTTTGATCTTGTAAGAGCTATGACCGACGGCACTCCCGAGAATGACTTCGTAATCAGAGAGATAGACCTTGTTGCAGAGCAGCTAAAGTGCTTTGAAGCCGAGGATATCCCCGTTATATGGCGACCGCTGCACGAAGCAAACGGCGGCTGGTTCTGGTGGGGAGATCACGGCGATGAGAGCGTAGAGGCTTACAAAAAGCTGTGGTACATGATGTTTGACCGCATGATGAATCACCACAAGCTCAAAAATCTGATATGGGTATGGAACGGGCAGAGCAGCAAGCTTGCCGTAAACGCGAATACTTTTGATCTCGCCGGAGAGGATATCTACACAGACCCTCCGAGCCATGCTTCTCAGGTCGAGCGTTTCCGTGAGGTGAGCAGCTACACCCACGGAAAAATGATAACCTTGTCAGAATGTGGCTCTATCCCCGAGCCTGACGAAATGCAGCGCGACGGCGCTATGTGGCTGTGGTGGCTGCCCTGGTGGGGACAGTTCGTTCATGAGAACAACAAAGATCGCAGACCTATAATTGACGATGACGGATTCCCGCGGCCCAATCCGACATACATGGAAGAAGATTTCCTGCGCCGCCTGTTCAGCGATGATCGTGTTGTCACGCTGACCGATCTACCGTGGTACGACGAGCGAAAGCATCGTTTGCCTACCGCTCTTTTAAAGAATTTAGAAAGAATCAAGAGCGGAAGATAAATAAGCTAAATACGAAAGGAAACAAAAAAGATGAAAAAGTTTATGACAATCGCAGCTATCCTTGCTGCACTCACAATGACCGTTACAGGCTGCTCCAGCAATGCAAACAACTCCTCCAATACTTCCGACAGCAGCACCGTCGAGGATAACTCCTCCAACAGCTCCTCTGAGATTGAAAGCGGCGCAGCAAGCGGCACAGAGTCTGAGGGCGAAAGCGACACTGATGCAGCAGCTCTCACAGCTGAGCAGATGGCAGCTAACGCGCTTACAGCAGTTGAGTGGCCCGCTATGATGGAAGTTGAAGACGCAGAGATGATCAATAGCTTCTTCGGCATTGATGTAAGCCTTTGTGATGAGTATTACATCTCCAACCAGCTCATCTCCGCACAGCTTAACGAGGTTATCATTCTTAAGCCCGCAGAGGGCAAGGAGGCTGACCTTCAGGCTCAGCTCGACGCTCACTTCGAGTATATCAAGAACGACGCTGCATTCTATCCCGAGCAGGAACCTTCCGCAGCAGGTGCTGTAATGGGCAAGACCGACAGCGGCTACCTCTATATCCTCGTTCACGA
>JAZNTS010000148.1:0-14932 GCA_045591905.1 Oscillospiraceae bacterium | reverse complement strand
CATTACTCTGTCGCGTACAGTGGGCGAGCCGCCTCTCTGAACGTGACCGAGGATAGTAGCTCTGGACTCAACGCCTGTTGCAGCCTCGATCTTCTTTGCGATCTCCTCCGTGCCGCCGATACCCTCAGCAACAACAACGATAAACTGCTCCTTGCCGGCTGCCTGACCCTCTTTTATCTTTGCGATAACGTCTTTTTCGATATCATAAGCTACCTCGGGAACAAGGATCGCTGTAGCGCCGCAAGCAATACCTGTGTTGAGCGCGATATGACCTGCGTTTCTGCCCATTACCTCTACAACAGCGCAGCGCTCGTGAGAGTGAGATGTGTCGCGAAGCTTGTCAACAAGCTCCATAACTGTGTTCATGGCTGTATCATAGCCGATGGTGTACTCTGTACACTGGATATCGTTGTCGATAGTACCGGGTACGCCTACACAAGGGATACCTGCCTTGGAAAGGTCAGCCGCACCTCTGAAAGAGCCGTCGCCGCCGATAACTACGATACCCGAAATACCGAGCTCCTCGCATTTATCCTTAGCCTTGAGAACATATTCCCAATCCTTGAATTCCTTGCAGCGAGCGGTAAATATCTCGGTGCCGCCTCTCTGGATAATGTCGGAAACTGCGCGTGCGTTCATCTCGAATACATCTCCGTTCAGCAGACCGTTGTATCCTCTGCGGATACCGATAACCTTAAAGCCCTTTTCGATAGCTGCTCTTGTTACGGCACGAACCGCAGCGTTCATGCCGGGAGCGTCGCCGCCGCTTGTTAAAACACCAATTGTCTTCTGCATTTTAAAAATCTCCGTTTCTGTATAGTGATACATTACCTGACGGTAAGTTTATTTTTACTCAAATTATATTTTACTACAAAAGCGCCCTTAACGTCAAGTCATTTTTGAATTTTAGCTTTATTACTTTACAATAATGTTGCTATTTCCACAAATTTCGGCAAGTTTTGCGGTCAATTCTGTGCATATTCTGACACCGCGGATATCATTGAGCTTCATCACCGCCCGAGTATCCATATAGCACAGACGCACCCGCGATACTCCCGAATATCTGCGCAGAAGCTCAGCAACCGCTGCTTTTCTGTGCGTATCGTCCGAGCGCAAATTTATAAACAACGTGCGCTGCTTCTTTGCGGCAAGCGTATCGGCAAGAACTATAGATTCCGCGAGCAGCTTTGCCGCTCCGTCCTTGCGGGATATGCGTCCGCGAACCGAAAAGACCTCGCCCTCCTTTAACAGCCTTACACTGCTGTCGTAAAGCTCGGGGAATATCATGACCTCCATCGAAGCGGTACTGTCCTCCATAACGGCGAAAGCCATCACCCTGCCCTTTTTGGTAGTGTGGTTCTTTTTCGCTGTCATTATCCCCACCACCGACAGCATACAGTTATCAGCGGCTTCGAGTGCGTCGGCGATATATCGGCAGTCCTCGGGCGCTTTGGGAATATATTCATCTGCTGGGTGCCCCGAAATATACAGCCCTATCATCTCGCGTTCCATAGCAAGAAGCTGACTGCGGCTGTATTCCTCCACATCGGGATAAACAAAATCTGCAGTGCCGCTCTCTTCGCCCGAAAACAGGTCAAGCTGACCGCTCTCGGCTCTGCTGTGCTCCGACTGAGCCATATCAAGCAGCTTATCCATAGCAAACATCATCTGCCTGCGGCTTTGCGGAAAGCAATCAAGTGCGCCGCTCTTGATAAGAGCCTCCATATATCGGCGGTTGTTGTCAAATCCCGCCGTTCTCACACAGAAATCCGTAAGTGAAATATACTCTCCGTTATTTCTTTCGTCGATTATACGGGCAATAAAGCCTCTGCCGAGATTTTTCACCGCAAGCAGACCATACCGAACATTCTCTCCCTCAACAGAGAACTCGGCGAAGCTCTTATTTACATCGGGCGGCAGAAGCTTCACTCCGTTATCGGCAAGGTCGCCGATATACTCCACCATTTTGTCCGTCCAGTCAAGCACGCTTGAAATAAGCGCCGTCATATACTGTGTGTAGTGATGACGTCTGAGATACGCTGTGCGGTAAGCAACCACGGAATACGCTGCCGCATGGGATTTATTGAACGCATAGGAAGCAAACGTGCTCATTTCATCAAATATCTGATCTGCAATATCCTCGGGAACGCCGTTCTTCACCGCGCCGCAGTTGGAGTCTGTGCCGTAGATGAACGCACTGCGCTCCTTTTCCATAACATCGTGCTTTTTCTTCGCCATGGCACGGCGCACAAGGTCGGCTCTGCCGTAGGAATAGCCGCCGATAACGCGGCATATCTGCATTACCTGTTCCTGATACACTATGCAGCCATAGGTGACAGAAAGTATATCCTTTAAAAGCGGGTGACGATACGCTATCTCAGAGGGCTTTTTGTGCCTGTTCTCGATATATGTCGGGATAGACGCCATAGGCCCCGGACGATACAGCGACAGCGCCGCCGTAAGGTCTTCTATGGAGCGCGGCTGAAGTCTGCGCAGAACTCCTGTCATGCCCGCACTTTCAAACTGGAAAACTCCCGTTGTGCCGCCGTCTGACAGCATTTTATATACGTCCGCGTCATTCTCGTCTACCTTGTCAACTCTGAAATCGGGGAGCTCCTCCCTTATCATGTCCTCTGCGCGTTTGATAACGGTGAGGTTTCTGAGTCCCAAAAAGTCCATCTTCAGCAGACCCAACTTTTCAAGTATACCCATTGTATACTGGGTTACCGTTTCGCCGTCCTCTGTTTTCAGCGGAACATATTCCGCCGCAGGCTCTCGCGTTATTACGATACCCGCCGCATGAGTGGTCGTATGGCGCGGCATACCTTCTATCTCCTTAGCGGCATTGACAAGCGCACGAATATCGTGGTCGGAGGCGCAAAGCTTCGCAAGCTCTCCGCGCTCCGCTTCATCTTCAAGCGTTGACGTGAAATGCGGGATAAGCTTCGCCGCCGCATCAGCCGCAGAATATGATATGCCGAGAACTCTCGCCGCGTCACGCAGCGCGCCCCTTGCTTTCATCGTATCAAACGCGATTATCTGCGCCACATGGTCTGCACCATAACGGCGGCGAACATACTCGATGACCTCCTGTCGGCGCTCGTTGCAGAAATCTATATCAAAATCGGGCATACTGACACGCTCGGGGTTCAAAAAACGCTCAAAAAGCAAGTCGTATTTCAGTGGGTCGATGTCCGTAATTCCCATGCAGTAAGCGCACAGACTTCCCGCGCCCGAGCCACGGCCGGGTCCCACGGGGATATCCTGCTTTTTTGCAAAGCGGATAAAATCCCACACGATGAGGAAGTAATCCACAAAGCCCATCTTTTCAATGACGGAAAGCTCATAAGAGAGCCGCGAGGTTATTTCCTCGGTAAGCGCGCCGTAGCGCTTTTTCGCACCGTTATGCACAAGCTTTCGGAAATATGCTGCGTTATCCGTCACTCCCTCCGCGGTAAAACGCGGCAGCTTCGTCACGCCGTATTGAAACTCCACATTACAGCGCTCGGCGATTTTTACAGTGTTAGCAAGCTCCTCCTCTGTAAAAAATCTGCGCATCTCATCATAGCTTTTAAGATAATATTCATCAGTGGGAAGCTGCATGGGATTTGGGTCTGAAAGCCGCTTATTAAGCCCTATGCAGGACAATATCTTCTGTGTCCGCGCATTTTCCTTATTTACATAATGCACATCGTTAGTCGGGCAAAGCAAAATGCCAGTGCTCTCCGAAAGCTGCCGCAGCCGCATTACAAGCTGCCTTTCGCTGTCCGTGTCATGGTTTTGAAGCTCAAGATAAAACGCGTCGCCGTAGACCGAGCGATACCAGTCCGCCGCCTCTTTCGCCTCGGGAAATCTGTTCTGCATAAGCAGCCGCGGTATCTCGCCGTTTGTGCAGCCCGAAAGCGCGATAAGTCCGCCGCTGTATTTTTTGAGCGTTTCACGGTCGCAGCGCGGAGTGCCGCTAAGCCCGTTCAACGAAGCGTCCGAAACAAGTCGGCACAGATTTTGGTATCCCTCCTCGTTCATGCATAGCAGCGTGAGATGATACGGGTCGCGCTCTGTGCGTGAGCGTTCAAGGCGGCTTCCGTGCGCCACATACACCTCGCACCCGATGATAGGCTTTATGCCCGCTGCCTTGCATTCGTCATAAAACTCCACTGCGCCGTACAATACGCCGTGGTCGGTAATGGCAATCGCGGGCTGGGAAAGCTCCTTTGCACGCGAAACAAGCCTGCTTAAACGGCAAGCGCCGTCAAGCAGGCTGTACTGAGTATGAACATGAAGATGTACAAGCTGTGACATGATATCTCTCCGTCCATTTGATGTATCGCAATGTCTTTATTAAGCTATATTATACATCAAAACACGAATATTATCAAGTATATCACAGCTTTTCAACAGGCACCCATATCTCGCTGTAGGTGTCGTCGGGGTTGGGCTGGGGAGGAGTGAGATACGCCTCAATATTGTAATTGCCTGTAAGCTTGTATTCCTTGCAGTTTGGCAGCCACTCGCTCCATATCTTTGTGTTTACGTCCTGCAAAGCCTTGGGAAGCGCGCCTCTGCACGGAAATACCGCCCATGTGCCCGCAGGGATAGTTCTTGTCACACAGCCCTCGGGGATATCGTTCCATGGCATATAGCAGTCAGCGATAAGATACTCGAAGTTTGTTCCGTCGCTGTCCATGCACGCGCCGAACATTCCCTTTATCACATCTCCGCCGCCTGTCTGATAATGCTCATTCCAGAACTTAGGTATCTCGGAATACGAGGTTTCCGTATTGAAGCTCCTCGCCTTTCCAACTACAGTAAACGCCGCTTTTTCAACAATTTTGTACTCCATCATAGTGCCGCCCTCCAAAGTCAGTTTTATCCTTAAAGGCGCGAAAGCTTTCAGCGTTGCGCCTTTCTCCTTTGCGGCAGAGGGGGATATACCGTGAAACTTAGTGAACGCACGGGCGAAGCTGTCGGGCGAGTCGTAGCCGTACTTCAGCGCAGTGTCAATGACTTTAGCGCCCTGCGCAGAAAGCTCCTGTCCTGCAAGCGCAAGCCTGCGGCACCTGATATATTCGCCGACCGTGAAGCCGCACAGCACTCCGAAGATACGCTGAAAATGAAACGCCGAAACATACGCCTTTGCGGCGATATCCTCGATAAGCAGCTCCTCAGTGATGTTGTCCTCGATGTACTGTACCGCGCTCTGTATGCCTTCTGTCCAGCCGTTCACTGAAACACTCCCTTTCCTCTGACCGTGATATCATTATATCACCCGCAAAGCGATATGTCCCGACTTTTTCTGCTTTTGGGTGCAGGGTCACCATTTTCGGTCGAAGCTAGGCGCGTCAAGTATAGGATTTGACGTGCGCATGGGCTTTTTGCTGCGCTGGGATACATAATCCGCGATATTGAAAGGCTTTTTCTCGGGCGCATTCTTAAATTGCTCATAATAGTGAAGTATCGAGCCTTGAAGCCGCTTGGTGCTGCCGAAATCCTGTGTTATAAGCAGCTTTTCGCGGCACTCAAAATGCCGCTCGGAAAGCTCCGCATAATCAAAAACAAGCTCTCCGTCCTCGTCAATATGATATCCGAGATAGTCGGAGGGCAGCAGATACTCGCGTATGTCACCTGTAACGGTAAGCGAGCGCGGAGATTCTTTCGGGTCGCGCAAGGCGTCGGTAAATCCCTCAAAAGGGATATAATAAAGCCTGCGGTAGACCGTACGCTCTCCATACAGATAATACTCCCCCGCATAACGGCTGTATATCATGCCCTTTGGCAGAATATCAAAATAGGTATATCTTGAATGACGGCGGCACTTTTTATCCGCAATATACGCGCCCAGAAAGCACGCAGCCATCGCAAACGCGATACAGCCCGCCATAAGCATCAGCATGAACTGCGCGAATCCTTTGTCGCCGTCATCGCGCATATTGAAGATTATATTAGCGGCACAGAAGATGCACACCGCAATAACAGGCATAAGCACAGCCGCAACAGCAGTTTTCAGCCGTTTTTTATACACCGTTGTGTCACAATGGAAAAAAACGCGCACACGCACCGCTCCTTTCGTAAGTTCTACATTAAAATTATATCAGATACAGCCGCAAAAATCAACCGCCCGTTTTTTTCATAAAAGGTCTTGATTTTTTTTTAGTAATGGAGTATAATATATAGGAGTTAATGCTCTCGCTTATGGGGGCAGGCCCTGTGCAACGGTGTGCCGTGAACCATGTCAGGCGGGGAACCGAGCAGCATTAAGCGGATCTCACCGTGTGCCGCAGCAAGCCTGTTCTCATAATCGAGAGCATTTTCTGTATTTTTTCGGGAGGTGGAAAATATGTATCTTGCGCTGTACAGAAAGTATCGTCCCGCAACATTTGAGGACGTTATATCGCAGCCGCATATCACCACCACGCTGAAAAACCAGATAATGGGCGGAAAGCATGGTCACGCGTATCTTTTCACAGGCTCCCGAGGAACTGGTAAGACCACCTGCGCAAAGATACTTTCAATGGCGGTGAACTGTCTTGACCCCAAAAACGGCAGCCCGTGTCTTGAATGTGCTGCCTGCCGCGAGATAGCAAGCGGCGCGGCGGTCGATATCGTTGAGATGGACGCTGCCTCAAACAACGGCGTAAACGACGTAAGAATGCTGCGCGACGAGGTGGCATACACTCCCGTAAGCTGCAAATACCGCGTCTATATCATTGACGAGGTTCACATGATGTCCACTGCGGCATTTAATGCACTGCTTAAAACACTTGAAGAACCGCCCGCGCACGTTATATTCATACTTGCAACTACAGAACTTCATAAGGTTCCCGCGACTATCGTTTCGCGCTGCCAAAGATTTGAGTTCAGAAGAATAGATATATCGGACAGCGCCGACAGGCTCATGTCCGTTGCAGAAACTGAAAATATACCGCTTAAACGCGACGCGGCAGAGCTTATCTCGCGCCTTTCCGACGGCGGTATGCGTGACGCGCTTTCAATTCTCGACCGCTGTATAACAGCAGGCGAGGAGATAACCTGCGATACAGTAAGAGGCTGTGCGGGAGTTGCAGACAACCGCCATCTTTTCAGCTTTGCCGAGATGATCGCGAAGAAAGACCTTTCGGGCTGTCTAAGCCTTATGCAGCAGCTTTACAACGCTTCAAAAGACCTCGCTCGTCTTATTGATGAGCTTAGCGGACATTTCCGCGACCTTATGCTGTATAAAACAGTGCCCGAGGACAAGGGACTGCTCACCGCGCTCCCTGATGAATATCCCGAGCTTGAACGGCTGTGCGGTATGTACAGTCTTGACGATATACTCCGCTGTCTGGAGCTTTTGCAGAAATGCGCCGACAGCATAGGAAAAACGCGTCACCGCAGAACAGCGGCAGAAATGACGCTGATAAGAATGTGCCTCGGCAGCTCTGTTTCCGAAGAAGCTCCGCGGCGCACCGTTTCAGCGCCCGTTCCCGTAAGCAAGCCTATGGGACAGGAATTTGAGCCTATCCCCGATGAAAAGCTGCCGCCTCAGATAGCAGCGATAGTGAACAAAACAAAGGCTCTGAGCGAGGAGATGTCAAAGCCCTCCGCACCGAAGCCCGAGCCCGTTCCCGAAGCTCCGCTGCCTGTTTTAAACAGCGCGCCGGCGGCTGAAGAGGAGTTTTTAGCGCCTCCGCCCGAAGAGCCGCCCGAGGAATATATTCCCCCGAGAGAGTTTGAGCAGCCGCGCGAAAAAGCACAGCCCGCCGCTATGCCAAGCTTCCCCACGGAAGAAGCGCCAACAGCGCCTGTCGAAAATGTGCAGACAGAAGCCGCTCCCGCAAACGAACCGCTCGTTCCCGCAGCGGTAAAGCTTGACCCGATAACGCCCGAATTTTGGCAGTCATGTGTGGAGCTTATCCCGGGAATGGTCGGAAGTATGCTGAACGACTCCACAGCGAGCGTAAACGCTGACGGCGTGCTGGAGATACGCTCGGGCAGTCTGTTGCTGCTGAATCAGGTGAAAGAGCACGGCTACGGCGAGATCGAAAGAGAAATAAGCAAAATAATGGGCAAAACGATCCGCGCTGTCGTGGTCGAGGATAACAAGGAAGAAACAGCCGAGGAAGAATATCCCGCTGTTAAGGAGCTGCTGCAAAAAGCAAGACAGCTCGGAATAGATATCGAAATCAAAAAGTGAAAGGAAATACCGAAATGAAAGCAAGATTACCCAAGGAATATCAGAACGCAGCTCCCAATATGAACGCTATGGTCAAGAAAGCACAGAAGATGCAGGAAGACATGGCAAGAGTTCAGGACGAGCTTGCTGAAAAGGAATTCACAAAGCAGGTTGGCGGCGGCGCTCTGGAGCTTGTTATGACAGGCGACAAGCAGCTCAAGTCCGTTACTTTAAAGCCTGAGGTCGTTGATCCCGATGACATTGAGATGCTTCAGGATCTCATCATCAGCGGCGTAAACGAGATACTCAAGGAAGTTGACGAGTACGGTGCTGCCGAGATGGGCAAGGTTACCGACGGAGTTTCTTTCCCCGGCTTCATCTGATAAATAATACCGCGGCGGTCTTTGAAAAAAAGGCCGCTTCTTGATGATTATGAATAAACATAACGAGCTAAGCTCTTTTAAGCTGCTTCCTGTAAAAACTGCGCCGTTTTTCGCTGTTGGAATACTGCTTTGTTCTCAGGATACGCTGTTTGCGGCGATAATGCTGTCGGTGTCAGCCGTGCTTATCGCAACAGTCGGAGCATTTGCGAAAAAGCTGTTCCCAAGCGCTCTTGCACTGTTTCTTGGAATGGTGTGTATGACCGCCTACGGATTTTTTGTATGCGAGCCTGTTATCTCCTCTCACGGAACGACACAGACGCTTGTCTGCACCGTGAATGAAACACAGGACTTCGGCGGATACTCCTTATACAAATGCAGTACGCGCATCAGCGGCATAAGCACAGAGATTACATTCTACGACAGCGGCGAGCACAAGATCGGCGATATCATCACCGCCGATATAAAGCTTTCAAAAGGCTCGGGTAATTCCCCTGCCGAGCGAATGAAGATGCATGGAACGCTGCAAAATATCCGCAGTGCGGTGCGCCCTGACTTCAGCCTTGCAAGAACACTGGGTGATTGGCGCGAAGCACTGAAACAAAAGATATCCAAAGGCATCGGCGGTAATGGCGGAATATTATCCGAGGGTATGCTGTTCGGAGATACGTCAAACTTTTCCTCTGAACTGCGCCGAAGCGCAAAAACAAGCGGCGTTATGCACTTCACCGCCGTTTCGGGTATGCATTTCGTGATAATAATGTCGGTGCTGCTGGAGCTTCTCGGAGCAAAGCACGCGTGGCTTCGCGCGGGAGCGGCAGCAGCCTGTATACCGCTCGCGGTAATGTTTTTCGGCTGTGACGCGTCAGTGCTGCGTGCCGGAATAATGATGCTTTTATGCAGTATAGGCCCGCTGTTTTGCCGCAAAGCCGACAATCTTAATTCGCTGTGCATGGCGGTGATTCTTATGACCGCGTTTTCTCCGCAGGTCATGCTCGACATAGGCTTTCAGATGTCGGTCATGGGCGTTTTTGGCGTTTCAGTGGTCGGAAACCGCTGTGTTCGTCTGCTGAATAGTGTCTTGCGCAAGCTGCCCGCCGTAATAAAAGGCCTTATCGGCGCAATTGCTTCCTCTGCGTGTGCTGTGATATGCATAGCACCGATAAGTATTTCCGCTTTCGGAGGTATCTCACTGCTCGGCGCGCTCTCAACCGTAGTCCTTTCGCCTGTTTTCGCCGCGGCGCTTACTGTTGCGGTCTGCTTTGCGGTAACAGGTCTTGGAATACTCATCGCGCCGCTTGGAGTTTTGATGAATGCCGCATACTATATCATCGCGTTCCTCGGGCAGTTTACAGGCGCGTGGCTCTCGATGGATTTTGACAGCGCGCCCATTATAGCATGGCTGTGCACTGCAGCACTTACCGCGGCACTGCTGATACCCAAAAAGCTGCTTTCGGTCGGCGCATTTACCGCTGCCGCCGCGGCAATACTTAATCTTACCGTGTGCTTTTGCACCGCACATAACCGCAAGATGATAGACTTTATCTCTGACGGCTCCAGCGGTGCGGCGATTATATGCAACAAAAGCGAAGCAACGATACTCATATGCGGAGATGGCGCAAGGCTCGGCAATAAGCTTTCGGATTGTCTGCTTTCGCACGGAATACAAAACATAGAACTAATAGCCGCCTACGACCTGAGCGCGGCAGGCTGCGAGAGCCTATCCGAAATATGCGCACTATATCCGACCGATACTATATCAGTAAGCAAGCCCGCAGCACCAGTGCTGTCAGCGGCGATGCACGACACCGAGATCACTACCGAAAGGATAGCACATATTAACGCAAACGGAGTTACTGTCGCCTGCGCCAAAACCAACGACACCGAATGTACCGCCGACATCGTACTTTACAGCGGCTATAAGCAGACTGTACCGAAGCACGGCGGCATACTTCCGCTTTACATATCCTCCCGACAGGAGCTTCTTCCGCGCGGAGGAATAAACATATACGATACCGATTTTGAAATAGATCTGGAGAATTATTATGGCTGAATTTATTTCCGCTCCCCTCGCGCTCGCGGCGGAGCAGTTTGCAAAGCTCCCCGGAGTTGGCATCAAAACCGCACAGAGGCTCGCATATTATATGCTCAATCTTCCCGCCGAGGAGGTAGAGGAGTTTGCCTCCTCGCTCGTTAAGGCAAGACGCGGCGTGCAGCTTTGCAAATGCTGTCAGAATTTCACCGACCGCGACCTGTGCGAGCTTTGCGCAGACGATAACCGCGACAATGATGTAATTTGCGTTGTGGAATCCCCAAAGGACGTTTCCGCTTTTGAACGCTCGGGCGGCTACGATGGCTCTTACCATGTGCTGCACGGACTTCTTTCTCCCATGGACGGAATCACCGCAGAAAACCTTAAGATAAAAGAGCTTATGTCACGTCTTTCCACTGCGAAAGAGGTCATCATGGCAACAAATCCGACCGTTGAGAGAGAGGCTACCGCAGTGTATATCAGCAGGCTTATAAAGCCGATGGGAATAAAGGTATCTCGCCTTGCATACGGTCTGCCCGCAGGCTCAGCGCTTGAATTCGCCGATGACGTAACACTGCAAAAGGCGCTGGAAAACCGCAACGAGATATGACAAAAAAAACATCTGTGCGCAGCATGGTATTCACCGCTGTTTCTGCGGCTGTGATATGCGTTTTCGCACCGTTCAGCATACCACTGGGCGCGGTGCCGCTTTCGCTTGCTACATTTGCGGTGTATCTTGCCGCTGCGCTTCTCGGAAAAGCAAGGGGCTGCGCCGCCGTTTCGGTGTATATACTTATCGGTGTTGTCGGCGTGCCTGTTTTTTCGGGATTTATTGGCGGCTTTGCGGTAATATCGGGAGTTACAGGCGGTTTTATCGTAGGATATCTTCCCTGCGCGTTTCTTACAGCAATTTTTACCGAACACTTCGGCGGAAAGGTATGGGCTATAGCTGTCGGCATGACGCTCGGCACGGTAGCGCTCTACACCGTCGGCACTGCTTGGTTTATCGTCTGCACAGGCTCGGAGCTTTTCGCGGCTCTTTCTGTCTGCGTTGTTCCGTTTATCATCGGAGATATCGCAAAAATAGCCGCCGCCTGTGCGCTTGCTTTGCCGCTTAGAAAAAAGCTGCTGCCGATGTTGAAATCTGATTACTAAATGTAATATTAAAGTCTGTTTATACAAAATTCTATCCCCACAAAGGCTGTGGGGATATTTTTATGACTAATTCATTAATTAAAACCATCAAAAAAGCTGCCCGTAACGAGCAGCTTTTAATTACAAACAGTAATATTTATATAAAATTATACAAATCAAAGCTTGATATCCGCAAGCTTATCCGCCTCGACATACGCACTCAGACCCGAGGTCAGCATTCTGCGGCAGACATCGGTAACAAAATCAAGGCTTCCGTGGCAGCCGTTGTCAAACCACTCCGCATAAAGCGACAGCACACCCGACACAGCATACTGCGACACTGCCGCAAGGGTCTCTCTGTCGGTTATTCCGCCGTAATTTCTCAGCGATACCTCGACCGCGCGGCGGAGCATAGCCTTTATCCTGCCCTTGCTGAAAAGGTCGGGGTTCAGCTTTGTCATCTTAGCGAAATAATCCCTGCGGCGCACGATAAGCGCACTGATGTCAGCTACGACGCCGCCTACATCAAGGCAGCTCTTGTTTGCGTTGCGCAAAGCTTCTGCGAACTCCGACAATATCTCGTTTTCAAGCTCGGTTACTACCTCCGCCACAGTTTCATAATGACGGTAGAACGTTTTGCGGTTTATCAGCGCCTTTGCCGAAAGCTCTGTTATAGTTATCGCGGCGACCTCTTTTTCTGCCATAAGCTCGATAAGCGCGTTTTTGATAAGTCTGCGCGTCTTGATAACACGCAGATCCTCCTGCCTTTCCATGCCACACCCCCAGCGTTTTTTTCAGTATAGCATTTTTCGTCAGGAATGTCAATCATCTTCCCACTGCAACAGTGATCACGCTTATGTCGTCCTCTCGACCGTTTTCGGCAGAGCGAGCGGTGCGTGCTATCTTCTCGGAAAGCTCCTGTGCGCCGCATTTTACGGAAAGCTCGTGTGACAGCCATTTTTCGTCCAGTGCCGCGCCGTCTGTGGTCATAACTATCACATCTCCGCTGCCGACCGTAAAACGCTGCGCGGGCACGGTAAGCCTACCGCCTGTGCCCGCGGGCGGTGATGACAGACTGGCCCGCACAAGCTTGTCCGCGCATTTTATATAAGTAGTGGAAGCACCCGCCTTGAACACCATACATTCGCCTGTATTGAGGTCTATCTTGCAAATATCAAGCGTCGCAAAGCTTTCGTCAGCGGATTTTACCATCAGAGAGGTGTTCACGGTTTCAAGCGCCGCGCCCATGGAAATTCCGCTTTTCAGCAGCTTAGAAAGCATAGAGCACGCAAGCGCAGAGTCTATTCTTGCCCTGCTGCCGCTGCCCATGCCGTCAGAGAGTATTATATACAGTATGCCTGACGGGTCTGTAAAGCTGTCGCAGCAATCACCACACACTCTGTTTTTGCCCTTGCAAAGCTGACAAACACCGATATCCGCGGAAAGCTGCGTTCGCTCTACCGTTGTCACACGAAGTCTGCCGCCGCTGCCGCTCACCTCGGGAAGCTCCAACTCTCTCCCCAGTGCGTTTATTAGCAGCTCGCCGAGGTATTCCTTTTCGGTGCGAAGCTCGCCGCTGCCGTAAGCCTCCAGCAGCAGTCTGCCGCGTCTGTCGCTTGTGACGAATGCCGTCGGCGCTTTAAGACCACAGTCGGCAAGGGCTTTTTCTGCGCGTTTTTCGGCTGTGCGGTTCTTACCCGCGCCGCGCCCTGCGGAATATCCCATATCCTCCAGAATATCATGCACCGAAGCAAGCTGCTCGGTGTAGATACGCCGAAGCTCGCGTATCCTGCGCTCGTCAGCACAAGCAGAAACATAACTGTCATACGCTGTTTTTACACCGTTTATCACAGCAGCTCTGCCTATGCACTCCTCTGCGACAAGCGGCGACAGCGACTGCTCTGTAAGCTCCGCGCCGCTTCTGCGGAGCTTCACAAGCCTGTTAAATTCCGCTCGGAACAGCTCGTATTTCTCGCCCCAGCATATCATATTGTTTGGACAGTTGCGGCAAGCGCGCTCGGCGGCGTCCTCGCCTACCTGTTCAAGCGTGGCGGAATATCTGCGCTCCAGCGTGTCAGCCGCAGCGTTTAGTCCGTTGCTTACACCTGATATAGCGTCTGCCGCAAAGCACAGACGCTCACGCAGCATCATAGCAACCGTTTTATCAGCGAAGTCGGATTCCCCCGCGCCTATCTTTTCTACAGGAAGCAGCACGAACATCACACCGCCCGCTGCAAGCTCCGTAAACAACGCCCATTCGCCTCCGTCCGCTCCGCGCAGCAGCACTCCTGCGCAGCCGAAAAACAAATACCCTATCGCGCGCGTCAGCTTTCCGTATTTGGTAAGGCAGCCGCTAAGTACCGCCGCCGCAACTGCAACCGCTCCGCCTGCTCCTATCTCGGGGTCAGCGGCGCACATACCGAATACCGCGGGGATTCCCACAACCGCCGCCGCAGAAAGTCCGCGCCGCGCAGTAAACGCAAGCACTGCAAGTCCTGCTGCAAGTCTGCCGAAATTAAGCGCAGGATAATCAAGAGCCGCAATCGACATAAAGCACAGCGCCGACACAGCCGCCGCCAAAGTACAGTCGCGCGGCTGTGAAAGGTCAAAGCCACGAAGTCTTTCCGTTTCGACAAGCATATGTATGCACATTGCAAATACGCCCGCTGCTGAAGCAGCTACAAGCGCGGTCAAGAACTGCGTAGGCTCGGCGGCGGCTGTAATTCTTGTAAAAAACACTGCGAGCACCGCTGTAAAGCAGCGTATTATTCCATCGACTGTCATATTGTTTATCGTAGGGATAAGCTGTGCCGCAATTATTACAAGCAGCGCCGCTAATCTATGTACTGCCTCGGGAAATCCATGCAGCAGTGCCCCGAACACTGCTCCCCCCACTGCGTATAAGCGCCTTGTGCCGCTTAGCCCTGCCGCAAGCGCCGCTCCTCCGACAGCCGCTGACGATGTGTCTGCCGCAAGCTCCAGTGCGAAGCCTGCACCTGCCCATACTGCATTATCGCGTATAAACTCCCATACTCTTCCCCATACAGTTTCTCTTTTTATAGCTTTCTCTATCATTTTTTAACTTCCTTTCTGTTTGCGGTCTTATACCGCCTCCCCTTACCCCGCAGCTATATATTACCATAATTTAGGAGTTATTATTGTCATATAGCGCTGTAAAAAAAAGAAATAGAATATAAAAACTAGTCATTATGAGGAAAATATAAAAAAGTTTTG
>JAZNTS010000147.1:0-17373 GCA_045591905.1 Oscillospiraceae bacterium | reverse complement strand
GGCGGAGGCAGTCACCGATATAATAAATGCGCAGAGCGGTCAGCTTTTAAGCTGCTCCAACTCTCAGCACGAGGGCGCATTGTATCGCCGTGCAGAGGATATCTCTGACATGATAATGGAGATATCAACGCAGATATCCGCATGGATAGATTACCCTGATGACGACACGCCCGTTGTCACCGAAGAATGGCTGAGAGAAAAGCTTTCCGCGGTGCAAGCGGAGTTTTCTGCGCTGCTGTCTGCTTACGATAAGGGCAGACTGGTGCGCGAGGGTATCTCCTGCGCGATAGTCGGCAAGCCGAATGTGGGAAAATCCACGTTGATGAACCTGCTTTCGGGTGAGGAACGCAGTATCGTTTCCGATATTGCGGGAACGACCCGCGATATCGTTGAGGAAACTATCTCGATAGGCGACGTGGTGCTTAAAGTCGCAGACTGTGCGGGAATACGCGAAACAGATGACGCGATAGAAAAGATAGGCGTTGAGATAATGCTGAAAAAGCTTGGCAACGCCGACCTTGTGCTCGCTGTATTTGACAGCTCAAGACCGCTTGAAGCAGACGACCTTACGCTTATCGAGCAGCTTTCGGGCAAGCTTGTGATACCTGTTGTAAACAAATGCGACCTTCAGCTCACCCTCGATACGGTAAGACTGGAGGAAAAACTCGGCAGAGCGGTGTTTATCTCCGCAAGATCCGACAAGGCTGCTGATATTCTCGCCGATGAGATTAAATCGCGGCTGTCGCTTGATAAGCTTGATATGCAGGCGGGAGTTCTTGCAAATGAGCGTCAGCGTGGCTGTATAATTCGCGCCGCAGACGCAGTGAACGAGGCAATAAACGCAGTAGAGCTTGGACTTACCCCCGACGCAGTCGGAGTTATGCTGGAGCAGGCTCTTGACGCGGTGTATGAGCTTTCGGGAAAAAAAGCAAGCGAGGAAGTTATCGCAGAAGTATTTAAACGTTTCTGCGTAGGAAAATAAAGAATTACATCATGCGCTTAGAAACGTTTCAACGTTTTTGTGTAGGAAAATAATAATTACGCTCTGTGAAGACAAAATAGAGGTTTCTTATGAACATACTTATAATCGGCTGCGGCAGGGTAGGCTCAGAGCTTGCCGCCACTCTTGACAAGCACGGCCATGATATCTCGATAATAGACAAGGACGAAAACAGCTTTGATATGCTGCCCGACGATTTCAGCGGATTTACGACTGTCGGTATCCCGATAGACCGCGACGTGCTTAAACGCGCAGGCATTGAATCCTGCGATGCACTGTGCGCAGTTACAGGCAGCGATAATATGAACGTTATGGCAGCACAGATAGCTGCTCAGCTATTCGGAGTGGAAAAGGTGTTTGCAAGGATACGCGACATCAGCAAGGGCAGAATATGCGAACAGATGGGAATACATATCGTTTGTCCGACGAGCCTTGTCGTAAGCTCCGCGTGCGCCGCTATGGAGGATCAGGGTCAGACGACATCAAGGCTAAACTTTGAAAACCACAGTGTGGATTTCACCACGATGGAAGTTCCAAAGGAGCTTGTGGGGAAAACCGCTCATGATATAGAATATGAGCTCGGAGAGATACTTTTTGCGGTGATGTGCGGAAGTGAGATGATATTCAGCAGTCAAAACAGCAACATAGTCTTTGCAGAGGGCGATAAGCTGGTATTTGCCAAGAAAGCGTAGGTAAATTCAATGAGAACGATAATAGTAGGCGGCGGAAAGATAGGCTTTTATCTTGCGAAGACTCTGCTTGAGCATGGAAACTCCGTTGTTCTTGTAGAGCTTGACAAGGAGCAGTGCCGCTTTTGTGCAAATGAGCTTAACAATTCGGGCGTGGAGGTAGTGTGCGGTGACGGCACTGATGACGACGTGCTTCGCACCTGCCGCATACAGGATACCGACGCGATAGTTGCTGTTATGGGACAGGACGAAAACAATCTCGTGTGCTGTCAGATAGCCAAAATGCTGTTCGGGGTGAAAAAGACAATCGCAAAGGTGAATAACCCAAGAAATGCCGAAACACTGAAGCTGCTCGGAGTGGATATCGTAATATCCGCGACAGAAGACATCATTCAGCTTCTTGAGCATGAGGTAGATATCAGTGCGATAAAAAAGCTTATACCGCTCAGCGGCGGAGCGTCGTTGCTTGAGATAACGCTTCCCGAGGATTACAAGCTGGACGGCGAAACTCTTATGGATATACCGCTGCCGCAAAACTGCAATATCGTATGTATAGACCGAAACGGACACACTATAATCCCGCGCGGTAAAACTACGCTGCACAGCGGAGATATACTGCTTGCGGTAGCTCTCGGCGAGGACGAAAAAGAGCTTAGAAAGGCTCTTAAAATAAAGCAATAAGAAAGGAAGCGGAGAATGGAAGCAAAGGACGAAAAAAAGACAAAAGCAGCAAAAGCCGCTCCTAAAAAAACTACAGAAAAAAAGACCGCAGAGAAAAAAGCTGCGGCAAAAAAGCCTGTTCGCCGCACCAAAAAGCAGCAAGGCGATGTGGTGTTTGCTCTTGATATAGGAACGCGCACCGTAGTCGGTATCCTTGCAAAAAAGACTGACAACGGCTACAACATACTCGACATGGAAACAGCCGTGCACGAAAAGCGCTCAATGACAGACGGTCAGATAGAGGATATAGAGGCTGTTGCGGCTGTAATTAAAACAGTCAGAGCGGCTCTCGAAAAGCGCAACATGATAAGGCTGTCGCGCGTTTGCATAGCTGCTGCGGGACGTGCGCTGGTGACTATGCGCAGCACATCTGTATACGATGTTTCGGATAAACGCTCTATAAGTGCAGAGGATATCACCGCCGCAGAGCTTGAGGCTGTGCGAGAGGCTGAGGAAAGCTTTTCACGACAGCAGGAAAACAGTGCGTTTTATTGCGTGGGTCACAGCGTTATCGGACTTACGCTTGACGGATATAAGGTAAACAAGCCTGAGGGACACCGCGGCGAGCAGCTTCAGACGGAGATAATCGCGGCATTTCTCCCCGCTTATGTTGTGGAGAGCCTTTGTGCGGCTGTTGATATTGCAGGGCTTGAGGTAGCAGGGCTTACACTTGAGCCTATCGCGGCGATGAACATCGTTGTTCCTCAGGAACTCAGACTTATAAACATCGTGCTTTGCGATATAGGCGCGGGAACTTCTGACGTTGCTGCTTCGCGAGATGGCAGCGTCGTAGCATACGGCATGGCTACCATCGCAGGCGACGAGGTGACTGAGGAACTCATGAAAAAGCTGCTGGTTGACTTCAACACCGCCGAAAGCATAAAGACGAGCGACTCGGCGGAGCTTGAATATACCGATATACTGCTATGCACCCACAAAATAACACGCGAGCAGGTAACAGAGCTTTTGAAGCCTGTTACCGAAAGTCTTGCTTCCACGATATGCGGCGAGATAATGAAAGCAAACGGCAAGGCTCCGCAGGCTGTGTTCCTTGTAGGCGGCGGAAGCAAGCTTGAGGGACTTACGCAGCTTGTGGCAAAGGGACTTGACATCAACCCGTCCCTTGTCGTTGTGGGCAGAAAAGAATTTATGCGCGGTATAACAGCGCCCGCAGACATAAATATCGGCACTGAGCACGCAACACCGCTCGGTATAGCTGTGACAGCCTCACAGGGCATTAAATATGATTTCACCACGATAACGTTCAACGGAAGAAAGCTTCGCACTCTTGACACTAACCGTCTTACCGTTTTTGAGCTTACCGCACTAGCGGGAATGAAACCCGAAAATCTGATGGGTAGGTCGGGCAAGGCGCTGTCGTTTACACTGAATGGCGAGCGTATATTGCTGCGCGGAACTCCTATGGTTCCGTCTGAAATAACCGTAAACGGAAAGACGGTTTCTCTCAATGCTGTTGTGCGCAAGGGCGATGAGGTGAATATAACTCCCGCACAGGACGGAGAGGACGCCGCGGCTTATCTGTCGGACTATTTCGATACAGACAGCCTTTATACGGCGGAGATCGAGTTTTGCGGCGAAAAGATCACTGTCGGAAAATACATACTCGTGGACGACAGTATAGTCACCGCTGACATCGAGATACTAAACGGCAGCACAGTTGTATCGTATGACTGCTGTACATTCGGCGAGCTTTGCCGTGACAAAGAACTATCTCCCGAGCAAGCACTGCTTAACGGAGAGAGCGCAAGCAGCGACACCGCACTGAACGACGGCGATATCATCGCGATGCGGATACAAAGCAGTGAAGAACAGTCCGTGAACGTTGCTGCTTCTGCTGACACAGAAACGGATATTATCCACGTTATATTTAACGGAGAGCCTGCTAAGTTCCCTATTCAGAACAAAGAGCGCGAGCCTATCTTCCTTGATCTGTTGGCAGCGTTCTCGGAAAATCCCACTACCTTGCTTGCAAGCGCAGCAACTACCACGATAAACGGCAAGATGGCGCGTTTGGGTGAAGTTATCCATGATGGAGATGAAATAATTATTGAATGATATGAAGCACTTTTTTAAGATATTAGCGCTGCTGCTTGTTGTAACAGCGGCAAGCGGCTGTTCAAAAATTCCCGATCTTCCGCAAAGCTCTGTTTCCGAAACTGTCGAAACGACAGAGTCTGAGGAAACAGGCGAAGCGGAAACTCCCATTATGCCTGTAACAGATATTCCTCCTACGGAATACAGGATAGACAAGCAGGAGGTATCTTTAAAGCTTAACGCCGAGGGCGGAGTTTTTGCAGGTGAAATGCGTTCAGACGGAGAGTTTGACGGCGAAGGCTATGTTATGCTGGAGGGCGACCAGACGCTTTTGCATATTGCAGATGTTCCGTCGGCGCAGCACTACAAAATCATTATTGCCGCGACCTCATACACAGGCGCCGCGATACGTCTTTCAGACGAGCAAGGCGACATAGGCACGTATTATATCCCGCCGAATGAGGAGTTTCAGTTTTCGCAGTACGCCATAGACAGCGTATATCTCACCGAAGGATCTACATTTCTGACATTCGCACTGCTTGACGGTTATGTTTCTATCGACTATATACTGGTCGAGGACGGAGAAGCCGCTGCTTCCTCCTGCTATAAGACCGAGGATTCCGTTGTCGGAAAAAATACCGGTATCCACACTATTGGCACGATGAAATATCTGTCGAATATGTACGGCGCAAGAGTGATGACTGCGCAGAATGTAACACCCGGCACAAACACCGAGATAGACGCGGTCTATGCGGTGACTGAGCGCTATCCCGCCATGCGCTGCGGCGACCTTATGTATTCCTCACTTTATGCGGGAGAGAATAACGCCGAAAAAGCCGAAAAGGAGGTAGGTCTTGCGCTTGACTGGGGCAGAAACGGCGGTATAGTTTCGCTTGGCTGGCATTGGTATGCTCCGACAGACGAAGAAACACACTTCTATAAAAACGGCACGGAGTTCAGCATTGACGGCATTTATACCGAGCGCGATGTTGCTTTGGCAAGCATTGAGGAGGTAGAGGGTCTAGCCGATAGTGATATGATACCCCGCGACTGTTATCTGCTGATAAAGGACATCGACAATATCGCCGAGGTGCTTAAAAGCTTCAAAAACGAGTATATGACAGTTGTGTGGCAGCCACTGCCCGATGGCGATACCGACCTTTACTGGTGGGGCGGCAGCGCGGAGAATTACAAATGGCTGTGGAGGCTCATGTTTACCCGCATGAACGAGTATCACGGGCTGAACAACCTCATCTGGGTATGGAACGGCAGCAACGCGGAATATTACCCCGGTGACGCTTACTGTGACATCATCGGACAGGGAATGTATCTCGGCACTTCCGCGTCGTATGCGTCAAGGTTTGAGGTGCTTGCGCACACATCTACAACCTGTGTGAAGCCCGTGGCAGTCACAAGCTGCGATGTGCTGACCGATATCAACCATATGAACCGCGACAACGCAATGTGGTTGTGGGTCGCTCCTGCGAGCGGTGAATATACTGTTGGTGTTGATGGAAAATATTCGGGCAATTACACCAATGCCGACCGTCTTTACGATACATACAATTCGCAGCTCTGCATAACACGGGACGAGCTTCCCGATTTTTCCTCTTATGCGCTTGATATTACGGAAAGCGACAGCACAGAGGAGCAATAAAGATAAACACTGTCCGCAGATATGCGGGAAATTATTATAAAGGAGTTTTTAACATGAAAAAGTTTTTATCTGTTCTCACGACCGCAGCGCTGCTGCTTTCAATGACAGCCTGCAACGGCAGCTCTGACAGCAGTGCATCTACGAGCGACAGCGCATCAATGAGCGACACTGATAGCTCGACATCGGCGTCTTCCGATGCTTCTACATCTTCTGCTGTTGAGGAAATACCCGAGGTCGCATACGAGCTAGGCGGCGAGCTTACCCCTACAATGATCGCAAACTCGGTTCTCAACAAGGGTAATCAGGCGCGTCTTGCGAAATTCTTTAAGAAGCTTGAGGCAGGCGAAGATGTAACTGTAGCATACCTCGGCGGTTCCATCACACAGGGAAGCACCGCAGGCGGTGGACTTTGCTATGCTGACCTGACAACAAAATGGCTTCAGGAGAAGTATCCCGATGTCAAGATAAACCACGTCAATGCGGGCATAGGTGCTACAGGCTCTTATATCGGTATTCATCGTGCTGACCGCGATGTTCTTCAGCATGACCCTGATCTTGTTTTTGTGGATTTTTCCGTAAATGACACAAGCGACCGCATCAGCACAAATAAGTCCACATATGAGGGTCTTATCAGAAAGCTGTGGAGCCATGAGTCATCTCCCGCTGTTATATGCCTTGCAATGACGCAGGAGAACGGCACAAGCGTTCAGACCGAACACAACGAAATAGCAGTGAAATATGATATCCCCATGATATCCTACCGAAACGCTATCCTTGATGTTATCGACAAGGGCTACATAGTATGGGACGATATCTCTGACGACAATATTCACCCCAACGTACAGGGTCACGCTGTGCTTACACAGATGATAACAAACTATCTTCAGACAGTAATAGATAATATAGACAGCATTGATACCGCCGAGCCTGAGCTTGCTGCGACAGGTGACAGCGGAATCAAATATCAGAACGCGGAGCTTGTTTGCGTTGGTGATGAACGCTGTTCTTCTATAGGTTTGTTCAACGAAAACACAAGTAATTTCGGCAATTTCGGCGATTCTTGGATGGCAAAGATAAGGGGCGGCACTGAAATTAGCGGCGGTCTTGAATTTAAAGTTGAAGCGCAGAATATCGGTATACTTTACGGAAAGATGGTAAGCTACGGCGGTATGCTTGACGTTTATGTTGACGATGAGCTGAGAATGACCATCAACTGTGATTTCCCGAATGGTTGGGGCAACTATGTAGAGTTTCAGGAGGTTGCTGCGTTCATGGAGCGTGGTGAGCACACTGTAAAGATCGTTCCCCAGCAGTCCGATGAGATAGGTCTGTACTATATCTCAGCACTTACATTAAGCTAAAAACAAACGCTCCGCCTGTACCGTTTGGTCAGGCGGAGCTTATTAGAAAGGGAAATGTATGCGCATAGCCGCGATCGGAGATATCCACGCAAACCACACAGCCCTCACACGCTGTCTTGAATGGATATATGAAAACAATATTGACGGAATGGTCTTTTTAGGGGATTATGTCACAGACTGCCCGTATCCGCAGAAAACAGTGGATATCCTGCGAAATATTCCGCCGAGATATAAAACTTGGTTTATTAAAGGCAACCGCGAGGACTATTTGCTGAATTACCGCAAAGACCCCAAGGGCTGGATATACGGAAGCAAAACAGGAAATCTGCTCTATACCTACGAAAGTCTAACTGCTGAAGCGCTGGATTGGTTTTCGCAGCTTCCCGATACGATTGAGATAGATATAGACGGCTGCGACAGGATATTTGCGATTCACCGTCCGTCATATTATGATTTTCTGCAAAAGGAGCCGCCGCTTGACAGACTGAATCAGACGATAGCGGAAATGGACTCACCTGTTATGCTGTGCGCTCACTCGCACGTTCCGTTAGTTTATGAGCAAGACGGCAGACTTATCGTAAACAGCGGCCCGCTCGGAATGCCAAATCAACGTATAACAGACGCGCGTTTTGCTGTGCTGGAGTACACCGACCGATGGCAGGCTGAAATAATTTCTCTGCCATATGACACCGAAGCGCTCTTGGCTGAGTTTGAGGAAAGCGGATTGATCGAAAAAGCGAATTTCTGGGCGAAAGGTGTGCGAGAGATATTGAGAACAGGCTATGAATACTCGGTAGAATGTCTTGACGAACTGCACAGACTGCTCAAAATTTATCCCGACAAGAGTGAATTTGACGAGGATATGTGGGAGATGGCGGCAAAAAATATCGGGCTGATATAAAGAAGCTCAGAAAAAATTTCAAATCATATTGCAAAACTCATATGATTGTGATAAAATAAACAATGACAATAAATATATAAATTCAGGAGGCAAACTATGAAATATGCAGTTCTTCTCTGCGATGGTATGGCAGATACTCCCCGTGAGGATCTGGGCGGCACTACCCCCATGGGAAAGGCTAACAAGCCGAATATGGACAGGATCGCCAAGGTGTCCGAGGTAGGAATGGTGAAAACAGTCGGCGAGGGCTTGAAGCCCGGCAGTGATGTGGCTAATCTTTCCGTGCTCGGCTATGACCCCGCAGTGTATTATACAGGACGCTCCCCGCTGGAGGCAGGCTCTATCGGTATCGACATGAAAGCGACAGATGTTTCTCTGCGCTGTAATCTTGTTACTGTTTCGGACGAGGCTGACTACTCCAAGAAAACGATGATAGACTACTGTGCAGATGACATCTCCACCGCCGAGGCTGCGGAGCTTATCAAGTATGTTGAGGAGAATTTCGGCAACGAGGAGTTCAAATTCTACAGCGGCGTAAGCTATCGCCACTGCCTTATCTGGAACAACGGAACACTTGACCTCGGCAACATGACCCCTCCCCACGACATCACAGGCAGAGTTGTGACCGAGTATCTCAGCACCTCTCCCAACGCAGAAAAGCTGCTCGACCTTATGAAGCGCAGCTATGACCTGCTTAAAGACCACCCCGTAAACAAGGCAAGAGAAGCACGCGGCAAGCGTCCTGCAAACAGCATTTGGCTGTGGGGCGAGGGCAAGCGCGCAGAGCTTACGCCTTTCAAGGAAAAATACGGCGTAAGCGGTGCGATGATATCCGCAGTCGACCTGCTCAAAGGTATCGGTAAGTTCGCTGAAATGAACGTCATCGAGGTAGATGGCGCAACAGGCTACATCGACACAAATTTCAAGGGCAAGGCTGAGGCAGCTATCAAGGCGCTGAAGGACGGCGCGGATTTCGTTTATGTTCACATGGAAGCTCCCGACGAGTGCGGTCACCGTGCCGAAGTGGAGAATAAGGTCAAGTCCATTGAAATAATCGACGAGCAGGTGCTTGGCCCCATGCTTGAAGCGTTCAAGGGCGAGGATATCCGTATCCTTATCTGCCCCGACCACCCTACTCCGTTGGAGCTTAAAACGCACACCTCAAACCCCGTTCCTTATCTCATTTACGACAGCACCAAGGAGGTAAAGGGCGTTGAAAAGTTCGATGAGGCTCACGCTGAGGCTTCGGGTATCTTCCGCTCTGTCGGACATGAGCTTATCAACGTTTTTTTGCAGAAGTAATTGATATCACATCTTAATTAGTGAGTAATAAGCAAAAGCCTGAGAACATGAATTTCTCAGGCTTTTGTTGTATAATGTGGGACGTGCTGTTCACTGCCGCACGGTTTGTCGCACCGTTAGCGATGGCGTGTGTTTTGAAATCTGCACCTAATCTGCAACGCAAAAACCGCCTCATTTGAGGCGGTTTCAATATTATTTTGCGTAATCAACAGCGCGGCTCTCGCGGATCAGATTTACCTTGATCTGTCCGGGGTATTCCATCTCGCTCTCAATTCTCTTTGCGATATCGCGTGCAAGCACCTTCATGCCGTCGTCGCTGATGGACTCGGGCTTAAGCATGATGCGAACCTCACGGCCCGCCTGAATTGCAAAGGACTTGTCAACGCCGTTGTAGCTGTTGCATATTTCCTCAAGCTTTTCAAGACGCTTGATGTAGTTCTCGTAGTTTTCGCTTCTTGCAGCGGGTCTTGCTGCGCTGATAGCGTCCGCAGCCTGTACAAGCGCTGCGATAACTGTGCGGCACTCAACGTCGCCGTGGTGTGCTTCGATAGCGTGGATAACCTCGGGGCTTTCCTTGTACTTCTTACATACATCTACGCCGATCTGAACGTGCGAGCCTTCGATCTCGTGGTCAAGAGCCTTACCGATATCGTGCAGCAGACCTGCTCTTCTTGCGAGAGCGGGGTCAACGCCAAGCTCGCTTGCCATAATGCCTGCGAGATGTGCAACCTCAATAGAGTGGTTAAGCACGTTCTGTCTGTAAGATGTTCTGTACTTCAGACGTCCGATAAGACGAACAAGCTCATGGTTAAGACCGTTTACGTTGGTCTCCATAACGGCACGCTCACCCTCCTGCTTGATGCGAAGCTCAACCTCGCGGCGAGCCTTGTCAACAGTTTCTTCGATGCGTGCGGGGTGGATTCTGCCGTCCTGAATCAGACGCTCAAGCGCGATCCTTGCGATCTCACGTCTAACATGGTCGAAGCTGGAAAGTGTGATAGCCTCGGGTGTGTCGTCAATGATAAGGTCAACGCCTGTAAGCGTTTCGATAGCGCGGATATTGCGACCCTCGCGGCCGATGATGCGGCCCTTCATCTCGTCGTTGGGGATTGCCACAACGGAAACCGCCATTTCGGATACGGTGTCTGCGGCAAGTCTTGCGATCGCGAGAGAAACGTACTGGCGAGCCTTTTCATCGGACTCGTCTTTTATGCGCTGCTCATAAGCGGAAATTCTGACAGCCTTTTCGTGAGAAAGCTCGCTGTCGAGCATCATCAGCAGATGCTCCTTAGCCTGCTCTGTTGTGAATCCCGAAATACGCTCCAGAATATCCATCTGGCTTGCTTTGAGCTGATCTGCCTCGGCGATCTTTTCGTCAGCCTTTTTGTGCTTTGCCTGAAGCTGTTCTTCAAGCTTTTCGATCTTGTCGGTCTTTTTGTCGAGGTTTTCCTCTTTCTGCTGAAGTCTGCGTTCCGAACGCGAAAGCTCGCTTCTGCGCTCCTTCAGCTCACGCTCTGTGTCGTTTTTGAGGTGCTGGATCTCTTTCTCCGCAGAAGTACGGAGCTTGTGGATCTCGTCTTTTGCCTCAACGAGTGCTGTTTTCTTGCTTGTTGCAGCCTTTTCATTGGCTTCTGCGATGATCCTTGCAGCTTCCTTTTCGGCAGACTCAAACTGTGCCTCGGCAGTCTTTATACGGTGCTTTATACCAAGCTTGAAGCAGATAAAGCCGCACGCGACCGCGCCTACAAGGAACGCTGCGACGCCGATCAATACGTTCATCAATACGTCGTCCATCGTTCTTTTCCCTCCTTTTAGAAATCGGCGGGATAAAATATATAATTTTATTGGAAAATAGAATATCGCGGTGATCGTACCGCGCTGTCAAGATAAGATACACTTATATGCCGCTTCTGCGGATAATAGCATACAGCGCCGACTGCGCCGTCATGAAAATATAAGTATATAAATTAACGGCTGTTCTCCTGTCTATCATATATTAATGCCGCCGTAACGTTGATATGTAAATGATTTAATATAAACGCCAAGCTGTTTTAAAACGGGCATAATTCACCGTTTATAAATAGCCTCTTCTATTTTACTACATAATCACGAAAATGTCAAGAGTTTTAAACCGTAGTTTCTGCAAAAATGCACATATTATTTTGTGAAAAAGCCAAGCTTTTACAAGGTTAGGTCTTAAAGAATGAAAAAACGCTGTTTTTTGCCGCCGCAAAGCAAAATCTATTGCAAAATAATGAGTATTGTGGTATAATAATACTGAAAAATAATATAGACATCTATGCTCTGTAAAGCGCATAGGAAGGAGCAGCTATGACATACAAAGAAAGCTTTATCAAATTCATGGTGGACAGCGGCGTGCTGAAGTTCGGCGAGTTTACGCTCAAGAGCGGCAGACTTGCGCCTTATTTCATCAACTGCGGCAACTACAAGACAGGCGCTCAGCTTGCAAAGCTCGGCGAGTTCTATGCAGAGTGCATCAAGGACAACGGACTTACACCCGAAACACTGTTCGGCCCCGCATACAAGGGTATCCCGCTTTCCGTTGCAGCCTGCACAGCACTGTACAACAAGTTTGGCATGGACGTAAACTACTGCTTTGACCGCAAGGAAGTTAAAGACCACGGCGAGGGCGGTATGTTCGTAGGCAAAAACCTCGAAAACGGCGAAAAGGTCGTTATCATAGAGGATGTTATGACCAGCGGAAAGGCACTGCGCGAGGTTCTTCCAAAGCTTACAGGCGCTGCCGATATCGATCTTCAGGGTATGGTGATCACTGTTGACCGTATGGAAAAGGGTCTTACCTCTGACAAGTCCGCTGTACAGGAAGTGTATGAGGAGTTTGGTGTTAAGGTGTATTCCATCGTTACCATCAACGACATCATCGACGCGCTTGAAAAGGGCGTTATCCCCGGCGCAGAGTATGTTGACAAGATGAAGGAATACAGAAAGACCTACGGCGTAGGCTGATAAAATTATAAAGAAACTCAAAGGAAAAGAAGTATGGAAATGCCATTTCAGCCCAACGAGGGCAAAAACTTAGAGATAGATACAGACTTCGGCAGATTTGCACGTTATCCCGTAAAAACTCATGTTATCACAAAGGACGATGTTATCTCTGACGTGCTTGATAAGTATGTTAGAGAGTATCTTGAGGACGGAGATACGATAATCATTTCTGAAAAGATCATCGCAATATCACAGGGACGTGCTTTCCCGATAGATGAGATAAAGGTTTCGCGTCTTGCGAAATTCCTCTCCCGCTTCGTTGTAAAAACAAACTACGGTATCGGTCTTGGAATGCCTGAAACCATGGAGCTTTGCATACGCGAGGTCGGCAGACCCAAGGTTCTGTTTGCGGCAGCCTGCGCGGCAGTTGGCAAGCTGTTCCGCAAAAAGGGCGTGTTCTACAATATATGCGGTATGAAGGCGCGTGCTATCGACGGTCCGTGTGATTATACGCTTCCGCCCTACAACCGTTACGCAAAAATGGCTCCCGACAGACCTAACGAGGTTGCAGCGGAGCTTACAAAGCACATCGGTCACGATGTAGTAATCATTGACGCAAATGACATCGCCGCAACAGTGCTCGGCGTATGCCGCAAGGACTATCCCGAGACGTTTGCTTCTCAGGTGTTCAGCGACAATCCCCTTGACCAGTGCTCCCAGCAGACACCGATCGCTATCGTGCGCAAGGTGAGCTGATAAAACCAAAACCAAAAGGCACATATAATATCTTGACAGCAAGGAGGCGATCTTATGGCAACTATAGGTAATATGGCTTCTGTTCAGTACAAAATGGCTGTTGTAAACACCAAGCAGCAGATGGCGTCGGCGCTGTACAGCAACAGGTACAACAAGTATAATACTTCGGTATTCAACAGCAAGTCTGTTGACGAAACGCTGGATAATCTCGTCAAGTACGGCGATGATTATATCAAGCAGGAGTATGAAAAGCTGTACGACTCCATTTTCGGCAGCAAGGAAGAAGATTCCGCCGAAAAGGCAATATCGGTGAAGCAGGCGGCATTCAACACATCAGGCTCCGCGGAGAGCTTAGAACGCTTTGCAAACGGCTTGAAATACGGCGGCGAGTACGACAAGGACGAGGCGCAGAAAGTCATTGAGGGCTTTGTAGAGGACTACAACACCTTTATCGAGTCGCTCGGTGAAGCAGAAAATACCAACGTTCTACAAAAGGGCGTTATCCTTGTCAACACGGCAAAGGTATACTCAGCCTCTCTCCAAAGAGCGGGAATAACCCTTGGCTCTGACAACAAGCTTACGTTTGACGCGGAGAAGATGCCTAATGTGTCCGCAACTGACCTCAAGACCACTTTCGGCGAGGGCGGCTTTGCTTCCAAGGTAATTCAGAAAGCCGAGCAGATAAACAGGCTTTCGGGCAGCAGCGGAGCATTCAGCTACACTGCGGCAAGCACGCAGAGCTACGCTTACACTATCGGCGCATTGTTCAGCACCTATGCTTAAATAACTATCTCCCCGTATTTGTTTTGAATACGGGGAGAATTATTATCTTTGTAAATTACTTAAAGTATAAAATCTGAAATATAAACAGAAAGCCCCCGTCCACTATTGCGGACAGGGGTAATAATTTTTGTAAAAAGTATAACTTTATTTACAAAGTTATTAGATAGCTCTCTGTACAAGACCGGAACGAAGGCAGCGTGTGCAGGCATTTACTCTGCAAGGAGTACCGTTTACCATAGCCTTAACCTTCTTAACGTTGGGCTTGAATGTTCTGTTGCTGCGTCTGTGGGAGTGAGACACCTTGATACCGAATGTTACGCCCTTGCCGCAGATTTCGCACTTTGCCATTATAAGCACCTACCTCTCTAGTGTGATTTCAGTAACGTATATTATTTTATCAGAAAACGCCCCAAAATGCAAGAGATAATTCAAAAATAGCGTTAATTTTGTAGATAATCACAGCTTACGCTGTTGATTTAGGGGCGTATTTCGTGATTTTAACGAAACTTAAAGTATAATCTCAATGTGGTATATACACAATGTATATTAAGCATTAAAGTGTAACAAATCCAACCTTTTTATGCACCTTCTGGAGCGTCTTTCTGGTTGCCTTGTAGGCCTTCTCAGCACCCTGCTTCATGCAGTTCTCAAGATATGCCTTGTCAGCCGAGATGCGCTTAAATTCAGCCTGCATGGGTGCAAGCATATCCGCTGTAGCCTCGCCAACGGCAAGCTTGAAATCGCCGTAGCCCTTGCCCTTGAACTCAGCCTCGATATCTTCAAAGCTCTTGCCTGTAACGGCGGAATAGATGGACATAAGGTTTATGATACCGTCCTTGCCCTCGCGTGCGCAGACCTCTGTTTCGCTGTCTGTAACCGCGCGCTTGAACTTACGGATAATGGTATCCTTATCATCAAGCACCCACACGGACGCGTTGGGGTTTTCATCGGATTTGCTCATCTTCTTTGTCGGCTCCTGAAGCGACATCACCTTTGCCGTGGTCTTTGTGATATACGGCTCAGGCATTGTGAAAGTATCGCCGTAAACGCCGTTGAAGCGCTGTGCGATGTTTCGGGCAAGCTCTAAGTGCTGCTTCTGGTCAGCGCCAACGGGAACAAGGTCAGCCTGATACAGCAGAATATCCGCCGCCATAAGCACGGGGTATGTGAAAAGACCTGCATTGATATTATCGGCATATTTTGCGGACTTGTCCTTGAACTGCGTCATTCTGGAAAGCTCGCCGAACTGTGTATAGCAGGAGAGTATCCAGCTAAGCTCCGCGTGATGGCAGTTGTGACCCTGCACGAACAGCGTGCTTTTTTCGGGGTCAAGACCTGCCGCGATAAGCAGCGCGTAGCTCTCCTTGATCTGTGCGCGCAGCTTTACGGGATCCTGTCTTACGGTAATGGAATGAAGATCCGCAATACCGAAAAAGCAGTTATAGTCATTCTGCAGCCTTACCCAGTTCTGCATTGCGCCGAGGTAGTTACCGAGATGCGGAGTGTTTGTCGGCTGAATAAGGCTCAGCATATTCTTCTTTTGTTCTTCCATGATGTTTTTCCTTTCGCGGCTGTACAGCCCTATATTTTATTTCAGTATTTCCTTTGCAGCCTTACCAAGTATCTCAACGCCCTTGATTATCTGCTCATCGGTAGGAGTGGAGAAGTTCATGCGGAAGCTGTGTGATACTGCGCTTTCGTCAGCGGAGAATGCGTTTCCGGGAACGAGCGCGACTTTACGCTGAACTACTTCCTTGCAGAAAGCGTTCATGTCGTATTTTTCGGGCAGCGTGCCCCAGATGAACAGACCGCCCTCGGGATTTGTAAGCTCTATAAAATCGGGGAGGTTTGCTTTCAGACCGTCCAGCATGAGCTTGCACTTCTTGCGGTAGATATCACGCAGCATTGCGATATGCTCGCCAAAGTCCACGGTTGTGAGGAAACGGTAGGTGAGCATCTGTGCCCAGATGTTTGTGTGAACTGTGCTGGTCTGAAGTCCTACAGTAGCCTTTGCAAGTACATCGCTGTCGCCAAGGAGATAACCTACACGCAGACCGGGAGCAAGCACCTTTGAAAAGCTGCCGCAGTACAGAACGTGCTTACTGTCGTCAAGCGACTTGATGTTTGCAACGTCCTCGCCCGAGAAACGCAACGCACCGTAGGGATTGTCCTCAACGATGTAAACGCCATATTTCTTGGCAAGCTCCAGCATCTGCTTCCTGCGCTCCAAAGTTGTAGTCTTGCCTGTGGGGTTCTGGAAGTTCGGGATAGTATAGATGAACTTTGTTGTGGGATTAGCTTTCAGCGCCGCTTCAAGCTCGTCCATTATCATTCCGTCAGCGTCCATCGGAACTCCGACAAGCTTAACGCCGTAGGAGCGGAACGCGTTCAGCGAGCCGATAAACGCGGGATCCTCGCAGATGATTACATCGCCCTCGTTGCAGAGTATCTTAGCAACTGTTTCGATAGCCTGCTGCGCACCCGATGTTATGATAACATTATCTCCGTCCTTGAACAGGCCTTGCTTTGTGAGGTCGTCCTTAAGCCACTCGCGCAGCTTGGGATAGCCCTCAGTGATGGAATACTGCAGCGCGTTTATAGGCTCCTCAGCGAAGATATCCGCAGAGAGCTTTGCGATAACATCGGTAGGGAACGCCTCGGGCGCGGGATTTCCCGCAGCGAAGCTGATAACGGTAGGGTCAGCGGTGAATTTCAGTATCTCTCTGATGGCAGAGGGCTGAAGTCCCGAAACCTTGTTTGAAAATTCCTTGTACATATTATACCTCCTCGGCAAAGAGCCGATAAAATCAAATGTTTATATAATCAACGAGGGATTAAAACATAGTATTAGTATACCACAAAATCCCTCCGATGTAAAGTGAAAGCGGTTAAAAGTTCCTTGCTTTTTCACATAACCATGACTTTTATTTCACATTTGTGGTGTATTATTAAATCATTCCACCTACCGCCGATAATGGCGTTTACATAAAATCGGAAAAGCCGATGACACAACGGCGGCTCCGAATGTTCTTTTCATTGCCGCGGCGCGTTTTCCTCCTATTTTCGTGCTGCGGCACACCTCTTTGTATCAAAGCAAAAGGCGGCTCAACGAGCCGCCTTTGTTATATTATAATAGTATATCAATCCTTGTAGTACATCTTGATGAAGTCCTCGGCAAGCTT